>CALXCB010000038.1 GCA_944386695.1 uncultured Clostridia bacterium | reverse complement strand
GAAGAAATAAAAGAATTAGAAAATATAAATAGTTATACAGTAGTAGCAGTAAATGATGAAATATATGTAGAAAAAATTGACTTTTAGGATAAAATGGAATAAAATACATATATTAAAAAAATAAAAGAAAAGAAGGAGTTTATTTATGAATATTATAATGATGGGAGCACAAGGAACTGGCAAAGGTACAGTTGCAGGATTTTTAAAAGATGAGTTAGGTATACCACATATATCTACAGGAGAAATTTTTAGAAAAAACATAAAAGAAGGAACAGAATTAGGAAAAATAGCAACTAAGTATGCTGATGAAGGAAAACTAGTACCTGATGAAGTAACAAATCAGATGGTAAGAAATAGACTAAACGAATCAGATTGTGAAAATGGGTTTATTTTAGATGGATATCCAAGAAATCTAGTACAAGCAGAAGAATTAGATAGAATATTAGCTGATAAAAATACAAAAGTTGATTTAGTAGTAAATTTAACTACTCCAACAGATGAAATTATAGAAAGAGTTATGGCAAGAAGAGAATGTCCTAACTGTAAAAGAGTATATAATATGATTTTAAATAAACCAAAAGAAGGCGAATTATGTGATTATTGTAAAATACCATTAACCAAAAGAGTTGATGATACAGAAGAAAAATTAAAATTAAGACTAGATACATTTTTTACACAAACACAACCAGTTATAGATTTTTATAAACAAAAAGGAATAGTAAAAGATGAAGAGATAAGTATATCAATAAATAGACTTGGAATAGATGCTGCAAAAGATATTTTAAAAGATATTAATAGTATTAGTGAATAACGCCATTTGGGACCGGATCTTGATTGGCAATGCCAATTGAGACTTGGTCTCTTTTGGGGAGAAAGAGGGCAAAAATGGTTACAATAAAATCAAAAAAAGAAATTGAATTAATGGAAGATGTATGTAAAATAGTTGCAGAGTTTTATGAACAACTAGAAAAAAAAGTAAAACCAGGAATATCAACATATGAATTAGATCAAGAAGCTGAAAAAATAATGAGAGATTTAGGAGCAATACCTGCTCAAATAGGATATAATCCAGGAATAAGAGGAATACCTAAATTTCCTGCAGCAACTTGTATATCTGTAAATGATGAAGTAATACACGGAATACCTCATAAAAACCATATAATACAAGAAGGAGATATAGTAAGTATAGATACAGTAGCTTTAAAAAATGGGTATCATGGAGATGCTGCACGTACTTTTTTAGTAGGAAAAGTATCTGATGAGGCAAAAAGATTAGTAGATGTAACAAAACAAGCATTTTTTGAAGGAATAAAATTTGCAAAGCCAGGATATAGAATAGGGGATATTTCTCACGCAGTAGGAGAATATGTAAAATCACAGGGTTACTCAGTTTTGAAAGAATTTCAAGGACATGGAATAGGAAAAGAAATGCATGAAGATCCAGGAATACCAAATTATGGTAAATCTGGTAAAGGAATAAGGATAGAGCCTGGTATGACATTATGCGTAGAACCAATGGTTATTCAAGGAAAACCAGATATCTGGCAGTTAGATGATGGATGGACAATACTAACTGAAGATGGGAGTTTGGCGGCACATTATGAAAATACAATTTTAATTACAGAAAATGAGCCAAAAATCTTGACAATTAAATAAAAATGGGATATAATGGTAAAGCTATTGTGAATAATAGGGGGAATGTGTAACAAAATCAAAGTTACATAAAAGCTTCAAATTACAAAAGCTTTACCTTAATTTATAACATAGAAAAATAGCTCTTTAAGGAGGCGAGATTTTGGCTAAGGAAGATTTAATAGAATTAGAAGGAGTAGTTGTAGAAACATTACCAAATACAACTTTTAAAGTTGAGTTAGAAAATGGTCATCAAATATTGGCAACTATTTCAGGAAGATTAAGAATGAATTATATAAAAATTCTTACAGGTGATAAAGTAAAAGTACAAATGTCACCTTATGATTTAAACCGTGGCAGAATAACTTGGAGAGCTAAGTAACAATCAAATATAGAAAGGAATGAGTGAAATGAAGGTAAGACCATCAGTAAAGAAAATATGTGACAAATGTAAGGTTATAAAAAGAAAAGGTGTAATAAGAGTAATTTGTGAAAACCCTAAACACAAACAAAGACAAGGGTAGTTTAAAATTTTATTAAATACAAAAGTAAAATATGAATTGAAATAAGCTGATATATGAAATATCATATATGCAGTATTTTTATTGATTATGTTAATTATAGCACAAAAAAGACAGCGGCTGTTAATATGTCTATTTGTGTAATATAATAAATTTATTTTATCAAAAACTTAAAGATCTAAATTAAATGCGCACTTTAGTTTAATTTAGATGCATTTCACCTTTAAGTACATTTTGGTAAAGCATATGAAAAAATAAAAAAGTTTTAAAACAGATTTAAAATTCGGAGGTGTAATTAAAACATGGCTCGTATATCAGGAGTAGATTTACCTAAAGAAAAAAGGGTAGAAATAGGACTAACATACATATATGGAATAGGACTAACAAGTTCACAAAAAATCCTAGAAAAAACTGGTATTAGTCCAGATGTTAGGGTAAAAGACTTAACAGATGACGAAATAAACTTAATCAGAAAAGAAATAGACGCAAACTATAAAGTAGAAGGCGATTTAAGAAGAGAAGTTGCTTTAAACATCAAAAGACTTACAGAAATTGGATGCTACAGAGGATTAAGACATAGAAGAGGACTTCCAGTAAGAGGACAAAGAACAAAAACTAATGCTCGTACAAGAAAAGGTCCAAGAAAAGTAGTAAGCAGAAGCAAGAAAAAATAAATAAATATATAACGATATCTTATCCATAAAATATGGAATTAAAAGAGGAGGTAAGTTAAGATAATGGCTAAAAAAGTAACAAGAAGAACAGTTACAAGAAGAAATAGAAAAAACATTGAAAAAGGAGCTGCACATATTCATTCAAGTTTTAACAATACAATAGTATCTATTACAGATGTTGCTGGAAATGTTATATCTTGGGGAAGTGCAGGAGGTCTAGGATTTAAAGGATCTAGAAAAAGTACTCCTTTTGCAGCAGGAGAAGTTGCAGAAACAGCTGCAAAAAAAGCAATGGAACATGGTCTAAAAACTGTTGAAGTATATGTTAAAGGTCCTGGTTCAGGTAGAGAAGCAGCAATAAGATCTCTTCAAACAGCAGGATTAGAAATTAGTTCAATAAAAGATGTAACACCAATACCACACAATGGTTGTAGACCACCAAAAAGACGTAGAGTTTAAAAATTGGTTTGAGTAAAACAAATTTCTTAAATAATAAAAATTAAAAAATATTTTGTATTCATTAAATAAAAATAAAGAGGTGAAATAAAAAATGTCAAGATATAAAGACGCACAATGTCGTGTTTGCCGTAGAGAAGGATGCAAATTATTCTTAAAAGGTGAAAGATGTTATTCAGATAAATGTAGTATATCTAGAAGAAACTATGCACCTGGAGATCATGGTCAAAAAAGAGTAAAACTTTCTGAATACGGTACACAATTAAGAGAAAAACAAAAAACAAGATCATATTATGGAGTTGGAGAAAAACAATTCAGAAAATATTTCGAAATGGCTTCAAATAAAAAAGGTATAACAGGTGAAAATCTATTACAAATATTAGAAAGTAGATTAGATAATGTTGTTTATAGATTAGGATATGGAGTATCAAGAGCTGAAGCAAGACAAATGGTAAACCATAGTCAATTTGAAGTTAATGGTAAAAAAGTTAATATCCCTTCTTATTTAGTAAAAGTTGGAGATGTTATAACTGTTAGAGAAATAAAGAAAGATAATAAAACAATAAAAGCAAATGCTGAAGCAAATTCAGTAAGACCAGTTCCAGCATGGCTTGAAAAAGATAATGAAAAATTATCTGGAAAGGTTATTCGCTTAGCGGCTAGAGAAGATATAGATATTCCAATAGAAGAGCATTTAATAGTCGAGCTATACTCTAAATAATTAGGAGGTTAAATAATGATAGAATTCGAAAGGCCAAATATTGAATGTATAAAGATTGATGATGAGAACAATTATTCAAAATTTGTATGTGAGCCATTAGAAAGAGGTTATGGAGTAACAATAGGAAATTCATTAAGACGTATTTTACTTTCATCACTTCCAGGTTGTAGCCTAACAAGTGTAAAAATAAATGGAGTATTACATGAGTTTTCTAGTATTCCAAATGTTGTAGAAGATGTACCAGAAATTATAGTAAACTTAAAAAATGTAAGATTAAAATTTGACGGAGAAGAAGAGAAAATACTACGTGTAGATTTTAAGGGTGAGGGAGAAGTAACAGCAGCAGATATTCAAGGAGATGGAACTGTTGAAATACTAAATCCTGATTTACATATAGCAACTGTTGCAGAAGGTGGACATTTAGTTATGGAACTTACTGCAAACAGAGGAAGAGGATATGTGCCATCAGACAAAAACAAAAAGAGCGACCAAGATATATCAGTACTACCAATAGATTCAATATATACACCAGTTAAAAAGGTTAATTATCAAATAGAAAATACTAGAGTTGGACAAATGGTAGATTTAGATAGATTAGTTATAGAAGTTTGGACAGATGGAAGTTTAAAACCTTATGAAGCATTAAGTTTAGCTGCAAAAATATTAACTGGTCATTTAGAACTATTTATAGATTTATCTGAGGCTACAAGAAATACAAAGATAATGATAGAGAAGGAAGAAAATAAAAAAGAAAGAATTCTAGAAAAATCTATAGAAGATTTGGAATTATCAGTAAGATCATTCAATTGTCTAAAAAGAGCCGGAATTTCAACTGTTGAGGATTTAGCAAATAAAACTGAGTCAGAGATGATGAGGGTAAGAAACTTAGGTAAAAAATCTTTAGATGAAGTAGTGGCCAAATTACATGCTCTAGGATTAGAGTTTGCGAAAGAAGAGGAATAAATATAAAAAATAAATTCAAAAAAGACAAGGAGGTTGGACAAATTGGCTAACAGAAAATTAGGAAGAACAACAGACATTAGAATGTCAATGTTAAGAACATTAACAACAGACTTAATAATGTATGGAAAAATAACAACAACAGAAGCTAGAGCTAAAGAAGTAAAATCAATTGCTGATTCTATAATAGCATTAGCTGTTAAAGAAAAAGATAATTATGAAATGGTAGACCAAAAAGTTATAAAGGCAAAATTAGATTCAAAAGGAAATAAATTAACAGAATTAGTAAAAAGCAAAAATGGAAAAGAATATCTAAAAGTAGTTAAAGAAGAAACTATAGAGAAAAGACAAAAAGATATGCCATCAAGATTAAATGCAAGAAGAAAAATAATGAAAAAAATTAACAAAGTTAAAATAGATGGAAAAAATGTAGATTTACCATCAAAACTATTCAATGAAATAGCTCCACAATATGCAGATAGAGTTGGAGGATATACAAGAATAGTAAAAGCAGAACCACGTAGAGGAGATAATGCTCCTATGGCTGTTTTAATGTTAGTATAGGAATATGAAAAAAATCACACTAGTAAAATTAGGGTGATTTTTTTTATATTATTAAATTAAACATATAAAGTTTTATTATTACTATAAATAACAAATCCAGGTTTACTGCCACTAGGTTTTTTAACAAAAGAAACTTTACAAAAATCAACAGGAACATGTGAAGAATTTTTAGCTTTGCTATGTTTTGCTGCAAGTTTAGCAGCTTCAACTAGAATTTCATCTGGAACAATCTCATTTGGATTAGTTCTTAAAATAACATGACTTCCATGAATGTCTTTGGTATGAAACCAAATATCATTTTTATTTGCAAATTTACAAGTTAAATAATCATTTTCTTTATTATTTCTGCCAACCAGAATAGTGTAACCATCGATAACATATTTTAAAGGGTTAAATGAAGCCAATTTATTTTTAGTTAAAGTTTTAGTTTTTTTATTCTTTTTAGAATTTTTATTTGATTTTTTTGCTTTTAATTTATCGGCAAAAATAGAATTTTCAGATATTTCTTCATAAACTTCTTGAACATCAGATATAGACTCACAAGCCTCTAATTCGTATACAACACTTTCTATATAATTAATATCTTTAATTGTATCTTGCTTTTGTATATTCACAATTTCCAGAGCATTTTTTAGTTTTGAATATTTTTTAAAATAACGTTTAGCATTGTAAGAAGGATAATATTTTTTATCTAAAGGAATTATAATTGGTTTATTGTTATCATAGTAATTTTCAACAGTAATACTTGAAACATTTTTATTAGGAATTCTATATAAATTTGCAGTGATTAGTTCACCATAAAGTCTAAATTTATCCATATCTTTACATTCTGAGAGTTTATTATCAATATTTGATAAACGTTTTTCGTATTTTTTTAATGTGGCCAAAATCAAATGTAAAATTCCATTTCTATAATTTTTAAATAATTCATTAGATTCTTTTTCAAAATAAAAATCATCTAATTTAGAATTTATATGAAAATCTTCATTATTTTCTGATGAAGAAATATATAAATAATAATCTTTTTTATTTTCTGTAAAAAATATATCTAAATTTTGTGAGTCTATTATTTTATTAATTGTATTATATAAAATTTCTAATCCATTTTTTGAAATATCTGTGAGTTTTAGTTTTTGTATAATATTTTGAATAAAACTTTGACTTATTCCGTTAAATGTATTAGAAATGATTTTATCAAGACCAAAATTATAAATATCAAGATTATCGATATTGGTAATTTGATTAGTAATAAAATCTGTAAGTTTAGGTTCAATTTTTATATAAAAGTCATCAAAATTGTTTAATTCTAAAAAACTATACCTTTTTGATTCTGGAAAAATATATCTAGCTGTTGGATAAACATCTCTATTAGAATTTTCTTCTATACTTGTGTGACGCATACTATCAATTATGACATCATTTTCGTTTGTAAGTATAATGTTACTATGTTTACCCATAAGTTCTATAATAATTTTCTTATAAATAATTTTATTAGGGTTTTCATTGTTTTCTAATTCTATAAATATAATACGTTCTAAATCAACAGTATAGATATTTTTTATTTTTAATCCTATCAGATGTTTTCTAAGTAGCATACAAAAATTAGGAGCAGTTAGAGGGTTAGGTTGTGTATGTGTAGTTAAATGAAGTCTATAATTATTTGCAGATATACAAGAAAGAAGAGCCAGATTTTTTTGTCTGCCATATAAACCAAAAATAATAGTATTTTTATCAGGTTCATAAACTTTATCTATTTTATATCCTATAACATTTTTTAATTCTGAAACAATTGTATGAGTAATAAGTCCATCAAAAGCCATTTTTATACCTCCTAAGCTTATTATTTTATCATGAAAAATCATTAATAGCAAGCAATTTGACAAAATATGCTAAAAATGGTATAATAGACAGGTCGACTTAAAAGGGGAGAAAATTAATGAAGCAAAAAAACAAAAAAATAATTTACATAAATATAGTATTATTTACTATAATAATAGCAACAATAATCGTATTAGGACTAAAATATTATAACAATAAAAAATTAGAAAGAATAGCTGAAAATTCAATAGGAGTTGTAAAAGAGCAAAATATAAATATTGCTACAAGAACAGAAAAACCAAATGTAACTTCAAGATCAGAAGTAATAGAGAGAAGTAGTAATAATGAGAAAAATGTTACAGAAAAAGATATTGATGAAAATGATAAAAATATAACTAATCCGGCAGAAGAAAATGAGCAATCAGAAGAAAAAGTTAGTACAGAACAAATTGAAGTTTCTTCAACAGAAGAAGTAGTAGAAGAAGAAAATAAATATATATCAATAAATGAAGTAACAATTTCGCAAAATATGGACTTAACAGTTAGAACAGGATTATCAAGAGAAGATTTCATAACATTAATTTCAGGTGTAAAACAAGACACATCTGGATTTTTTGAGACAAATGCAGGAATAATATATGACCTGTGTGAACAATACTCCTTAAACGAAATATTCTTTTGTGGTTTAATATCAGCTGAATCTGGTTGGGATATAGCCAAAAATCATAGAAATACACATAATTATATAAGTTTAATGTCAAATGGAAAACTTATTAGATACAGTTCAGTAGAAGAAGGGTTAAGAGAAGCTGCCAAAAAATTACATAATAATTATTTAACACCAGGTGGAAAATTTTATTATGGAAAAACACTTTCAGCTGTAAAAACAAAATTCTGTCCATCTTCATCAACATGGGTAAGTTTAGTCTATGGAAGAATGAGTCAAATTGTTAACTAAGATAATTAGGTGTAAAAAATGTCGTTAAATAAATTAATAAAATATAATAATAAAAGATATAGAAATAGATATATTTTAATAGCAATAATAGTAATAATTATCATTTTGTTAATGGTATTTTTTATCATACTGAAAAATACTAAAAAAAGTAAAGCTGTAGAACAAAAAGAAACTGATAATGAAAATATGATGCTCACAGCGGAATTAAAAGAAAAGGAAGAAAGAGAAAAAGAAAAGAAAGAAGAAGAAATGGCAAAAGGAATAATTTATTTAACATTTGATGATGGGCCAAGTTCAACTGTAACACCGCAAATATTAGATATTTTAAAACAAAAAAATATAAAAGCTACTTTCTTTGTACTTCATTACACTGATGAAAATGCAAAATACATAAAAGAAGAAAAAGAACAAGGTCATACAATAGGACTACATGGATATACACATAACTATTCAGAAGTATATCAATCTGTAGATGCATGTATAGATAATTTTAAAAAAATTCAACAGCAAGTAAAAGAAACAACAGGTTATACAGCCAATACAGTAAGATTTATAGGAGGATCTTCTAATACAGTAAGTAAAAAATATTGTGAAGGAATAATGACAGAAGCAACTCAAAGAGTTTTAAATGAAGGGTTTAGATATTTTGATTGGAATATAGATTCTGATGATTCGGGAAAAGCAAAGACAAGTGCTGACGTATATAATAATGTGGTATCAGGAATAAAAGAAAATAGAAATAATGTGGTTTTAATGCATGATTTTGCAAATAATGAAAAGACTGTTGAAGCACTACCAAGTATTATAGATTATGGATTAGAAAATGGATATGTATTTAGAAAAATCACTGATGACACACCAATGCTTATTCATACTGTAAAAAATTAATTGGAAGTAGAGACAATACTCTTTTCCAATTTTTTATAAATTAAATATATAAAAAACAAGGAGCAATACTCAAGTGGTTGAAGAGTCCAGTTTCGAAAACTGGTAGGTCGAGAAATCGGCGCGGGGGTTCGAATCCCTCTTGCTCCGCCAAAAATGACATTTGGGACTGGGTCTTAATTGTCATTTGTTCAAAAAAGGAGTTTGAAAAATGAAAATTATATTAGCTTCAGCTTCACCAAGAAGAAAAGAATTATTACAATTAGTCATACCAAAATTTGACATTATAGTAAGTACAGTGGAAGAAAAGATAATAGATGAATTAACAATGCAAGAACAAGCAACTAGATTAGCCTATATAAAAGCTAAAGATGTATTTAATAAAACTAAAGGAGACAGAATAATAATAGGGTCAGATACAATTGTAACTAAAAATAAAAAAATATATGGTAAGCCACATGATAGAGATCATGCTAAAGAAATGATAAAAGAATTATTAGATGGAGATAAAATTCATAGTGTGATAACAGGTCTTTGTGTTATTATAGAAGAAAATGGGAAATATAAAGAATATAAAACATATGATGAAGTTAAAGTATATTTAAAAGATATATCAGAAAAAGAAATAGAAAAGTGGTTAGATACAGGAAAAGCATCGGATAGAGCTGGTGCATATGGAATACAAGATGAGTTTTGCGTTCATATAGATAAAATAGAAGGTAATTATACAACTGTTGTAGGACTTCCAGTACATAAACTATATGATATATTAAAAACATTAAAATTTGAGAAATAATTAAAAAATAGTTATTAAAATATAATAAAAACATAAATATATTATATAATATAATATTTATTAGGAGGAACCTTATGTCAAAATTTAAAATTTATGCCACCTCTATATTAATTCCAGTAATTATAGGAGGTATAGTAGGATTAATTATTTCTAATTCAATCGATTATAACTCATTACAAAAACCAATTTTAGCATCACCTGGTTTTTTATTTCCAATAATATGGACAATACTTTACATTTTAATGGGAATATCATATGCAATACTTAGAAGTAAATCATTAAATACAGCACAAACGAAATTAATATATTATATACAGCTTTTTGTAAATTAATTCACAGACTTCATCTATTTAGCATATAAATAGGTGAGGTGATAAAATGAATTACAAATATTATAATTCTAACAATAATGGGCAAGATGATTATGGACTAAAATACATAGATGATCAAGGGTATGGATTAATATGTAAAGATTATAAAATTGAATTTCCGCCACAGCATCAAGATACACAACCCGGAATGGAATATTTAATGAAACCTAGACCAATATTTAATAATCCATATTATAGAGTATCTGGAAAATTAATGAATAAAGTCGCAATAATAACAGGAGGAGATTCAGGAATAGGCAGAGCTGTTTCGGTAGGTTTCGCAAAAGAAGGAGCGATAGTAGTAATTGCATACTATAATGAACATAAAGATGCAGAAGAAACAAAGGAATTTATCGAAAGAATGGGAGGAAAGTGTTTGTTAATAGCCGGAGACATCAAGGAAAGTAATTTTTGCGACAAAATAATTGATACAACTATAGAGAATTTCGGTAAGATTGATATTTTAGTAAATAATGCTGGAGTTCAATACCAACAAAAAAGTTTATTAGATATAACAGATGAGCAATTTGATTTAACAATAAAAACAAATGTTTATGCCATGTTTTATTTAACAAAAAGTGCATTAAAATGTATGAGACCAGGTGCAAGTATCATAAATGTTACTTCTATAACTACTTTTAAAGGGGAGCCGGAACTTATAGATTATGTAACAAGTAAGGGTGCTATAGTAGGATTTACCAGATCTTTAGCTACTAATTTAGCAGATAAAAACATAAGAGTAAATGCAGTATCACCAGGTGTATTTTGGACACCTTTACAACCTGCTTGTTGGGAAAAAGAAAAAATACCGACATTAGGATCTGATGCTCCTATGGGAAGAGCAGGCCATCCATATGAAATAGCACCACTATTTATATATTTAGCAAGTGATGATTCATCATATGTAACAGGTCAAGTTATGCATGTAAATGGAGGAGAGTATAAAGGTTAAAAAACAATAATAATATATAAAAAGTTATGGAGCTATTTGTATGAAAGAATAGCTCCTAAAACTATGAAAAGATTTTTTAAGATTGAGAATATCAAGATTCAAGTATTATAAAGTAGCACCTAAAATGAAAATACCAATATTATCATTATAAATTTCATCAAATTGTGAAATAGAAAGTGGATTTTTTCCGGATACCTGCTTCAATGGTGTATCCAGGAAGGTTATAATTTTGAATAAACCAGTCTTTATAGCCTGCAAAACTAGAATTATATGGTGTATTTGCAAGTCTATATCCACTAACAGATGCTAACTTTTGACCAATTATTAGACTATTTGGAGGATTAAAGTCTTTAAATTGCCAATAAATTTCTTGACCTTGTGTATGATATGCTAAAATTAAGCTAAAATTATGTTGTAATGTGAAATTATAAATTGCTAAAGATTCTGGTTCAGAAAGTGCTCCAAAACCTACAAAATCGCGAGGAGCAGGAGATGTAAAGCCTTGCTCAAATTTAATAGTTCTTGCTTGTTCCCAACCAGCTGGAAATTGTAAGTTTAAATCCACACCTGTGAGTTTTAAAATATACCAACCAAATATGAAAACAAATAAAATGCAGTAATCATCTATATTACAGAGTATTTCAAAATAAAAGAAATATTCTGTATTTTTATGCTTGATTTATTGCTAGAATTGGAGTGGTATATGAAAGAAAATAAACAAATAATTCAAAGAAGAATTTATATAAATGATGTACCGTATCCATTAAATAATGGATACCAGTATCAATCAAAAAATGGACAGGCTATCCATCAAAAAGTGGAAGATAATAATATAAGAAATAATAATAAAATTAATAATAAAGATCAAAGAAAGTTTTTGTCAAATTATGAGAACCAAAGAGAATATTCTAAAGAATTTTTGGAAAGTTTGTATGTGAATTAAAAGGAAAATTATATACTAGAAATAAAATGAAAAAATAGTAAATTCATATTGACAGATACAAACAGTTGTTTTATAATGCTTTTGGAGATGATAAATATGATATATACTTATAATAAATTAGTAAGAGATAAAATACCTGAAGAAATAAATAATGTAAAAGGAAGAAAAGCAAATTATAGAATTTTAGATAATAATGAATATATACAAGAACTAGATAAAAAATTGTTCGAAGAAGCTCATGAATTTATTGAAGAACATAGTATAGAAGAATTAGCAGATTTAATGGAAGTAATTGAGACAATTATGGAAACGAAGAATATATCGCATAATGATGTAGAAAATGCTAGAGAACTTAAGAATAAGAAAAAAGGTTCATTTCAAGATAAAGTTTATTTAATTAATGTGGAGCAAGAACAAGTTGATGAACGTGAAGAAAAAGAGTTAAATAAAGAATGGAGAAAAAATAGTTTATCAAATAATAAAGAAACGATCACTATTTGAAATACTAATGAACTTTTAGAAGAGATACAAAAGATTAATATATTAAATTGCGAGCATTTAAAAGAAATAGCTGATAGAGTTGAAATGCTTGATAAAAATTATACATCTGAATTAAAACAAATTATAATAGATAAAGCAGACATTATAAAATTAAATAATTTAAAAGAAAAATTCAATGATGATGAAAAAATAAAAAAAGAATTATTAGTAGAAATAAAAGAAATTACATCATACTATGGAATAACTAGTGGTAATTAGAAAAATAACATTATAGAAAAACTTAAGAGAAATACTGTTAGTTTGTAGAAAAAAAATAAAATTTATGATATAGTATATATGATTTGAGGAAAAATGAGGATTGCTAATATGAGAAGTGCAGTATTTATGAGTATAAAAGAAATACATATAAATAGAATTTTAGGTAAGATAAAAAATCACAGTCATTTGCTTATGGAGAAAAATATCAAGAATTATTAGAACATATAGATGAAATTGGAATTACAAAATTGTACTAAAGGAGAGGACTTTAATGAAAAGAAAATGTATAGAATTATTTGCAGGAGCAGGAGGTTTAGCATTAGGATTAGAAAAAGCAGGATTTGAAGAAATAGGATTAGTAGAAATAGATAAAACAGCATGTGATACATTAAGATTAAATAGACCAAATTGGAATGTAATTGAAGAAGATATTGTAAAATTTTCTCAAAAAGATTTATTAAAAGAATTTAATTTGAAAAAAGGAGAATTAGATTTATTATCTGGAGGATATCCTTGTCAATCATTTAGTTATGCCGGAAAAAAATTGGGGTTAGAAGATGTTAGAGGAACAATGTTTTTTTATTATGCTGAATTTTTAAGACAGTTGCAACCTAAAATGTTTTTAGCTGAAAATGTAAAAGGATTGACAACTCATGATGGTGGTAGAACAATTCAAACAATGGTAGATGTCTTTGAAGATTTAGGATATACAGTTGAATGGAAGGTTTTAAATGCATGGGATTATGGAGTAGCTGAAAAGAGACAAAGAGTTGTTATAATAGGAACTAGAAATGATTTAAAAGAAAGTGTTAAATTTCAATATCCAAAACCTCATGATTATAAACC
>CALXCB010000037.1 GCA_944386695.1 uncultured Clostridia bacterium | reverse complement strand
AACTAACTCTCAAAATCCAGTTATATCAATGTACTTGTGAATGTAGTCACAATCTTAGAAGGCCTGTGCTCTATCCAGCTGAGCTACTGACCCAAATCACTCGAACGAAACTATAATACCATAAAATAATAATAAAGTCAATAAAAAATAAAAAAAAGTGTGAAAATTTTGTGAAACATATTTACATTAAAATTTATAAATGATAATATTGTCAATGAATAAAATTAAAGAAAAAAGAGAAGGAGGAAACATTTGTGATTGAAGTAAAGAATGTCACTAAAAAATACGGGAGCAATGTTGCCGTAGATGATATTAGCTTTAGTATACAAGATGGAGAAGTAGTAGGTTTTTTAGGACCAAATGGTGCAGGAAAAACTACAACAATGAATATTATAACTGGATTTATCGAGCAAACTGAAGGAAATGTCATAGTAAATGGGTTTGATACTATAAAAAAACCAAAAAAAGCAAAAAAAGAGATAGGATACATGCCAGAGGGAGTACCTCTTTATATGGACTTAACAGTTAAAGAATTTGTAACTTATATGGCAGAATTAAAAAAAGTTAATAAAAAAAATAAAAAAGAAAGCGTGCAAGAAATATTAAAAGAGACAGGTCTTGATACAATGCAACAAAAACTTATAAAAAATTTATCAAGAGGGCAAAAACAAAGAGTTAGTTTAGCAGGAACATTGGTAGGAGACCCAAAAATTCTAATTTTAGATGAACCAACAGTAGGATTAGATCCCAAACAAATTACGGAAATAAGAAGTTTAATAAAAAATCTAGGAAAAAAGCATACAGTATTATTAAGTTCACATATATTATCAGAAGTAAGTCAAATATGTGATAGAGTAATTATTATAAATAAAGGGAAAATAGTAGCTATAGATACTCCTGAAAATTTAGAGAAAAAAGTATCTAACAATAATGTGATTTATGTTACAGTAGAAGATAATGAAAATAAAGTAGATGCAATGAAAGAAAAAATAGATGGAATAACAGACATAAAATTAATAAGGACAAATTCAGATAATACTAAACAATATGAAATAACAGGAAAAGAAAACATTAATTTAAATAAAATAATCTTTAGTGAATTTGCAAAAGAAAATATAACAATATTTGAAATGAAAAAAGCAGAAGCAACACTTGAAGATGCATTTATGAAGATTATAAGAGAAGGAGGGGATAAATAAATGGGTGCAGTAATAAAAAAAGAGTTGAAAAATTACTTTTTATCACCAATAGGTTATGTTGTAATAGGTATATTTTTAATAGTATTTAGTTTTTTCTTTTATATAACAGCGATACAATATTCAACAATTGATTTAACAGATTTATTTTATTGTGGAGCCTTTTACGGACTAATGCTTATAGCACCACTTCTTACAATGTGGACATTTTCAGGAGAAAGAAAATCAGGAACAGAACAACTTCTATTAACATCTCCTGTTAGTATGTTAGGTGTTGTTATGGCTAAATTTATATCAGCAATGCTTTTAATTCTTATTCCGGTTTTATGTACGCTTATGTATTTTGGAATTTTATGCATGTTTGGAGTGCCTGATGTTCCAATCTATTTAACCTCGGCATTAGGATTTATATTACTTTCATGTGTATATATTGCTTTTGGTATATTAGCTTCTAGTATAACAGAATCTCCAATAATTGCAGGTATATTAACATTTGCATTTGTATTTGGATCAACATGGATTCCAGAAATGGTAACAAGTTTATCTAGTCTTTCTTTAATGAATAATTTTATAAATTTCTTATATGGACAAATTGATATAACATCAGTAGTTTTATTTGTAACACTTACAATTCTATTTATTTTGATTACAATGATACTTATGCAAAGAAGAAAAAGTATAAAATAGGGAGGAGAAAAAGTTTTGAAAAAAGAAAAAAATAACAAATCAGTAAATAGCGATAAGAAAAAATTAAGAACGAGATTAATGGACACATTAAAAAAGAGATGGTTAATAAGTAGAACAAATACATTACTTTTAATAGCAATAATTATTGCTATAGTTATATTAATAAATTCGGTATTTGCATCATTAGAATTAACACCAATAGATTGTACAGCAAATAATGAATATACTTTAACAGAAGAAAGCAAAGAAAGAATAAAAGATATTACAAACAAAGTAAATATATATTTTGTCGGATTTGAACCAGGTGATGCAACAGTTAGTCTTGCAAAACAATATAATAAAGTAAATGAGAATATAAATGTAGAAGAAATTGATATTAATGAAAGAACTGATATTGCTTCAAAATACAATATTGAAAGTAGTTCCCAAGTAATTATTGTTGAAAATGCAGAAAAATCAAAATTACTATATTCAGATGATTTATATACTTATGATAGTAGTTATAATACAATAGATTTAACAGAAGAAAAAATTACATCAGCAATTTCAAGTGTATCAAGTGACAAATTAGCTAATGTATATTTTCTAACAGGGTACTCAGACTATAATTTAGATTATTCTGGAGGAATGAGTTACTTAGCGGCATATTTAGAAGATGAAGTATTAAAATATAACACTCTAGATATACTAGTTACAGGATCAATACCAGATGACTGTGATACATTAGTTATTACCACTCCTACAAAAGATTTTGATGAATTAACAACAAATGAAATAAAAAAATATATAAATAATGGTGGAAATATTTTATGGTTAAATTCATCATATGCTGAAAAATTAGATTTACCAAATGTTAATAGTATCTTAGAATTATACGGAATAGATCCTTTTGATGTAGGATATATTTATGAAACAGATAGTGACAAAACGGCATTGGGATATGCAAGCTGTATCGTATCAAATTTAGGAAATACTGAAATAGATGCAGATTTAAATAATGCGATATTATTAAATCCAACTAAAATCAATGTAAATGATGATAAAATTGAAGAATTAGGGATTGAAGAGCAAGATATAATTTATACTGAAGATACATCTTACTTTAGAACAAATATATCAAGTGAATCAACAGATGTACTAGATGATGATGTTCAAGGAGGATTTACTATAGGAGGAATGTTTACAAAAACTATATCAGACGAGACAGAAGAAACAGAAGAAGCTGGAGAAGAAACTAATACAACAGGTGAAACAACTGAAGAAGATAATAGTATAAAATCAACACTTGTTATATTTGGAGATAATAATTTTATTTCAGATATGCAGATAAATAGTCAAGTATATCCAATGGTATTTTTGTATAATAATAAGGATTTAGTATTAAATTCTATAGCATATTTAACAGACCAAGATGAAGGAATAACTATAAGAAAAGATTATACAAAAGTAAGTACATTCACAGCAACAGATGCTCAAAAACTTCTTATTTTAAGAATTATATTTATAGTTCCTATAGCAATAATAATTTTAGGAATAATAATATGGCAAGTTAGAAGAAAAAAATAAAGAATAAAATATAGAAAACCCTTATATATTTTTATAGGGGTTTTTTTATGATTTTTACTATAATTGGAGCATTAATTCGGAGCTGGTTTTGCTTCAGGCCAAGAAATATATTTATTTTTTTATAGGTTTGGAAAAAATGGAATTATAGGTATATTATTATGTAGCATAATTTTAGGTTTAGTAATATATAAAACATTATTTATAATCTATAGGCATAAAATAAAAACATACAAGGAATTTTTAAATACAATTTTTTTAGAAAAAAGACGCTTAAATAGTATTACAAATATCATTATAAATATGTTTTTATGTATAACTTTTATTATTATGATATCTGGATTTGGAACATATTTTGAACAAGAATTTCGGAATAAATAGAATAATAGGAAGTACGTTTTTATCAATTATATGTTTTATAACATTTTTAAAAAATATTGATAGTATTGCAAAAATAAATAGCATGATAATACCAATATTGATAGTAACAGTAGTTATACTGGGTATAAAAAACCTTACAATTATATCAATAGATAGTATAGGAACTAATACGAATAATGATAATAGCTATTTTTGGATAATCAATGCTATCATATATGCGAGTTATAATTTAATTTTATTAATACCAGTTTTAATTAATTTAAATAAATTTATAAAAAAGCAAAAACAAATAATTCTTGTTTCAACTATAACAGCTATAATAATATTTGTAATATCAACCCTAATTTTTTTATTATTAGTAAATGTAGATATTGATTTTACAAATTTAGAAATGCCAGTAGTATATGTTGTAAAACATATATTTACC
Organism: uncultured Clostridia bacterium; assembly: GCA_944386695.1. Taxonomy (GTDB): domain Bacteria; phylum Bacillota; class Clostridia; order TANB77; family CAG-508; genus CAG-269. Next base: position 9,940 of record CALXCB010000037.1, on the reverse strand, counting down.
AAATGGAGTAAAATATATGGAATAATTATTTTGATTGCTATTTTTACAACAGCAACATCTGTTGGAATAAGTTTTTTAAACAATATTTGTAAAAATAAAAAAAGTTTTCCACTATTTGTTAGCAGTTTGTGTATAGCAAGTTTATTATTTATAAAGATTAGCTTCTCAAATTTAGTAAAAATAATGTTCCCTATATTTGGGTATTTAGGCTTAATACAAATTTATTTTATATCAAAAACTAAATAATTATTGATATTTTAAATTATATTTGATAAAATGTGGCAAAAGGAGAAGCAAATGGAAAATAATGAAAAATACGATTATCAAATACAAAGAGAATTAAATATTAGAAAAATAATTATAATTGGTTTTATAGTACTGTTTGTGATTGCAATTATTATACTTATTTCACTATATATATCAAAAGAAGAATTCAGAAATTGGATAGACATAAATGTTTTAAGAAAAGATATAACTAATGAAGATGTAGCTACTATTGATTTAAATACAGATAAAAATAATCAAATTTTTTGTTATGACAAATATGTATGTATTTTAAATGATAAAAATTTAGTTATGTATAATACTTTAGGAGAAAATATTTCTGAAATCGAAATAAATATTAATACTGCATTATTTGCAGCAACAGATAAGTATTTAGCTGTAGCAGAAAAAAATGGTCAAGAGTTTTGCTTAATTTCTGGCAAGACATATTTATGGAGAAATCAAATCGATGGAGAAATTTTACAAATACATGTAAACAAAAATGGTTATGTTGCATTAGTTACAACAGATACGACATATAGATCTATTATAACTCTATATGATCCAAATGGAAATCAAGTATTAAAAAATTATTTATCATCTATAAGAGCAGTTGATGTATCAATATCAAATGATAATCAATATTTAGCATTTGCAGAATTAGATACATCTGGAACATTAATACAATCAAATGTAAAAGTTATATCAGTAGAAAAGGCAAAAACTAATCCAGATGAAGCTATTATATATATATATAATGCGGAAGTATCAAAAATGCTAATAAAATTACAATATCAAGAAGATAATAATTTAGTTTGTGGTTATGACGATAGTATAGATATAATTAAACAAGAAAATGAAAATGAATTAATAACAATAGATGATACAACTACATTTACATCAGTTAATTTAAACAATAACATTGCATATATCAAAGAAGAAACTACAGGAGTATTTAATACAAGCTCGACTTTAAATATATTGAACACCTCTAATAATCAACAAAATGTATATAATTTTGATGCAGTGGCCAAGGAAATGTATACATATGGTAACACTATTTGTATTAATATAGGAACAGAATTATATTTTATAAATACAAGAGGTCTGCTAAGAAAAAAATATACATCTAACCAGGAAATTACAAATGTTATGTTTTCAAATGATACAGCCATTGTTATATATAAAGACAGAGTCGAAATTATAGATTTATAAATAAAAAGAGGGAAAAGGAATGGGAATATTAATAGATATAATATTGATAGCAATAATTATACTAAATGTAGCAATTGGATATAAAAAAGGCTTAATAAATGTAATATTTAGTATATGCGCTTTTTTAATAGCAATATTAGTAACATTAATTTTATATAAACCAGTTTCTAATTTAATAATTAATAATACAGATATTGATGATAAAATAAAAGAAGTTATTATTAATAATAATCAGGTTAATGAGAATAATAACAATAAAGCTCAAGAAGAAAAAACAGAGTTACAAAAATATGTGGAATCAAAGGTAAGTGGCATGGAAGATGTAGCAAAATCAGAAGCTATACAAATTGTTGCAGATACAGTATCAAAGATAGCAATTGAAATCCTAACAGCAATACTTTTATTTATTATAACAAGGGTATTGGTAATTATATTAAAATTTTTCTCGGAAGGATTGAGTAAAATTCCTATAATAAAGCAATGTAATCAGGCAGGAGGAATAGTATATGGTTTGTTAAAAGCAATAATAATTATATACTTATTATTAACAATATTATTTTTAGTAGTTTCAATTAACGGGAATGGCACTATTTCTAAGGCAATAGAGGATTCTACTATAACTAAAGTTTTATATGAAAATAATATTATAGTTAAGTATTGCTTTTTAGGTAAAAATTTGTTATAATGCAGACTATAGTTTTGAATTTAGAAAGAAAAGAGTGAATAAAAAAGCAAATGAGTAAAAAAGTAGTAAAAAATGTGAAAAATGTAAGAAAAGATAAAAAAAGGAAAAAGAAGCATAGAGTTTTAAAAGTATTTTTAACAATAATAGCAGTAATACTTTTATTTGCAATAGGCTTTGTAGGATACAGTACTTATAAAAACGGTTGGGGCATGAAAGGATTATTACAAACAGCTATGGGGCAAGATGAAAAAAAATTAGCTAATTTAGATCCTTTTACTGTTTTAATTTTAGGAGTAAGTGAAGACATAGAAACGAAATTAACAGATACAATTATGGTAGCATCATATAATCCAAAGACACAAAAAGCTACCTTGCTTTCAATTTCAAGAGACACATTTGTTGGAAATAATAAAAAGAAAGCAACATCATATGATAAATTAAATGCATTATATCAATCTAGTCCAGAAAAAACATTAGATGCAGTAAATGAAATAACAGGTTTAAATATAAAATATTATGTAGCTGTGAGTAATAATGCATTGGTTGAGTTAGTAGATACAATAGGTGGAGTAGAATATGATGTACCTATAGATATGGATTATGATGATAGTTCACAAGATTTATATATACATTTAAAAGCAGGATTACAAACATTAAATGGAGAACAAGCAGAAGGTCTTGTAAGATTTAGGCATAATAATGATGGAACATCATATCCGTCAGAATATGGTGACAATGACATAGGAAGAATGAGAACGCAACGAGAATTTATTAAAGTAGTATTAGATCAAACTATATCACTAAAAAATGTAACAAAAATAGGATCATTTATAGACATATTTAAAGACAATGTAACAACTAATATAACAGATTGGTCTTTAATAAAAGATTATGTGCCATATATAGTTGACTTTAATACAGGAAATTTACAGGCAGCTTCGGTGCCAGGAACTACAGGAACATTGGGTGCATATAATTTATCATTTTTTATTTATGATGAAGATGAAACTGAAGAATTAGTGAATGAATTATTTACAACACAAAATGGAACAACTGAAACAAGCACTTCAGAAGACAAAAATACATCAACAAATGAAACAAGTAAATCCACAAGTGTTAAAAGTTCATCAATAAAAATCGAGTTACTTAACGGAAGTGGAGATTCAGCACTTCTAAATAAAGCAACAAAAGCATTAAAAAATAAAGGATACAATGTATATAAAACAGGTACGACATCTTCAACAGCTAAAACAACAATTGTAAATAAAAAGTCGGCAGCGACAGATATAACTTCAGATATAAAGGATATATTAGGAGTAGGTAGTATATCAAATAGTACTTCAAGTTCAAGTACAGTAGATATTACCATTGTCTTGGGTAAAGATTATAAATAAAAGAGAGGGATTTATCAATCCCTCTAAAAATTTTAATAATGTCTAGCATATTTATATTTTCTTTTTTTCTTTTTTTTAGATTTCGAAAACAAGAATGTAGTAAAAATTAAAAGTACTATAATAGCTAAAGCCGTTTTAAAAATAATAATCAAAAAATCATTCTTTTCAACTGAATGAGCAGCAAGTAAATTTTGAGAATAATTTACTCCATCAATTGAATAGCTAACAGTGCCAACAACAGAATTTTCAGTAATTGGCGCATTAAGATCTTTATTTAGATCAATAGTTGGTTCTGGAATCTCTGTATTATTTTCTACAAGTATATTTAAATCATCAGATAATAATAAATCTAAATCTCTTGTTTCTTTAGTAGCATTTGCAATTTGAGTTGTGCTTACTATTTCATTTTTTTCTGCTACATGTTTAATAGAATAATTTGAATATCCATAATCAAAAAGAGTTATAGAATCTATATATCTTGCACTATCACCATTATCAGTAGTAGAAGCTCCTAAGACTACACAAATTAATTCCAAATTATTTCTTGAGCAGCAAGAAATTAAACAATTTTTGGCTTCAGAGGTAAACCCTGTCTTGATACCTATGCAATCCTCTAAATAGTATTTAGAAGAAGGATTTATTAAATCATTTGTGTTGTCGTAATATCTAGAATCTGACTTATTAGTAGCTTCTATTGTACAAGATTGTAATGAAACTAAACTTCTAAAAGTTGAATTTTTCATACAATATTTAGCAATTAAACTTAAATCATAAGCTGATGAATAATGATTATCATCATGAATACCACTTGGATTTACAAAATGGGAATTTGTACAGCCTATTTCTTTTGCTTTTTGATTCATAAGATCTGCAAAATCTTCGATAGATCCAGCGATATGTTCGGCTAAGACATAACCAGCTTCATTGGCAGAATGTACAAGAAATACGGTTAGTAAATCTCTTACTGAGATTTCTTCTCCATCAGTTAAATATGCAGAAGAATATCCTGCTGGAATTTGTGATACGGCTGATTGATGTACAGTTACGATTTCATCTAAATCACAGTTTTCAATAGCAATTATAGCAGTTAATATTTTTGTAGTACTTGCGGGATATTTTCTCTCTTTCCCATTTTTAGAATATAGTACAGTTCCAGTATTGCTATCTATTAATACTGCAGCTTCTGAATATAAATTTAATTCATCCTCATCTGTGTTTTTACTTTCATTCTCATTTGTAGCATAAATATTATAATTTGGTAAAATCAAAATTAATAATAATGTTATAAATAGTTTTTTCGCTTTCATTTTTTTCTTTAATAGTGCCCCCAATCGTTTTTTCTTTTTTAAAATATAAAAATCATATATAACTATATACTATAAGAAAAAAAAATGCAAGAAATTTAAAAGAAAATATCAATTTATAGGAGGTAAAAGTATGTTAGAAAATTTTAGTTTAAATCAAAAGAGAATAATAATAATAGTTGGAATTATTGTTACAATTGGAATTATATACTTTATTTATAATAATATAGGAAATAATAATGTAGATCAATTAGATGATAATATGTTAATTCAAAATAATAATATAAATGAAATAGCAAGCGATAGTGCAGAAACAGAAGAAAAAATAATAATTCATGTTACAGGGGCAGTGAAAACTCCTGGAATAGTGAAATTAGATGATGGATCAAGAATAGAAGATGCAATAGAGGCTGCTGGAGGCTTAACAGAAGATGCTGATATTTCAAATGTAAATTTAGCATATGTTTTAGACGATGGAACTAAAATAAAGATTCCTAGTTTATCAGATGAAGATATAAATAATGAAGAAGATATTATTACAGATGAGAGTGGAGAAGGGATAATAGAAGAGATAGATTCAACGAGTTCATCAAATTCTCAAAATTCAACAAGTAATATAAATATAAATAAGGCAACAGAAGCAGAGTTAGATACTTTACCTGGAATAGGACCATCACTTGCAAGTAAAATAATTGAATATAGAGAGCAAAATGGTAAATTTTCGAGTATAGAAGATATAAAAAATGTGAGTGGAATAGGTGATAGTAAATTTGAAGAGATAAAAGATCTTATAAGTGTAAAATAGTAGTACTAATTGGGATCGTTTTTTTCATTGGGGACAGACCTTTTTGCAAAAAGAAACGACCCCAATGAAAAATGTCATCAGCTTGCGATTTCTTTTTATTTCATATATAATAATAAAGAAGGAGGGCTGGTAATGCCAAGTATATTATTTCATGAATTAGTAGGATATAAATTTACAAAAAAATATAAAAAATATGATACACCCAATTTTTATTTAGGTTTAATAGTTCCTGATGCTGTAAATTCTTATGGATTTGCCAGTAAAGAAAAAAGGTGGAGTAGTCATTTTAGAGATGAAAATTTAGATAAATGGCAAGAGAATATATTAAATTTTTATAATACAAATTATAATAAATATGAACATACATATCTAATGGGATATTTAATTCATGTTTTAACAGATATAATATGTGATAAAATATATCAAAAAGAATTGTATCCACAATTGTTAAAAAAAGGCTTTGATTATGATAGTGCTTATACTTATTATGAGGAAGGAATACGAAAACTTGAGAGTAGTAACATAAACGAACAATGGTGGAATGAAGTGAAATTAAATTTTGAAAAAGCAGAAAAAATACCAATTAATAGTATTAGTGAAAAAATGATCCAAGATTGGATTGATTATACTATAAATAAATATAATGATAGAAATTATGAAGATGAAGAATATATAACAATGGATTTTGTTAATGAAGTTTTAGATATGATAGAGAAAATTATAAGCAATAACTCTTGACTTATGGTAACAAATGTGATATCATAAAATAAACAATCGCAAAGGAGATGTTTTTTATGAGTATTATACAAGAGGATAGATTTAAAAGAAATTATGCAAAGGCAAAATATGTATTAGAGTTAGAAGAAAATAAGTTTTATTTAAATTTGTTAGAGGAGTGTTATCATAATAAGGAATATTTTAGTTTTATGAAATTAGCTTCTATTATATTAGAAACTCCACCTACTAAGAGTTTTTTATTACTTTATAAAGATAAATTAGAAGAAAAGGGAACGATAAATAATCAAGCATTAAAGCAAGCAATAGGATCTTATTGGGGATATATTTTTACACATAAATTAAATATGAAAAGCTCTAAAAAAGCTAGAGTTGGGATTTTAGGAATTTCAACAGCAACAGTTTTTAAATAAAAAATTGAAAGGGGTTGAATTTGGATGTCAGAACAAGAAAAGCAAAAAGAAATCATGTGTTTTTTAGACGAAAAGATTTTTGATCCTGCTTTGGAATTTGCTAAAGAACATAAAAATAATACTATTTTAAGAGGTGTAAATATAACTCGAAGTAGAATGTTAAGATTGTCTCCAGAAAAAATGGTTGCTTATTATTGGAGTGCAATTATAGGAACAGAAAATAGTATTAAATTTTCTGAAATTTTAAAAGATAATGGTGTTGAAAGATTTGAAGATATAATTGAAGAGTTTAGAACAAAATTTAATGATGAATGGTTAAAATAGAGAATAAAAAACACATCTGTAACTTGACGGTTCGGTGTGTTTTTTACATACTAACTAGCAAACTACATTTGTGATTTATCCATTTCTAGTTCAATTGTTTTAGTAACTCTTGCCTTATTTTGATTATTTAACACAGTCGGACTATTATGAACTTCTAATGACAAACGTAATTTATTTTTTTCTAGCCATGGTTTTACAGTCTCATCAAATAAATATCTATCCCATACATCTTCTATTCGTACACCATCTTCTGTGTATCCAAGTAAATTTGTGCTACCGTCTCTAAAATTGAAAGTAAATTCTTTACCTCTTTTACCTTCTTGATATGTAACGATTAAAGAACCTTGATCAATATCAAATTGGTTTCCTCTATATTCGACACTTTTTATATGCATTCTTTTCTTTTCTCTATCAGACCAAAATTTATAGTTTTCATTATATCAAAATATTTGCTAAAATTCAATAGTTTGAAGGCTTTACAAATTATATATTTTTCAAATAATTTTCTAGGTCTGATAATTTAATCTTTATAGTTAAGTTAGAAATATAAACATCATTTGAATAATAAAAAACTAAAAAATAATAACTATATGTTATATATAATTAGTTTTTTATGTATTCCAGAATTATTGCTCTAAAATATTACTGCAATTTTATTGCAATGCACAAAAAGATATTTAAAGTATTCTTTTAAAATAGCTATTGAGAAATTTTTAAATTTTATTGAATAATCTGTAAAAATATTGTATATTAAAATAGCCTTTCGGCAATAAGCTAGAAAGGAGGTGTTATTTGCACAAATGAAAAAATACATCAAATTGATTGCATTAATCATTATTCTTTTGATTTTAAAAGAATTAGATGATTAGACAGAAAAAGACTAGGATTTGCCCTCCTAGTCTTTTATAATGGAAAAAGACTAACCTTTTTGCCCTGTTAGTCTTTTTCAAGTGTTACATTTTCACAAATGTTATACATCAAATTAACTTGCTTATAAGCTAAATATAGTATACTACATTAATTATTATATGTCAAATATTATTTTTTATGTTCTGTTATATTAGTTAATAAATATAATTTATAACCTTTTTTTTCAAAGTCTTTATATATTAAAATTTGTAGTTATTAAAGGATAAAACTTTTTGATAAATTTTTTTTACTTAGTATAGACTTTAAATTTTCAAATTCTTTATAATTAGATAAACTTTCTATATGCTCATTAACTTTTTTATTCCCAAGCAAACATTCTTTAAAACCTTTTCCATATGCAAGTTTATATATAATGTCACAATTTTTGCCCAGTAGTTTTTCGATGTTTTTCTTACTATCGTCAAAGAAAATTCCACCTATATCTAAAGCAATATTTTTTATATGTTACATTTTTGAATTCTCCTATAAAAAATTATTGCAATTTTATTGCAACGCTTATGATATTCTATGACACTGTGTATTAAATATAAAAATAAAATACTACTTTCAAGGGCAGTATTTTCAGTAAATTTGGTTATCTGTGAAATTTTGTAACAATCTATAATAACCGTCTAAACATATTCAAATTGGAGGCGAGTATCGGAGTCGAACCGATCATCAGAGTTTTGCAGACTCGTGCCTTACCGCTTGGCTAACTCGCCATATATTAGATTATATGTATAAAATAAAAAAATAGTACCTAAAAATATATGGAGCGGGAAACGGGGCTCAAACCCGCGACCTCCGCCTTGGCAAGGCGGCGCTCTATCAACTGAGCTATTCCCGCAAAAGTACTTTAATATAATAGCAAAAAAAACCAGAAAAGTCAATACCTAAAAAAATTTAAGTTGAGGTTTTTTTTGAAAAAATCTAAAAGATAATCCACAAAATTGTAAAATTTATCTTTTTATGATGTTTGTTATGGAAATGTTACAAAAAAACGTAAGCGATCAATAAAAAGACGTATTGAAGCCTCAAACTTAATCCTATATAATTGGACTAGAGTTTGAGGTTATTCATCTTTATTCAACTTTAAGTTCTTCATATGTACCTTGAAAATTTAATATTTCTTCTGGTAGTTCATTTGACCATGGTAAATATCTTTCTATTACTTTCTCATCATTTATATTTTCTAATTGTGGTAATTCTTCTAATAAATATTTTATATACTTTCCTACATAAATTATTTACTTTTGCCGATTCTATTATTGAATACATTACTGCATTTACTACTTCTACACTATTTGCAAATAACCAATTTTTTCTATGTACTGCAAATGGCCTTATTGTCCTTTCCGACAAACTATTTGTTAATGGAATTCGACCATCATTTAAGAATTCACTTAACTCTTTTCTCTGATTTGTTGCATATGTTAACGCTTTCTTTAGCTTGTTGTTTATTACTATCTTTTTAGGGATCATTGAATTAACCCAGTTAAAGAATTCTTCTAAAACAGGCTTCGATTTTTCTTGACGTTTCTTTACTTTTTCGTCTATTTTTAATTTTTCTCTTTCTTCTCTTTCTATTTCAAATAACTTATCACAATAAGTTACTCCTACATATTCATATGCATTAGTGTTAGGTTTTCCCCTTTAAAATTAGATAGAAATTCAACTACTGAGGAATTCTCGGTAGTTCAAAAAGAGGGAAAAAGAGAAGTAAAAAGAAAAGTAAAGTATTACAATTTAGATGCAGTAATTTCTGTTGGATATAGAGTAAATACAGATAGAGCAATTCAATTTAGAAGATGGGCGACAAATGTATTAAAAGAGTTTTCAAAAAAAGGATATATTATAGATAAAAAAAGAATGGAAAATGGAACATTTTTTGA
>CALXCB010000036.1 GCA_944386695.1 uncultured Clostridia bacterium | reverse complement strand
AGAAATGCAACATTTGAGTATACAACAACAAGTGGAGGAACCAGCACAAAGAACACAGGTTCGGACACAAGGATTCCAACCGGAAGCGCAGATTACACAAAGGCAAATAATATCTACGACATGGCAGGAAACGCGTACGACTGGACCCTAGAGGCCTACTCTACTTACGACAGGGTCAATCGAGGGGGCTACTACGACGACGATGGCAGTAGCAATCCAGTCAGTTACCGCTACGGCTACAGCTACTTTCCGGGCATCTACGGCAAGATCGGTTGTCGTGCTTCACTTTACATAAAGTAAGGTATCCTGAACCACTGTATCCTGACACCCAAGCAAGAACAGGAGGGGAGAAGATTAAGCATACCCAAACCAAGTAATTACTGGACGAAGGTATATATACTAGCTCACACGAAGGTTAGTCATAGGTGTAAAACCTATGGCCAACCTCGCAGCAAGCAGGTGTTCGTTAAAACAGCACAGAAATATGCAAAAAGATTATGTAACACAAACTAAATAAACCCAACCAAGACCGGTTCTTTTTGGCGCCTTTGCCACAAAAAGAACCGGTCCAAATGATTCACAGCCCTTTACAAAAAAGAGAAAATCTTGTATAATATACAAAAATTGAAAGGGATTAAATATGAAATTAATATCATGGAATGTAAATGGAATAAGAGCATGTTTAAAAAAAGGATTTCAAGAATTTTTTAAACAAATAGATGCAGATATATTTTGCATACAAGAAACAAAAATGCAAATAATTGAAGGAAAAGAAACAGAAGAAGTAAAAGAAATATTAAAATTGCCAATATTTAAAGACTATTATTGCTATTGGAATAGTGCAGAAAAAAAAGGCTATTCAGGAACAGCAATATTTACAAAAACAAAGCCAATGACAGTAAAATATGGGATCGGAATAGAAGAACATGATAAAGAGGGACGAGTTATAACACTTGAATTTGAAAACTTTTTCATGGTAGATATATATACGCCAAACTCTAAAAGAGAATTAGAAAGACTAGAATATAGACAAATATGGGAAGATGAAATAAGAAAATATTTATGTAAGTTAAACAAGAAAAAACCAGTAATTATGTGTGGGGACTTAAATGTAGCACACAAAGAAATAGACTTAAAAAATCCAAAAACAAATCATTTTCATGCAGGATTTACTGATGAAGAAAGAAACAAAATGACAGAATTACTAGATTCAGGTTTTATAGATTCTTTTAGATATTTATACCCAGAAAAAGAAAACTGCTATAGTTGGTGGTCATATATGGGAAAAGCAAGAGAAAAAAATGTAGGGTGGAGAATTGATTATTTTATAGTATCAGATGAAATAAAAGAAAAAATAAAAGAAGCAGAAATTTATTCTAATATTTTCGGAAGTGATCATTGTCCAGTAGGACTAGAAATAGAAATTTAATGTATAAAAAATAGAAAGAGGGAAGCTTATGAAACAAGAAATAAAAAACCATTGGCATACATGGATATTCTTAGTTGCACTAGGAATAGTACTAATTTGTGCATATAAAGCATTAGACAGTATAGGGTATTTAGGTATGTTTTTAAAGAATTTTCTTTCAGTAATTTCGCCATTTTTAGTAGGATTATTATTAGCATACTTACTATATATTCCAGAAAGCAAAATAGAAAGAATTTATAAAAAATCAAAAAAAAAATTAGTAAGAAAAAAAGCAAGGTTTTTAGGAATACTTACAACATATATTTTTGCAATAATAATTTTATTAATAATAATAAATGTTATTTTTCCAATTTTAACAGAAAGTATAAATGAGCTGGTAGGGAATGTTCAAATATATTATACAAAACTAATAGATACATATAATAATTTACCAGAAGACTCAATATTTAAAACAGAAAATATATATACAGCATTAAAAGAATTTCAAAGTTTCGACTTAAAAGAATATATAAGTATAGATAGAATAACAGGTTATGTAAAAGGAGCATTTAGTGTAGCAGTAGGTGTATTTGATGTATTTGTTGCAATAATAGTATCAATTTATATATTAGCAGAACGAGGTGAGATAATTGCATTTTTAAGTAGACTATGTAAAGCAATATTTAAAGAAGAAACATATGAAAAGATCAAAAACTATTTTTATAGAGCAAATATTGTATTTTTAAAATTTATATCAAGTCAATTTATAGATGCATTGGTGGTAGGAACACTAGCTACAATAGCATTAAATATAATGAAAATAAAATATGCATCATTGTTAGGATTTACTATTGGATTGTTCAATATGATACCTTATTTTGGTGCGATAATTGCAGTAATAATTGCAGGAGTAATAACATTTATTACGGCAGGTTTTTCAAAAGCATTAATTATGCTAATTGTAATAATTATATTACAACAAATAGATGCAAATATAATAAATCCTAAAATAGTAGGAGATTCGCTAAAAATAAGCCCATTGCTTGTTATATTAGCTGTAACAATAGGTGGAGCATATTTTGGAATAATAGGAATGTTCTTAGGAGTTCCTGTTGCAGCAGTTTTAAAAATATTGGTAAATGATTACATTGACAATAAGACTCAAATATAGTATAGTAATTATGGACAAGTATAGAACAATAAAAAGGGTACAATTAATCTGATTTTTCAACTAATTTATGCCTTTGGAAAGGAACAGGATAAATGATGAAAAATTCTAACAGGAGAAGAGTAGTAGTAAAATTTAATTTAATATGTTTTTTTATTGCAATAGTTATTATTGGATTAATAATATCATTTTTTAAAAATTACATATTTGCTACAAATCAAGAAGAAGAAGAAGAAAAAGAGCCAGTTATAGCATTTGAAGAAAATCAAAAATCTGTTGATGTAATAAATGTAATGCTTGAAAATACAGATTCAAATAAAAAATTAGTAAATGAAGAAAGAGAAGTTCAATACCAAACAGAATATGAAGATAATCCAAACTTACCAAAAGGCGAAGAGCAAACAAAACAAGAAGGAAAAGTTGGAAAAGTTCAAATAACAGCACTTCAAGATTATCAAAATAATGAAATGATTCATGAAGAAATAATAGAAAGTAAAACATTAGAGGAAGAAGTAACAAAAATTATATATGTTGGAACCTCAGAGTTTCTAAGCAAATACAGTGTACATATAGATGATCAAATGTATTTATTAGAGGCAGAAGATTTAAAAGAAGAAGCTAAAGATGAAGCAAATACAATTTGCAAAATCCCAAGGTATTTAAATGTAACTATAAAAGAAGCAGGAGAAGAATGGATAAAAGTTGCATATAACGGAAAAGAAGGTTATTTAAAAACAACTCATATTACATCAGAGGCTGTAACACCTATAATAAAAGAAAAAAATAGGATAGCAACATTAAAAAATAATCTAAATATAGATACAGATTTAAGTGTACCAAGTGGATTAACATTAAGTGATTATAAAACTGTATTATCAAATAATATAAATGACAGAAACAAAATATTTGAACAAAATGCAGAAGCTTTTTATAATGCTGAACAAAAATATAAGATTAACGGCATATTTGTAGCAGCTATTGGAATACATGAAAGTGCATGGGGAACATCTAAAATTGCAGAAGACAAAAATAATTTATTTGGATATATGGCTTATGATAGAGATCCATATAACAGTGCATCAACATTTGAAAATTATGGAGAAGCAATAGATACAGTTGCAGAAGCTTTATCAATAAAATATTTACATACAGCAGGAACTAAAATTGAAGATGGCTTAATAGCAACAGGAGTATATTATAATGGTACAACGGCAAAAGCAGTAAATACTCGATATGCAAGTGACCAAGGTTGGGCAGACAAGATATTTAATTATATGCAATACTTATATAATAGATTATAAAAATTAATATTATTAAATTACTAAAAGGATAACTATTATGAAGAAAAGATTTAAAAAAATAAAAAAAATAAAACCAAAATATTTAATAGTAATTTGTATTATTTTGTTAATCATATTAATATTCATTTATGGAAATATTATTAGTCATGCGATTTCTAGACGTAAATTTGTAGATGCCAATATACAAATTTATCAAAACAATGAACAAACTGTATTTAAAATAGAAAAAATTGTTTTATGTAGTAGTGCAAATGCAATAGATAAGAGTATACAACAAAATTTACAAGACTTAAACATATATCAATATACAGACATAGCAGTATATATAGATAATGGAGAGGAGCTTTCTAACAAAAATACGGTAAGTAAATTATATATAGATAATATTTCTTTGGAAGGTTCAGATAATATTGGTCAAAAAAGTCTCAGATATAAAAATATTTTGGACTTTGGACTAAAAGAAGAATTAACAGAAAATATTGAAACAAAAGATATTGACTTTAATATAATATATACAAATGAAGAAAATGAATTAGCAGATTATGATAATGCGAACTTTTATACAGATTGCTCAAATCCTATAACATTAGAATATTTAAATTATAACTTAGTAACTGGATATAAAATGGATGAAAATAATTCAGTGGATTTTGATGGAAGTATATTAGAAAAATCAGGTGTTTCTATAGAAGATATTAACTGTAAAGTAAAATTTAAAATTAACATTATAAATAATCAAAATGAAAAATATTCGTGTTGGGTTAATTTCCAAATACCATTAGATGATATATATAGTGGCACAACTATGAAAGCAGCACAAACAATAGAAGGAAATAAATATATATTTTTTAGAGAATAGCAAGTAATTACTAAAAGTAGTATTACCTGCTATTTTTATTGACATATTTTTATGTTTTATTAATAAAATTAAAAGATTAGTAAAATATAATACAAGGTGATTTATATATGAGTCAGTTTAGAAATTTTTCAGATAATTTAAAAAGAAAAATTAAAGCAAATAGCAGAAAAATCTTATTTGTATGTGTTGGAAGTAGTACAAATATAGCAGATAGTGTAGGTCCACTAGTAGGAAGTTATTTAAAGCAATATGTAAAAGATAATTTAGTTTTAGGAGATATGAAAAATAACATTCAAAGTGAATTAGATTTAATCTATAATTATCAAAAGATAAAAAATAAATTTGTAATAGCAATAGATTCTGCTATAGTTTCAAAAGATTTAGATGGAGAAATATTTATTATAAATAAACCATTAGTAATGGGTTCTGCATTAAATAAAAATAAGGGAACAATAGGAGACATTAGTATAAAAATAGGAATTTCTAGCTTAGAGATGCAAGATAAATATTATATAGATAAATTAGCTAAATTTGTTAGTAAAAATATTATAAAAGCAATTTATTAAAAATAAACATGTAAGATGTATATATATAAAAATTTTTTACCAAAAAGAGGGAATTATGTAAAATTCGTCGAATAATATATTATGAAAAGTTAAATTCTATACTAGAAAGAGAGGCTGTAATAGTGCGCTATAGTGATGAAATATTGAATGAAGTACGAGAGAGTAACGATATAATAGATGTAATATCACAATATGTACATTTAAAAAGGACAGGTGCAAATTATTTTGGATTATGTCCGTTTCATAGTGAAAAGTCTCCATCTTTTTCTGTTTCACCAAATAAACAGATATTTCATTGTTTTGGATGTGGAGTAGGAGGAAATGTAATTACTTTTATAAGCAGAATAGAAGGTATAGGATTTAAAGAGGCTGTTGAATTATTAGCAGAACGAGCAGGAATTAAACTTCCAACTATTCAAAATAGTAGTGATAGTAAACGAGAAGAGTTAAAATCAAAGGTATATAAAGTAAATGAATTTACTGCAAACTATTATCACAAACGCTTGTATAAGCCAGAATCAAGAGCTGGACAAGAATATGTAAAACAAAGAAAACTCTCTAATGACACAATACAGAGTTATTCTTTAGGCTTTTCTGGAGATTTTGACGAATTATATAAAGTTTTAAAAAAAGAGGGCTTTGGAAATGAAGAAATTTTAGAATCTGGATTAGTCAAAAAAAATGATAATGGAGAATTTTATGATTTTTACCGTAATAGATTTATGATTCCCATTTTAGATGTGAGAAATAGAGTAATAGCATTTGGTGGAAGAGTCTTAGGAGATGCAAAAAGATTTAAATATTTAAATTCTCCAGAAAATATAGTATACAGTAAAGGCAAGCATTTATTTGGTTTAAATGTAGCAAAACAATATGAGCATAAAAAGCTTCTTATAGTTGAAGGTTATATGGATGCAATTTCTTTGCATCAAAGAGGAATAAGAAATGTTGTAGCAGCTTTAGGAACAGCACTTACAACTAATCAAGGTTGGTTACTCAGAAAAAATGCTGAGCAAATCATTTTAGGTTTTGATGCAGATGAGGCGGGACAACAAGCTATAATACGTGCTATGACAGTAATGAAAAATATGGGCTGTGATATGAGAGTGCTTCGAATAAGTGGAGCCAAAGATCCTGATGAATATATATTAAAATATGGGTCAGCAAGATTTCAAAAAGCTATGAATGAGGCGATATCACTACTCGAATTTGAAGTAGAAATACTTAGAAAGGATTTAAATTTAGAAAACGCAAGTGACAAAATAAAATTTTTGAATCAAATAGCAAAACTAATTGCAAAGATTGACAATTCAATAGAAAGAGAAATATACATAGAAAAGTTAGCAAAAGGATATAATATATCTAAAGATGCAATTTTTGGACAAGTTAATAAATTATTATATACAGACAAGTCAAAAAAAGAAAATTATTTTGAAAAAAATAAACCTAAAGAAATATTATTTCAAAAAAAAGAAGAAAATATATCAGAGGAAATAATAAAGAGAGAAAATACTATTATATCAATTTTAATAAATAATCCAGAGAATTTTAAATTTATAAAAGAAAATATGAAAATCGATGAATTAAAATATAATTTAAATAAAAAAATTATAGAAGTACTTTATGAAGAATTAGAAAAAGATAGTCCAAATATAAGTTCAATATTAGATAAGTTTCAAGAGGAAGACATTCAAAATCACTTAACGGCAATTATGGCTGAGGATTATGGTATAATAGATAACAAAAAAGCAATAGAAGATATATTAGCAAAATACGAAAGAGAGAGATTAGAAGAAAGACGAAATTTTTTATTAAAAGAGGTATCTTTTGAACAAGATTCAGAGAAAAAAAGAAAATTAGGAGAAGAATTAAATGATATCATGCTTAAATTAGCAAAGATAAAGAATTTTGGAAGAAAGGAAGGAATTTAGAAAAAGTGAAAGAAGATGAAAAAATTATAAAGCAAGAAAATAAAGAAAAAGTAGAAGATAAAGCAAAAGAAAAAGTAGAAAAAATAATAAAAAAAGCAAAAGAAAAAGGAAAATTAACATATGGAGAATTAGCTTCAGAATTAGATGACATAAATCCAGAACAAATAGAAAAAGTATTTGATGCTATGGAATCTATGGGTGTAGATGTCTTAAAAGATGACTTTGAAGATGAGCCAGACGAAGAGGATTTAAAAGAAGTTGAAGATTTAAAATTAGATGAGGTAACTCAAGATGATACATTTGAGGGAATCAATGTTGATGATCCAGTTAGAATGTATTTAAGAGAAATTGGAAAAATAAAATTATTAACATATGACCAAGAATTAGATTTAGCAAAAAGGATTTTAAATGGAGATGAAGAAGCAAAACAAGAGCTTGCAGAAGCCAATCTTAGATTAGTTGTAAGTATTGCTAAAAAGTATGTAGGAAGAGGAATGTTGTTTTTAGACCTAATCCAAGAAGGAAATATGGGCTTAATAAAAGCTGTAGAAAAATTTGATTATACAAAAGGATTTAAGTTTAGTACTTATGCAACTTGGTGGATAAGACAATCAATTACTAGGGCTATAGCTGATCAAGCAAGAACAATAAGAATACCTGTACACATGGTAGAAACTATAAATAAATTAATAAGAACATCAAGACATTTATTACAAAGATTAGGAAGAGAACCAACGCCAGAAGAACTTTCAAAAGAACTTGAAATGCCTATAGAAAAAGTAATGGAAATTCAAAAAATTGCACAAGACCCAGTGTCACTTGAGACACCAATAGGTGAGGAAGATGATAGTCATTTGGGAGATTTTATTCAAGATGAAGACTCTCCAGCACCACAAGATGCAGCTGCATATACATTATTAAGAGAACAATTAGAAGAAGTAATGTCAACATTGACGCCAAGAGAAGCCAAAGTTTTAAGATTAAGATTTGGACTAGATGATGGAAAGGCTAGAACGTTGGAAGAAGTTGGAAAAGAGTTTGATGTTACAAGAGAAAGGATTCGTCAAATTGAAGCAAAAGCCTTAAGAAAATTAAGACATCCGAGCAGAAGCAAAAAATTAAAAGATTATATGACATAGGATCGAGAATTGGAAAAGGGAACGGTTCTCTTTTCCAATTTTTCTATATTTTTATTATTAAAAATATATTATAGAATAAAATAGAAAAAAGAGAAATTCACTTTTAGATAAAGGAGAGAATTTTATGGAAATAATAATAAATTCAATAAAAAATTTAAATGAGCAGAGTGCAATAGACCTAGTAATAGCTATTATAGTATTTGTAATATTAAATATATTTAGTCCATTATTTTCATATATAATTATAAAAATGTTTAACCTCAAGAAAACAAAGAAACAAATAAAAGAAAATACGTTTTACCTTCCACTTAAGACATTTTTTAAAATTACAGGAATTTATGTTGCAATTTTATTTTTAAGACCTACTTTTAATTTTTCAAATGAATTTATGGATATGGTTACTAAAATTTATAAAATAATTGTAATAATATCTATGGCTATTGGTATAGCAAATAGTATTACCAAAAAATCAATATTTATAAAAAAGGTAAATGAAAGAAGTAACAAAGATTTAGATGAGAACTCTATAAAAATTCTTATAAGAGTCATAAAAGCACTTATATATATAGTAGCAATTTTTTTAATATTTGCAGAATTAGGATATGATTTAAGTGGATTAATTACAGGTCTAGGACTAGGAAGTATTGTTGTTTCATTGGCTGCACAAGATACAATAAAAAATTTACTTGGAGGAATACTAATTTTTATAGATAAACCATTTCAAGTAGGAGATTATATAATATTTGGTACATATGAAGGAACAGTAGAGGACATGACATTTAGAAGCACAAGGATAAGAACTTTGGATAATTCAATTGTTCAAATACCAAATTCTTTAGTATCTTCAGAATCTTTAGAAAACATAAGTAGTATATCAAGAAGGAGATATAAGTTAGATTTACAGCTAGTATTAGATACTAAGATGGAAACTCTTAATATATTAAAAAATAAAATTTATGAAGTATTAATGAAAAATGAAAATGTTTTTAAAGATACAATACATATTTATTTTAATGAGATAGATAATAATGGATATAATTTATTAATTTTATGCTATTTAAATGTATCTGAGTATTATGAATTTTTAGAGTTAAAAGAAATAATAAATGAAGATATTATGACAGTAATTAATAAGGAGAAAATACAGCTTGCATATGATACAAAAACTATTGAAATAAAAAGATAAAAATCATAAAAAATTCATAATCCCATCACAAATATATAGTATACTATGTATATAAAAGGAGGGACTCTAATTGGATGATGTAACAATCTTAATTGTAGATGATGAAGCTAGAATGAGGAAACTTATAAAAGATTTTTTAACTAAAAGTAATTATAAAACAATAGAGGCAGAAGATGGAGAAAAAGCAATAGAGATTTTTTATGAAAACCAAAATAAAATAAAATTAATATTACTTGATGTAATGATGCCAAAAGTTGATGGGTGGACTGTCCTAAGAGAAATTAGAAAAAATTCAAATGTTCCTGTTATAATGCTTACTGCAAGAGGTGAAGAACAAGACGAACTTTTTGGATTTGAACTTGGTGTAGATGAATATATATCAAAACCATTTAGTCCTAAAATATTAGTTGCAAGAATTGAAGCAATACTTAAGAGGACGAATGGGGACAAAAAACAAGTTAGAGATTATAATGGAATAGTTATAGATGAAGCAGGAAGAACAGTAACAGTAGATGGAAAGCCTATAGAATTAAGCCTTAGAGAATATGAGTTATTAAAATATTTATTAGATAATGAAAAGGTAGCTTTATCAAGAGATAAGATATTAAATAATGTTTGGAACTATGATTATTACGGAGATTCTAGAACAATTGATAGCCATATAAAAAAGATAAGGCATAAACTGGGAAAAAAGGGAAAATATATTGAAACAATTAGAGGAATTGGATATAAATTTGAAGTAAAATAACCCCATTAGGTTTTTTGGGGGATTAAGGTTAAAATTCGCAAAAGGCTTATTTCTTTTTGCGAATTTTGTCTGAATTGTGAGGAAAAAGTCATGAAAAAAATAGGAATTTTTAAATCAATAAGAACAAGATTGTTTTTATCTTTGTGTATAATAGTTATAACAATAATCGTTTCTTTAATATTATTAAACAATTTTGTGTTAAGAGAATTCTATCAATATAATAAAGAAAAACAACTAAAAAATGTATATAAAACTATTAATGATTATTATAATTCTTATAATAAGGATAATGATTTGGAAGAGGAATTAGATAAAATAGCAATAAATAATAATTTTGATATTTTAATTAGAAATAATGAAAATGTAAGTATATATAGCTCTAACAAAGATTTTTATTCCAGCATAGGAGAAATAGTAATGACTATTTTAAGGGAAGATAAAGAGCAAAATCATGTTTTGCAAAAAACTGATAAATATAAAATAAGTCAATTTAAAGATAATAAAACTAATATAAATTATATAATGCTTACAGCAACTCTAGACAATTCATATAATTTATATATAAGAATGCCAGTTGCCTCAATAGAAGAAGGCGTAAAAATATCAAATGAGTTTTTATCTATAATAGCGGTTTTTGCTATTATAATTGGTGGGACTGTTCTTTCGGCAGTGACAAGCAGATTTAGTAAGCCTATCATTGAATTAAATGAAATAGCACAACATATATCAAACCTAGATTTTACACAGAAATATAAGGCATCTAATGCAAATGATGAGATTGATATGTTAGGAAATAGCATAAATGTATTATCTAGCAAACTAGAAAGGACAATAAAGCAACTTAGAAATACCAATAATGAGCTTGAGAGAGATATCGAAGAAAAATCAAAAATAGATGAGATGAGAAAAAGTTTTATATCAGATGTATCACATGAACTAAAAACGCCAATAGCTTTAATCCAAGGATATAGTGAAGGATTAATTGAAAATGTTAATACAGATGAAGAGTCAAGAAAGTTTTATGCAGAAGTAATTTTAGATGAAGCCACTAAAATGGATCGATTAGTAAAACGATTGTTAGAATTAATGAAACTTGAATATGGTAAAATGGAATTCAATAATAAAGAATTTGACATAGTAGAGTTAGAAAATGAGATACTAAGAAAGTCTCGAGTTATGATAGAAAAAGAAAATGTAACATTAGAAAATAATGTTCAAGGAGAAATAAAAGTATATGCAGATGACTTTTATATCGATCAGGTTTTAACGAATTATATAACAAATGCTATAAAATATTCAACAGAAATTAATGGAGAAAAAAGAGTGCGAATAGAAAATGAAATTGTGCAAGATAAAAATAAAGTAAGAATAAAGGTATTTAATACATTTGACCAATTTTCAGAAGAAGACATGACTCGTATTTGGAATAGATTCTATAAAAGTGATGAATCACGTAACCGTGATAAAGGAGGAAATGGTATAGGATTAGCACTTGTAAAAGCTATAATGAATAACTATGGTAATTGTTATGGTGTAAAAAATGTAGCAGGGGGAGTGGAATTTTATTTTGAATTAGATCTTTGCTAAAAAAAATATGGGGTTCCAGTAAATGAATTGTAAACTTAAAAGTAAACAGTTCAAAAATGGAATTCCATATTTTTAAATTCCAAGAATTTTGTTTGCACGTTTTATATCTTCTACTGTTGCTTCACGTACATCTTCTAGCTCATATTTTAAACCTAAATCATACCATTTATATTTTCCCATGGTGTGATAAGGTAAAATTTCAACTTTTTCAACAGTTTTTAATGAAGTTATAAAGTTTTTTAAGTTGATTAAATCGTTTTCATCATCTGTATATCCTGGAATTAGTACTTGCCTAATCCACATGGACTTCCCAAGATCACTTAGATATCTTGCAAAGGCTAGTTCTTTTTCATTTGAAGTGCCAACTAAATTTTTACATTTTTCAGGATTAATGTGTTTTATGTCTAGTAAAAATAAATCAGTTAAATCTATTAGCTCTTTTATTTTATCAGTTAGAGCAACCATTCCGGATGTATCAATACAAGTATGGATATTTTTATCTTTTAATTTTTTAAAAAGTTCAATTAAAAATTCATATTGTAAAAGAGGCTCTCCACCAGTACAAGTTACACCACCACTTTTAATATAATTTTTATATCTTAAAATTTTTTCAAAGATATCATCTAATGATTTATATTCTCCAGAGTTTATATCCCAAGTATCTCGATTATGGCAATATTTACATTTTAGACTGCAACCTTGTAAAAAAATCACAAATCTTATTCCGGGTCCATCTAATGTACCAAAAGATTCTATAGAATGTAGTTTAGCATAATATTTCAAGTCTAAGTTATCCATTGATAAGTTTCCTTTCCATCATTTCTCAAAAGAACCGTTTCTTTTTGAGAAATGATACGGTCCTTCTGAAAAGTTTATATTCTTTCGTGAATTGTTCTGTTAATGACATCCAATTGTTGTTCTCTTGTTAATGAAGTGAATTTTACAGCATATCCAGAAACTCTAATAGTAAGTTGAGGATATTTTTCTGGGTGTTCCATAGCATCTTCTAATAGACTTCTATCAAATACATTTACATTTATATGATGTCCAGTTTGAGCAAAATAGCCATCTAACATATTGACTAAGTTTGTGATTTTTTCTTCATCTGTTTTACCAAGAGTACCAGGTGTTATTGAAAATGTATAAGATATTCCGTCTTCTGCTGAATCAAATGGTAGTTTGGCAATTGAATTCATAACAGCTAGAGCACCATTTACATCACGTCCGTGAAGAGGATTAGCTCCTGGTCCAAATGGAGCACCTGCTCTACGTCCATCTGGTGTATTTCCTGTTGCTTTACCATAAACAACATTTGAAGTAATTGTAAGGATAGATAAAGTATGTTTTGCATTTTTATAAGTTGGATGTTTGCGTAGTTTTTCCATAAATCGTTTTACTATATATACTGCAATTTGATCGACTCTGTCGTCATCATTTCCGAATTTTGGATAATCACCTTCAACTTCATAATCAACAGCTATACCATTTTCATCACGAATTACTTTTACTTTTGCATACTTTATTGCAGAAAGTGAATCTGCTGCAACAGAAAGCCCTGCGATTCCACATGCCATAGTTTGAAATACATCTTTATCATGTAAAGCCATTTCAATAGCTTCATATGAGTATTTATCATGCATATAGTGAATAGCATTTAATGCTTTAATATAAATTTTAGCAACATAGTCCATCATTTGGTCATATTTTTCCATTACTTCATCATAATCTAAATATTCAGAAGTGATAGGAGCAAATTTTGGAGCAACTTGTTTTTTAGTTACTTCATCTACACCACCATTAATAGCATATAATAAAGTTTTTGCAAGGTTTGCACGAGCTCCGAAGAATTGCATTTGTTTACCAATTCTCATAGGAGATACACAACATGCTATACCATAGTCATCACCTAAAGTAACTCTCATTAAATCATCATTTTCATATTGAATTGAAGAAGTTTTAATAGAAAGATCAGTAGCAAATCTCTTAAATCCTTCTGGTAATCTTGTAGACCAAAGAACAGTCATATTTGGCTCTGGAGCAGGGCCTAAGTTCACTAAAGAATGTAGTAATCTAAATGAATTTTTAGTAACTAATGTTCTGCCATCAATTCCCATACCTCCAATACTTTCTGTTACCCAAACAGGATCACCTGAGAATAATTCATTGTATTCTGGTGTACGAAGAAATCTAACTAATCTTAATTTCATAACAAAATGATCCATTAACTCTTGAGCTTTTTCTTCTGTTAATGTACCATTTTTTAAATCTCTTTCAATGTAAATATCTAAAAATGTTGATGTCCTTCCTAAACTCATAGCAGCACCATTTTGATCTTTTATTGCACCTAGATATCCAAAATATAGCCATTGTATAGCTTCTTTTGCAGTAGTTGCAGGCTTAGAAATATCAAATCCATATTTTTCTGCCATTACTTTAAGTTCATTTAAAGCTTTAATTTGTTCAGCTATTTCTTCACGATGACGAATAATGTCTTCTGTAAAAGCATCTACATCTAATTCATAAAGTTCATGCTTTTTTTCTTCAATTAAAACATCTACACCGTAAAGTGCAACTCTTCGGTAATCTCCTATAATTCTCCCACGACCATATCCGTCAGGAAGACCTGTTAAAAGTTTGTTTGAACGAGCAGCTCGTACATCCGGAGTATAGACATCAAATACACCATCATTATGTGTTTTTCTAATAGAATGAAAAATTTTGTCAACCTCTGGATCAACTTCTCTTCCATAGGCTTGACAGGATTTTTCCACTATTTTAATACCACCAAAAGGCATAATTGCCCTTTTTAATGGCTTGTCAGTTTGAAGCCCCACAATTTCTTCAAGATCTTTATCAATATAACCAGCATCATGTGCAGATACTGTTGATATTGTTTTGGTATCTATATCTAAAACACTTCCAGGAGATTCTTTTTCTTTTTTATAAAGTTCTAAGACTTCGTCCCATAATTTTTTTGTTTTTTCAGTAGGAGCAGACAAAAAGCTGGAATCACCAAGATATGGAGTGTAATTTTTTTGAATAAAATCTCTTACATTGATTTCAGTTTGCCAATCTCCTGAGTCAAATCCATTCCATGCATCAAATTTCATTTATATCATCCTTTCTTTGTTTAATTAGTTTTATTATTTACATTTTTAACATAAAATATAATACCACAATAAGGATTTTATATCAATATAAAAAGTCGAAATTTAAAAAATTTAAGATTTACTATTGACAAACGGATAAATAAATAATATAATACTAGATGTCGTAAGGAAATATACCAGTTTATATGCAGATGTGGCGGAACTGGTAGACGCACAGGACTTAAAATCCTGCGGTGGTTAAACACCGTGCCGGTTCGATTCCGGCCATCTGCACCAAACATTAAATATGAATTTAAAAGAGCGTAATCTACTTATAGCAAAGGTTACACTCTTTTTAGTTTATTAAATTTTATTTAAAGTAATGCAATAGTAATGCAGTAGAAAATTTTATATTGCTTTTTCAAGTTGTTTAAATGCAAATTCTTCTGACACATCAATATACATTTTATCTGTTATTTCACTATCTCTATAAATGAAACAAGAAGTAAGAAAAATGAAACGATATTCTAATGAAATTAGACTTATTGTAAGAGAAAAACTAAAAACAACAGAATATGTAAAAAGTTACATTACACAAACTGAAAAAGATATTGAAGATGTTACTAATTTAAGACAAAAATACAGAAATAAGCTGAGAAATTGCAAAGAAGATAACTTAATAGAAGAATACAAAGAAAAGCGAAGTGAATGCATCACAACACTAAATAAGTATAGAAAAAATCTAAAAAAAGCAAATTATATTCTAGAAGATATACCAAAAGTGAAAGAAGTTATAAGAATTGAAATACAAATGAAGAGATTAGAAAAACTAGGTATTATTAAAGTAAAACAGAAAAATAAAAATTTGATTAGATAATGAGTGAGGTTGTTACATATAAAAGTAACAGCCTTATATA
>CALXCB010000035.1 GCA_944386695.1 uncultured Clostridia bacterium | reverse complement strand
GTGCCAGATGGATTTACAGCATCACAAGTACCAGGAGAGACAACAGTAAATGGAGGATTTGTAATATATGAAGGAGATGTTGATTGGAGTAAAATAGAGGACTTAGACTCATATGCAGAAGTAGATACACAAGCAGAAGAAACAGATTCAAGTACAGAAAATTCTGACTTAACCGATAATGCAAATACTGATGTGACAAGCACAGGAAGTAATAGTTCAGATGATACAATCAATAGCGATAGTACAACAACAAATGAAAGAAATAGTGAGGAAGTAGTACAAGAAGAGCAAACACAAGATGCCAATTCTGATCAAGCAGATTTACCAGAAAATTCACAAGAAAATTTACAAGAAAATGTAATAAGTGAAGAAAATGAAATGACTCAAGAGCAAATAGATGAAGAAAATGTACAAGTACAAGAAGAAATAATAGATACAGAGCAAACAGACAATACCGAAGAGAACGCTGAAGAAATAGAGCAAGCAAATAATGAAGTGATAAATGAAGAAGAACCAATAACCAATGAAGGAGCAGGGGTAGCTACAATGTCAGAAGAAGGAGACACAGGAATAGCAACCCTAGCCGAAGGAGAGACCCCAACAACAGTATTTGACTTACAGACAAGTACAAATCAATATGTATGGGTGCCAGTAAAAGATGTAAGTAGGATATATGGAATAGATAATAAAGGAAAGATATGGGGAAAATTATATGATTATTCATCAAGTGGAAGATCGAATTTAAATTGGAGCGAGAATAGCACAAGTGGAGTAATGAGTATAAGTAGGAAAACAAATTATAGAGAGCCAGATGTAGTAACTGGATATGGAGGAGATAGTTTTGATGGAGACGCAAAGATACAAAGCTATAGAGACGGAATAGAGCAGTATCAAATGTTAAGCCAAGATATGGAAGAAAACTATTATAAAATGATAGAAAGTGTAAAAAAATATGGAGGATTCTATATAGGAAGATATGAAACAGGAGATCTAGGAAAAGAAGAAGCAGTAGTGAAGAAGATGAATACAGATATAAATGATCAAACATGGTACGTAATGTACGAAAAGTGTAAAAAACTAGAAGGAGAAAAGGCAAATGTAGAAACTTCAATGATCTGGGGAAGTCTGTGGGACGAAACGTTGCAGTGGTTGGTTGATTCAGACGCGAAAATATCAACAGGAGAGACAATAGATTATACATTAATAAATAATTCAACAAATTGGGGAAATTATAGTAATGCAACATTTGAGTATAGAACAACAAATGGAGGAACAAGTACAAAGAGCGAAAATTCAATGACAAAAATTCCAACAGGAAGTGCAGAGTACACAAAGGCGAACAACATCTATGACCTAGCCGGAAACGTGTGTGACTGGACCCTAGAGGCCGACAATTATAGACTCAGGGTCTCGCGAGGGGGCAGATGCAACATCAATGGAATTAGCGATCCAGTCAGGTACCGCGACGCCTACTATCCGAGCAGCAGTGTCTACTATTATGGTTGCCGTGGCATACTGTATGTCAAGTAAAATTTTGTGAGCACTTAAAGTGCAAGCAAATTTCATAACCCAGAAAACTTGTCTAGTAAAGCCTAGCCAGCAGCTAGTATATAGTCTTGACTCCGAAGTGGTAACCCCAAAGAGTAAGCGTAAACAAGGGAGCATGAGAGCCGTAATGCGACCAACCAAAAGTTCACATTTCACAAACTTTTCACTTAAAGATACTAAAAAATAGCGAGAAAATCTTGCTATTTTTTTATGTTTATTGTAAAATAAATAGGCAAAAGAAGGTGAAAAAAGTGAATATAAATACAAATGGTAAAACTCTATACTTTTCAGATGAGGAAATAGATACTATTGCAGGTGGTGAAAAAAAAGTATTTGTAACAAAAAGAATAAATGGAAAAGAAAGCCATGTAAAAGCAGAAAGAAAAAGATCAAATACAGGAAAGCATTTAAAAAAAGATAAAGAAGAAAAAGAAGACGAAGAAATTTTTAATTTCAATACAGAAGTAGTATTAGGGATAAATAAATCAAAGGAAAAAGAAAAAGAAGAAAAAAAATCAAGAAAAAAGAAAAGAAAACAAGTAAAAAAAACACACGAACAAAAATATGAAAAGAAAAATAGAGCAAAAAAGAAAAAACTAAATAAAGTAGTGATAACAATTATTACAATAGTAGTATTATTAGTAATAATAACTATATTTGCATTAATGGCTCCTATATTTAATATAACAAGCATAGATGTTCAAGGAAATAATAAAATAAATAAAGAGGAAATAATAAGTTTATCAAGCTTAAAAATAGGAGATAACATATTTAGATTTAATAATTCCATAATATCAAAAATAAAAGAAAATGCATATATAGAAAGTGCAGAGATAAAAAGAAACTTACCGGGAACAGTAATAATTTCGGTAAAAGAAAGAACAGTAAAATATCAAGTAAATATAATAAATGGATACACATATATTGATAAAAATGGATATATATTAGAACAATCAAGTACAAAAAGTGAAGTCCCAGTAATAGTTGGGTTAAAAACAACAGAAGATGGTTTGTTAAATCAAGAAAGATTGCAAGAAGAAGACTTAGAAACTTTAAATGATATATCAAAAATACTTGATGCAGCAAAGACAATAGGAAAAGACAATCTTATAACAGAAATCAACGTAGAAAATGAACATGACTATGTTTTATACCTAGAAAGTGAAAACAAAAGAATACATATAGGAGATACATCAAATTTAACCAATAAAATGTTATATGTACAAAAGATATTAGAAGGAGAACAAGGAAAAAGTGGAACAGCATATGTAAATGGAGACATAAGTGCAGGATTTAAACCATATTTTAGGGAGGAATAGGTTATGAATAAAAAACTAGAATTAGTAATACTAGGAATAATGGGATTTATACTAGTAATAGCAGTATCTATTCAAATAAAAACAGTAAATTACAATGGAACAACAGTAAATAGTAATCAAGCTGAGAGTGATTTAAAATCACAAGTGTTGAGAATGAAAGAAAAATATGAAAATCAATATGCAGAACTAGAAAAAATAGAAAAAGAATTAGAAAAAGCAAGAGAACAAGCTACAAGCAATAATACAGAATTAACAGAATTAGAAAATAAAATAAAACAAGATAATATATTACTTGGAAATACAGACGTAAAAGGTTCAGGAATAACAGTTACACTTACAGACGGCAAAGGGGATGATTCAGTTTTAGATGTAGAAAATCTCTTAGTTCATGCTGAAAATGTTCTAGCAATTGTAAATGAAATGAAAAATGCAGGAGCTGAGGCAATATCAATAAATGGTCAAAGGTTAGTAAATACTACAGCAATATCTTGTGATGGAAATGTAATAGTTGTAAACGGAGAAAAGATCAGTTCACCAATAGAAATAAAAGCAATAGGGCTACCAGAACTATTATCAACATTAGACAGGCCAGGAGGAACATTAGAATATTTTTTAAGTTTAGGTAAGGCAGTAGATGTAAAAAAATATTCAAATATAGATATTCCAAAGTACACAGGAGTTACAAGCTTTAAATATGCAAAAACTGTAGAGTAAGGAGTTGAAACATAGATGAAAAAAGGTAAAATAGTTATGACAATTACAATTGGAATAGTCTGCTTTTTATTAACAATGATTATATTTATGCAATTCAAAGTAGTTAGAGAAACAGAAGAAACCAACATTGATACAATGCAAGAAGCAGAATTAAGGCAAGAATTGGCAAATTGGAAAAGTAAATATGATGAAACAAAAGAAAGATATGATGAAATTTCAGCAACATTAGAAAGTTACAAAGAAGAAACATCATCAGATTCTCAAACAAAAGAAACATTAGAGGCAGAATTAGAAAATTTAGAATTGCAACTTGGAAAAACAGATGTAGAAGGAGAAGGGGTTGTAATTACACTATCTGAAAAATCAGAACAAGAATTAGAAGAAGAGGAACAAATAATATCAATAAAAGCAGAAGATTTAGTATATATAGTAAACTATTTAAAAGATAGTGGAGCAGAAGCGATATCTATAAATGATGAAAGAATTGTTAACACAACAGACATTGCAGATGTAGGAGATGCTATAAAAATCAATAGCAAATATTTGAGAACAGATACATATACAATAAAAGCTATAGGAAACAGTAGTTATTTAGAAAGTAGCATATTTGGAAAAGGAGGATATGCTGAACAATTAAGTACAACAGGAATAAAAACAGAAATTGAAAAATTAGATAAAGTGGAAATTTCAAAATATGATGGTGAGTTTGAAATAAAATATATAGAGGAGGCGGAATAAATGGTTTTCATAGCAATTTTAATAGGGTGTATATTAGGAGCAATAGTTGGAATAAATGTTCCAACTATATCATATTCATATTCTAGTTATTTGGCAATAGCAATAGTTGCAGCACTTGATTCAGTATTTGGAGGTATAACAGGAGTATTAAAAAGAGAATTTGACTTTAAGATATTCATATCTGGATTTTTTTGTAATAGCATACTTTCAATTCTATTAACATATTTAGGAAATAAACTAGATGTTGACATATACTTGGCAGCAATCGTAGTTTTTGTTGGAAGAATGTTTTTAAATTTAACAATAATAAGAAAATATTATATAGATAAATGGTCAAAAAAATATCAAGAATATAAAGATAGACGCAAAACTACAGAAAAACAAAATTTATGAAATATCATTACAATTTTATTACAAGAATATTACAAAAATATAACAATTACTCTTGACTTTTGTCCAAAAATGTAATATATATAAATCTAGAAAATTTAATAAAAGATGGAGGAGTTATCTTGGCAATAGGTGATATCATAGTGGGGCTTGACATTGGGACTACCAAGGTTGGTTTAGTTGTAGGTGAAGTAAATAACTTTGGACAAATCGAAATAATATGTTGCACCTCATATAAATGTAAAGGATTAAAAAAAGGCAAGATAGTTGATGAAGATGATATTAGTTTAAGTATATCCAAAACTATCAAGCAAGCAGAAGAAGAAACCGAACTAAAAATAAACTCAGCTTATGTAACTATTCCAGGAAAATATGTAACAATAGTTCAAAATAATATATTAAAAGAAGTAAAAGATAAATTTGCAGGAATTTCTCAAAAAGATTTACAAAACGCAATAATGCAAGTAAAAGATATAGAAATACCAGATAATAAAATATTGATTGATGTGGCAATAAACCAAATTATATTAGACAATGGAAAAGTAGTTACAGATCCAGTAGGGAGTTTTGCTGCGTCGTTTAATGTAGTAGCACAAGTTATATTAGCAGACAAAGACTATATAAGAAAGTTAACAAGTATTTTTAAAAAGGCAGGAATAGAAATAGATGGAATAATTCCATTAGCATTAGCAGAAAGAAATTTAGTACTAGACAAAAATGAACTTTACGATAATGTAATGATTTTGGATGTTGGAGCAGAAAATACAGATATAGGTGTTTTTGAAGGAGAAGTATTTAAATATACAAATACAATTCCTTTAGGTCGGAAATAACATCACACATGATATAGAGTTGGTTTTAAATATATCTGAAGACGAGGCAGAAAAATTAAAAAGGCAATACGGACTAGCATTAAAATCATTTATAGATAATGATAATGAAATAATTTTAAACACATGTAAAGACGAAACAAGAAGTAGAGTGATAAAAAGTTCGGAATTGATCGAAATTATGGAAGCAAGAATTGAAGAAATGTTTTCAATTATAAATAAAGACATAACAAATCAAGGGCTAAAATCTAGGATAAATAATGTAATATTAACACGGTCAAGGCATAGTAAACATAAATAAAAGTGATGTAGCAGGCAAAATAGCATTAAATATCCCTGTAAAAATTTCAACAGGAAGATTAGTCAGTACAGTAAAGCCTGAATTTAGAACAAGTTATGCATTAATTAGATATATAGCATCAAGACCTTTTGCAAAATCAGTTTCAAGCAAAATAGATACAAATGCAAAAGAAAATTTTTGGAAAACTATACTTTCAAGAATAAAAGAGTTTTTTTATAGTTAAGACAGCCGTTCGAACAAACTTAGTTACGGAGGTTGGTACATATTATTAAGGAGGAAATTAAATTATGATGGATTATGATGATAACAGCAACTTAACAATGATGGATGGAACAGCAACAATAAAAGTAATTGGTGTAGGAGGGGCTGGAAATAATGCAGTAAATAGAATGTTAGATTTAGGAATAAAATCAGTTGAATTTATTGCAGTAAACACAGATAGACAAGCACTACAAAAATCTAA
The DNA here is from genome assembly GCA_944386695.1 of uncultured Clostridia bacterium. GTDB lineage: Bacteria > Bacillota > Clostridia > TANB77 > CAG-508 > CAG-269. The sequence goes on along the minus strand of CALXCB010000035.1, from coordinate 9,760 downwards.
AGCTAGTACAAAAATTCAAATAGGAGAAAAAATAACAAGAGGTTTAGGTGCAGGAGCAAACCCTGATATTGGAGCACAATCAGCAGAGGAAAGTAAAACAGAACTTTCAGAAGTTTTAAGAGGAGCAGATATGGTATTTGTCACAGCTGGAATGGGTGGAGGAACAGGTACTGGTGCAGCACCAATAGTAGCAGGACTTGCAAAAGAAATGGGAATATTAACAATAGGAGTTGTTACAAAACCATTTACATTTGAAGGAAAAAAACGTTTAGCACAAGCAGAACGAGGAATAGAAAGCTTAAAATCAAAAGTAGATACATTAATAGTAATACCAAATGACAAATTACTACAAATAATAGATAGAAAAACATCAATGGCAGAAGCATTCTTAATGGCAGATGATGTTCTAAGACAAGGTGTACAAGGTATATCAGATTTAATTACAGTCACAGGAACAGTAAACTTAGACTTTGCAGATGTAAAAACAATAATGTTAAATACAGGAATGGCACATATGGGAACTGGTCGTGCATCTGGAGAAAACAAAGCAGAAGACGCAGCAAAAGAAGCGATCCAAAGTCCATTATTAGAGACATCAATAGAAGGTGCAAGAGGAGTAATAATTAATATAACAGGGGGAGAAGATTTAGGATTACAAGAAGTAAATACAGCAGCAGAGTTAATTCAACGCAGTGTAGATCCAGAAGCAAATATAATATTTGGAACAGTAATAGATCCAGAAATGAATGATGAAATAAAAATTACAGTAATAGCAACAGGATTTGAACAACAAGATGAGATGAAGACGGCAAGATTAGATAGTATATCAACATCAAAGCCATGGGAAAAGAAAGTTTCATCAATTCCATCGAACCAAGATTTAAATTCATCACAAAATGATTTAGATATACCATCATTTTTAAGAAAAAATAAAAACAAAACATTATAATAATTAAACGGGAGTAAAGAGATTATTTTTTATTCATTAAATAATAGACCCAAATTATTAGACAAAGTTTAATAATTTGGGTTCTATTTTATAATAATACAATAATAGTTTAAACACGAGATTTATTGTTTCTTCATTTTAGGTTTAGAAATTAAAGAAGCAATATATCCAAAAAATACAGCTGCAGCAATTCCGCCTGCACTTGCTTTTAATCCACCAGTAAAAGCACCTAAAATTCCAGATTCTTTTACAGCCTCTATAGTACCTTTTGCTAGATTATTACCAAATCCAGTTAGTGGTACAGTAGCACCACATCCAGCAAAATTAACCAAATATTTATAAATTCCAAGTCCTCCAAGAATAGTGCCAATGGTAACAAATAAAACCAATATTCTTGCAGAAGTAAGTTTAGTTTTATCAATTAAAATTTGCCCAATCACACAAATTAAGCCTCCAACCATAAAGCATCTAAGTAAAAGCATCCAATCAAAATTTTGCCAAAATTCCATAATAAATCAAATCCTTTCTTAAAATTGTCCCACAAATTTCAAAGTTCTATTGAAACAGCTTGAGCAATTCCAGGGATTGATTCTCCTTGTTGAGAACTCATTGAATTCATTAAAGCACCAGTTGCTATTAATAAAATCTTTTTTAATTTTTTCGTTTTTAATTGCTCAAATAAATATCCAGAAAAAACACTAGCACAGCACCCACAACCACTTCCTCCAGAATGAGTATCCTGCGTAGCCTTATCGAAAATTAAAACTCCACAATCATTATAAACAGATTTTATATTATATCCAGAACTTTGACATAAATCTATTAAAATGTCTTTTCCAATATAGCCTAAATCACCTGTTAATATAATATCGTAATAATTAGGAGACCTGCCTGTGTCTGAAAAATGAGTCATTAATGTATCAAAAGCAGCAGGTGCCATAGCTGCACCCATATTATTTGCATCTTTTATCCCCATATCAACTATTTTGCCTGTAGTCATGTGAGTTATATAAGGTCCTTGACCGTCTTTTGCAAGCATTGCTGAACCACAGGCAGTTACAGTCCACTGAGAAGTAGGTGGTCTTTGGTTCCCAAGTTCTAAAGGAAATCTAAACTGTCTTTCCGAACTGCAAAAATGACTAGAAGCACTACATATAGCGTAATTTATACCACCTTCAATAAAAACAGAGGCAAGTTGCAAGCCTTCTACAAAGGTCGAACATGCTCCAAAAATCCCATAAAAAGGAACATTAAGTTCACGAAGACCGAAAACTTGATGAAATACATTGATTTAATAGATCACCTGCAAAACAATATTCTATTTTATCAGATGGAATGCCAGATTTAGAAATTAAAGTATTTACAGTTTCTTTCACTATTTTACTTTCAGCTTTTTCCCAACTTTTTTCTCCCCACATTTCATCATCTAAACATCGATCAAAATATTTAGCAAGAGGACCGATCGGCTTCTTTAGGACCTGCGATGCAACTAGTTGCTAGTATGGTTGGTGGATTATCAAATTTTATAGTTTGTTTTCCTAATTTTTGCATTAACAAAACCTCCTTTTTTATTTTAAACTAATACTACTTGAGTATTAAAGATCAAATAAACAAGACCAACAATAATAGCAGTAGAAATTCCATAAACTAGTACTGGTCCTGCAACAGTAAACATTTTTGCTCCTACACCCATCACATACCCTTCTGACTTATATTCCATAGCAGGAGCAACTATGGAATTGGCAAATCCTGTAATAGGTACTAAAGAACCAGCTCCAGCAATTTTTCCAATTTTATTAAACAGATTAAGACCTGTTAAAAAAGCACTAAGTGCGATTAATAAGATTGATACAACAGTACTTGAAGACGATTCGTCTAACCCTTTGTATATACAAAAAGAATAAATAACTTGACCAATTGAACAAATTAAACCTCCTATTAAAAATGCATTTATACAATTTTTTAAAATAGGTGAGTTTGGAGATTTTTGATTTACATATTCTTGATAACTTTTATTAGTATCTATAGGACTATCCATACTATACCTCCATCATATTTAATTACAATTATATGATAACCTAATAAATGTAAAAATATACAACTAATAAATATTTTTAGAAAATTTTAACCAATATTACACCAATGTTACATTTATATTACATTTTTATAAAGGTATTGATTTTAGCAATAAAAAAAGATAAAATAATAATGGATAATAGTATCGAGGAGCGTAAAAATGCGAAATTGTTTAGGTATATATATAGAAAACAATTTAATAAAATATGCAAAAATTTCTAAAAATAAAGAAATTTTCAAAATAGAAGCATATGGAGTGAAATTTTTTAGTAGTAACCTAAAAATGGAAATAAGCAAAATAATTGATGAAACAAATAGTTTTAAAATACCAATAAGTATAAATTTATTGAACGAAAGATATTTATACTTCGATATTTTGGCTACACTATCAAAAAAAGATGTACCAAAGGTGATTCAAACAGAATATGAAAGATATTGTGATAAACATAAGTATGATTATAAAACTTTTGAAACGAGATATGCATTAGTTCCGAATATTCAAGATAAAGATAAAATAAAAGCAATACAAGTTATAGCAAATAAAATAGAAATAGATAAACAAAAACAGTATTTAGAAAAAAACAATTTAGCAAAAATTTTACCAATAGGTGTAGCAATTTCTAGTATTGTTAAATTAGAAAAAGATGAAAACGTATTGATAGTAAATATGGAAGAAAAAACAACTATTACAACTATCTATGATATGAAAGTTCATAATATAGAAGTTTTGGATATTGGAAGTCAAGAAGTGTTAGAAAAAATAAATAAAACCGAGAACTCTATGACTAAAGCTTATGAAATATGTAAGACTACTACTATATACACATCAAATAGTATAGGTGATACAAAGGAACAAACATATTTAGAAGATATAATGCCAACATTATGTAAAATTGCAAAAAATTTAGAGCAAATCATAAAAGGTTCACCAGTAAAGATATCAACAATATATTTAACTGGGAACTTATCGGTTGTAAATAATATAGATTTATATTTCCAAGAAATATTACCGGCAGTTGAATGTAGAATATTGAAACCTAGTATAGTTAAGGATGAGACAACACAAATTAACATTAAAGATTATATAGAAGTTAATAGTGCAATTGCATTAGCTGTACAGGGATTAAAAAAAGAAAATAATTTACTAAATTTTCAAAATACATCATTTGCAAAAAAGTTGAAACAAAAAATCAATGAAAAAACACATAGAAAAACAGTGAAACCTTCAATAAAAGTGAATCAGACTGAACTAATACAAAAAGAAATAAAAGAAGTAACTGAGCCACAGGTAGAATCTATAAAGCCAATTCAAAAGAAAGAAATACCCCAAAAACCAAAATTAAAAAAAATAAAACCACCAACATTAACACCAAAAATATTACAGATACAAGAAAATATTCATCATGAAACATCAAATGACACAACTACTAAAGTATCGAAAAAAGCAAGTAATAAGTTTTTTAAAGCAAAATTAACTACATCTGAATGTGTATTATTAAAAGGAATAGGGATTATACTTTTAATATGGTTAGCATTTATAATATTTGCAAAATTATTGTATTCTCAAATGGATAATAAACAAGAAGAAATAGAAAGACTTATTTCAGCAGAGAATGAAGAAATAGCTAAGATAAATGATGATATAGATAAGATAAACTTAAAAATAACAGAATACGAAACACTTACAGAAAAATTAAAATCCACTGATGATAAAACTAATACAGAAGAAAAGATATCCATTTCGAATCTATTAAATGAAATAAAGGACATTATGCCAGAAGAGGTACAATTAGAATCAATACAAAAGACAACAGATAGAAATATAGAAATTGTAGTAAAATCAGATAATTATGATAAATTGCGATATTTTACTGTTAAAATGAAATTAGGAGATATTTTAAATAATGCAACATCATCTAGTGAAGAAAACAATGATAATTTAATAACAGTTAAAATAGAAGGAGAATTACCATGAAGAAAAGAAGAAAATTAATAATTTTAATTTTTTGCTCACTATTAATTGGTTCAATATTTTTATTAGAAAATGGAATATCACTCTTAAACATAAAAGGATTTGTGGAAATAGGTCAAAAAAAGCAGTTGATAGATACAAGAGTATCACATCTATCAGACTTTATAACGATTAATTATACAAATGCATTAGCAGAACTTAAACAAGCAACTACTGATTTAAACAGAGCCAAAAAAGCTTATGAAGATCAAGTTGAAGCATCCGATAGTTATATATCAGAACAAGAAAAGCATGACATAAATTATTTATGGACAAAATTAGGTAATTATGCAAGAGATGAAAATGTAGTTATAAAAATAGATTTAGTATTAAGTGAAATAGATTCTAATTTATATTGTTTGAACTTTTCAGTAACAGGAGATTATACAAATACAACAAATTTTATAAATGATATAGAAAATGATTCAGATTTAGGATTTAAAATAGAAAACTTTAAAATGGTAGAAACGCGGAAACTCGGGAACGTTACTTACAACATTTATATGTGATGAGATACCAATTAATCTTGGAGAAATGACTTCAGAGGAAAGCGATGATGTGAATTAGAAAAAAATGTTAAAAATCAATATAAGTAAAGGAGTCTAGTATGGAGAAAATAATAAAGAAAACAATTAGAATATTATCTATTTGCTTAATTACAATATTATTTTTTGCTATATTATTGTATAAATATATTCCAAGTAAAAAAGATATACCAGAAATAAAAAAATATACAGCAACAGAAGATGTACAGGACTTGTTAGAAAATCAAAAAGATACAAATTCAAATGAAAATAATGTTATTTTAACATATGAAGTTACAGCTTCGGATTTTAGCCAGTAACATGTATTACAGTAAAAACAGATTTATTTTAAACAAAGTGTATGTAGAAATAAAACTAGAAAGGAGGAAGAATAAATGAAAAATGACCAAAAAGGTATGACTCTTATGTCTTTAGCTATTACTATTATGGTTTTACTAGTATTGTCTGGAATTTTGATAGCAATGATCATAGGTAAAAATGGGCTATTAATAAGGCATAACGATTCGTCAATTGATACAAACATTACTAATACAGAAAATTATAAAAAAGGAAATGAGGTAGAATGAACATATTTTTATATATAATAATATTCATAATAGGAATATCTTTTGGGAGTTTCTATTCTTTAGCTATATATCGAATTCCTAAAAAAGTTAATATAGTAACTAAACATTCATTTTGTCCTAATTGTGGTCATAAATTAGGATTTTTAGAATTAATTCCGATTTTTAGTTACATATTTTTAAAAGGAAAATGTAAACATTGTAAACAAAAAATAAAACCAAGATATTTTATTTTGGAATTATTATCTGGTTTAGTATTTGTAATAATAGCATTTTGTTTAAAAATAGATATATATAACTTGAATTTAGATACTATAATAAGATTTATATTTATAATTTTATATTTATCTTTTATATTTTTAATAGCAGGAATAGACAAAGACTATAGAAAAATAGAAAAAAATGTATTATGTTATGGAATAGTAATATCATGTTTTTATGTTATATATATATGTATAATTGCACAAACTAATATATATAAATATGTGATGTATTTAGTCACATTGATAATATTACTAATTTTAGATAATATAAAACAATTAAAAGAGGCAAAAGATAGCTATGTTTTAGATATTTTAATGTTAATTGTTGTCATGCTAATCAATACAGATATAATAGTAACGGCGGCAACAATATTAATTGTAGCCTTTGCAATAGCTATTGCTAGAGGAATTTTGTATCTAAGAAATGCACTAAATAAATTTAAAAAAGAAAATAAAAAAGTGATGCAAACATACAAATTAGGGTATTTATTATGTATTGCCAATATACTTTTGTTTATAGAGCAATTATATTTAATGTATGATTAAGATAAGGAAATGTGTTTGAGATACAATTTAGGAAGGGGCTTAATTTTATGGAAGATATCAATGTTGGGATTGACTTAGGAGGAAGTCATGTTGCCATAGGGATTGTAGATAAAAATGGGAAAATTTTAGATCAATATGAAAAAGATTTTACAGTAGAGGAGAAAAAAGATTTAATAAATGTTGCTACAAAATATATTATTGAAAATATAAATATGTTAAAAAAGCAATATAGTTTTTCAAAATTTGGAATAGGTGTTGCGGGAGCAATTTCTAATGGAATTATTTTAAAATCTGTCAATTTAGGAATTGTAAATTATAACATAAAACAAAAACTAGAAGAAGCAACAAAAGTAAAAGTAATTGTAAAAAATGATGCAAAATGTGCTGCAATTGCAGAATATAAATTTGGAGATTGTAATAAATATCAAAATGTTTTATTTTTGACTCTTGGAACGGGAATCGGAGGAAGTTATATATATCAAGGCAATTTAATGGCTGGGAATAGTTTTGAAGGTTTTGAATTTGGACATATGATTATTAAAGCTGGCGGAGTTCCTTGCAGATGTGGAAAAAATGGCTGTTTTGAAAGATATGGAAGTATCTTAGTATTTAAAAATAAAATAATAGAGAGATTAAATTTATCTTATGATATTTCAGGACCAGAGTTAAGAGAATATATGAGAATATCTCTGGATAAAATAGATGATTTGATAGAGGAATATTTAAATGATGTGTCAATAGGAATATCAAATTTAATTAATATATTTGAACCAGACTGTGTAGTGATTGGTGGAGGTTTTGCAAGATATGATTATATATTATTAGCTCCTTTAAAAAACAAATTATTAAATTCTAATTTATTATTTAATAAGAGAGATGTTATAAAACTGCAAACAGCTAAATTAGGCAATGATGCGGGTATAATAGGAGCTAGTATACTATAAGAGATATTGATACTAAAACACCAGCAATTGTTCATTGAACAATTGCTGGTGTCTTTTATAGATGGTATGATTATTTTATTTCAGAAACTCTCTTAGCCATTTCTGAGTAGGCTTCCGCAACATCTCCCATATCCTTGCGAAATCTGTCTTTATCAAGGCTTTTGCCTGTTTCCTTATCTAAAATTCTGCAGGTGTCAGGAGAAATCTCATCAATCACGATGATCTGACCATTAGATAGTCTACCAAATTCGATTTTGAAATCGATAAGGTCTCCATTACACTGTGCAAAGAAATCTTTGATGACAAGTGCCACCTGCTCGGTTACATATTCTACATAGCCAAGTTCCCTTTTGGTTAAGAGACCTTTTGCAATAATAGCAGCTTCGCAGATTGGCGGATCACCTGCTGCATCAGATTTGTATGTGTATTCGATATATACCCCATCAAAAGGCATCATATCAGGCACATCATATCTCTTTACATAACTTCCAGTTGCTTTGAATCTTCCAATAACTTCAAGAAGAATTGGAGTTGTTTTTTTTACAATTTTTGAAGCTTCGTTGGAACCAGGTCCAACATAGTGTGTATGGATTCCGTGTTCCTCCAGTTTCGTAAAGATGGCTTTAGAAATCACATTGTTTGCAATTCCTTTGCCACTGATTACATCAGTTTTCGCGCCGTTTCCAGCCGAAATTCTGTCTGATGCTTCAAGCTCTAAGTACTCAGGGTTGTTTGTCAAATAGACATTATTAGCTTTGCCTGAGTGATAAAGCTCTGTCCGTTTAATTGTGTCTGAAAGTTTCATTTTGCATACCTCCAAATAAAAATTTATTTACAAAGCATTGCTTCGTATGTATATTGTTATAACATAATTATGTAGATTTGTCTATAAAAATATAGATTTTTATTAACTTTTAGCATAAATATTCTTCTCTTTTTTATAATATTTTTTACTAAAAAAGTAATATTATTCTTGATATTTCTTGTGTTATTTTTCTAATTTCATATATAATACTGGATACAGATTTCCTTGGTCATCTAATTCATTTCTTTGATACACTTTGAATCCCATATGTTCATAAAAACTTTTTGCTTGTGGGTTATCTTCATTAACTGCAAGGTAATTTACATTATAGTTTTCAATTCCATAATTTAATAATTTTTTTCCTAATCCTTTTCCTCTTTCACTATTTTTAATAAATAGCATTTCAAGTTTATTTTCCTCAATTCCCATAAAAGCAATAGGTCCGATGACTTTCATTTTCTATAATTATTAAGTGTGTTATACCTTTTAATGCTTGTGGTACATATTTCTTTATATTTTCTATTTCTTCATTAGATAGAAAAGTATGTGTTGCTTTTACTGAATCTTCCCATACTTCTAATAATTGATTAATTAAGTTTTCTGTTCTTTCATTTACTTCTATTATGTTCATATTTTACCCCTCTTTCAAATTATTAAAATTCTTCAATATTTAATTTATTTCCATGTTCTTTTATAATTTCAATCAAATCTTCTACTTTAAACCATACTGTTACTGTATTATCATTTGGGTTAAGTATTTGATAATCCGTTTTGTTACAAAATATAGTATCATAAATAAGAGTAATTATCAATAATAGACATATAATTATATTCTAATTAAAATTGGAAAATAATTTTACAAAATATACAAACTTTTGTTTACTTATTATCTATTATATGTTATACTTAAAAGGCGAGGTGATAATATATGAATAGTGAAATTCACATCAATATAAAAGAAACAGAGAATTTATTAGAAAATATCAATAATTCTGATGCTATTCAGTTTTCTGAATGGACTAAAGAAAAAGCTAATTTAAGATATAATGGAAAACTTC
>CALXCB010000034.1 GCA_944386695.1 uncultured Clostridia bacterium | reverse complement strand
TTACCAATCTGATATCTTCTAAAAGGAAAGGCTAAGTTCCCATAATTTTGGGCTACATATTTTGCAAGTGGTACTGTTAAGTCAAATCTTAAGCTTAAATCATTGTCACCCTTATTAAAACGATATATCTGCTTTTCAGTTTCTCCCCCTGCTTTTGCCAAAAGTACTTTGGAATCTTCTATAATTGGTGTATCTAATGGTAGAAATCCAAATTTTTCATAATTTTTTCTAATTGTATCTTTCATTTGATTAAATAAAATTTGCTCTTGTGGTAATAATTCCATAAAACCTGGAAGAGTGCGTGGTTCTGTTTTATTCATTTCTATCATCTCCCTCAAACTTTACATAACATTTTTCATTGGGGTCGTTTCCTTTTGCGAAAGGGTCGTTTCCTTTTGCGAAAAGAAACGGTCCCAATGAAAAAAAATTAAGTATCAAAAAAGTAAGTTGCTTCTAAATCTGCTTCATGTGTTAATAAAGCTATTGGATATTTTGCAAATGCTAGACCTATTGTACTATATTGTTCTTTTGGCTCTGTATAGCCCATATGCCAACGGATTGCATATTTTTCTTCAGGAGTTAATTTTATATATTCTGTTATCATCATTACTGATTTTTCCCCATGTCCATATGGTATAGTGTCTTCTACGGTATAGTATGGTACTTTTTCCCAGACTCCCAAAGCATTTTTAGCATTTCGATAATCTATTTTATAATAGTTTGCCTTACATATATCATGCAATAAAGCTATTAATATTATAGATTCTGGTGGAGTTTTGATTTCTATACAAGCTGTTTTTACTTTTTCTTTTAAAATTTCATATACTTTTAGGCTGTGTTCTAGGAGCCCATGTTCTCTACTTCCATGAAAACGTGTACTTGCTGGTGCATCAAAAAAGTCTGTTTTTTGAATAAATTCTATCAGATTTTCTATATTCTCTCTATTAGTACTTCTTAATAATTTTATAAATTCCTCTTTCATTTTTTACCACATTCCTTTCTATCGTTTTTCGCAAAAGGGTCGTTTCTTTTCGCAAAAGGAAACGACCCTTTTGCGAAAAAAATTAACCTTTGCTATCTCCTTCTATTTTCTGTTTTATTTTTAAAGCTTTTTTTCTTATTCTTTGAATTGCTGTATCGACTGATTTCACTTTACTTTCAAGTTTATTGGCTATTTCAGCATAACTTTCTCCATTTTTATAATGAACTAACACCTTTTTTTCAAAATCACTTAAAGAATCATTTATTGCTTTTTCTATAAATGTAAAATACTCTTTTTTAGTTATAATATCCAATGGATCTTCTCCTGTTTTTCTGGTATCCAAAATCTCCATTACTTGCATATCATCTTCGCCAAATGCCTTTGCATTTAATGATAATGATGAATTAAGTGGAATATGTTTTTGTCGATTTGAATTTTTGACTGCTGTTATCATTTGTCTTTCTATGCATAATCCTGCAAAAGTTTTGAAAGAATTTTGCTTTTGACTATCATATGACTTCACAGCCTTATACAAGCCTATATAGCCCTCTTGTATCATATCTTCTTTTTCGGATCCAATCATAAAGAATTTATTTGCTTTTATACTTACTATATCTTTATATCTTTCTATTAAAAAATCTAGTGCCACATTATTCTGCTTTTGATTAATTTCTTGTAATAAATTTTCATCTGACATTTGATCATAATTTTGTTTTAACTTATTTAGCCTAAAGTCTGCCATTTATTACTTGGTCTCCTTTTCTTTTTAGATATTGTTTATTATATTAATAAAATTTAGTAATGTCAAGATTTTTAGCAGATTTTAAAATATTTTTAATTTTTTTATCGAAATCTTCTTCTTCCTTAGAAATTATTACTTTTGTTTCGATTTTTTCACCAGTGTTTTCCATATTATTTTCATGTAAATATTGCTTTAATTTTGTTGCAACCGCAACACCAGTATTTACTAAATTTACTTTATTTGAAAATTCATTTTTTATTATTTCATCATAAATCGGATAATGTGTACATCCTAAAATAATTGTATCTACATTATTTTCTTTAAAAATTTCCATATATTCATGTACAGCTTCTAAACTTTCTTGTGATTTAGCTTTTCCTTCTTCAGCAATACTTGCCAGCAAAGGACAAGCTCTATTTACTACTTCGATATTAGGTATCTCTTGTTTTAAATTTTTCTCCCATGCGCCACTTCTTATTGTTCCTGTTGTTGCTATAACACCAATTTTTTCTAAATTCATTTTTTTTACATATACTACTGTTGGCTCAATTATACCAATTATTGGAATATCAAAAATAGATTTCATTATCTCTAAACTTTGGCTTGTAGCTGTACCACATGCTATTACAATTAGTTTTACTTTTTGGCTAATCAAATACTTAATATTTTTTTCAGATAACTTGATAATTTCTTCTTTTGTTTTATCACCATATGGAAAATTTAAAGTATCTCCCAAATATACAAAATTTTCATTTGGCAATTGTTTTTCTAGCTCTTTTAAAACTGTTAAACCTCCAATTCCTGAATCAAATACCCCTATTGACCTTGTATCCATTTTACTTTTCATAATTAGCTTTAATGCTAATTTCTCCTTATATAATATATTTAGGTTTTTAAAAGGTTACCTATAAACCTTTATATACAACTATATCTCTCTTTCCTTTAATATTAAAAATTAGAAAAGAGAGTTATTCTCTTTTCTATTAATCTTTAACTACTTCATAAATTACAAAATCATCATCTGAATATATTTTATTATAATTTTCCGGTTCTGTTTCATCTATTAACATTCTAATTTTTGCATTCTTATATAAAATGACATGTGTTATATCATAAGTTTCAAAAGTTTTACCATAATATCTTGAAATATTTGATGTATTTATAAAGTCCATAAAAATGTCCATTCCGCCATTAAATTCTGGTGAATACAAATCTGCTCTTGAATCTATAAAGACTGGTATTCCTCTATACAATAAGTAACTACCATAATTATATTCATTAAATAATCTTATATTATTTACATCTAAATTTTTTAGTATCCAATCTGCTGCTTTTACAGGATAAGTATTCTCATTTACATATGGATCATTTTTCTTGTCATTATAGAATTTTACACTAGGTACTACTACTATACATGATATTATTACAATACCTAACACATTAATAAACTTTTTGAATGTCTTATCTGTCTGACGCTGCGATCCATATATTTGCATGGCTTCTGTTATCATTCTACTTAATATAATTGAACCAATTAAAACAAACATTGTAGCTTGCCTTCTTGATGAAAACATTAAAAATGTAAGTCCACCTAGCATGAATAAATCCGATAGTCTTAATTTTACCTTTGTAAAAATTAAAAATGCAAGTACAATTATTATTGTGCACATAACTGGAATATTTTGAATAAGTGTTAATGGTAAATGCTCATTTATATTCTCTACAGTACTTCCTGCCATTGTTTTAAATAAATATGTATATGGTGTAGTTCCTGTTGGAGTTAACAAACCTGTTAGAGCACAAATTAACATTACTAATATAAGCCACTTTACATTGCTATTTTTTTGCATTCTTATCTTGTATGGTTCATCATTTTTTCTAGCTTCTTCCCTTTTTTGGTTTAATCGGTATTTTTCTTCTAATATTTTATTGATCTTCTTTACTTTTTCTTCATCATTTTTATAATGTTTTAAAGCCATCTTATCAAAAAATATACCAATTTTATTATATAAAATTATATCTGTAACTGAACAAATTATATATTCTGCAATATAAGGCAAACTTAAAACAAGTAAAAATGGCCATACCGCAACATGGAGGTTAGCAATCAATATCGAAGCTAATATTATGCCTATACCATAGCCAAATTTCTTAGGATTTTCTAAGAATTTTTCTATAAAGTATATTACCCACATATATATTATAAATGTGGCCAATTGAGCTCTAGCAGCAATATAAGCTTTTAACAAATACATCGACCCTATTGTAATTAGTAATGATACTATTGGGTTTTTTGTTAAATTTTTATTTACTTTATATATGGTAATTCCGAGTATAATTGACATTATACAAACTGAAATATATATAGCATCCCATTGCCCTAAATTATATATCAAACTCATAATTACGTCATATAGCCAATGTGGGTATGTATATGGTAAATCTACATGCCAAGAAAAATGATCTTTCATATCTATACCATTATCTAAAATTAAATTTCCTATAGATACGGTATAATATGTATCGTTTTGTAAAGTTTTAGGTGCTATACTGTAACTAAATATGGCAATTAAAACAATAGCAAAAATTTCAAAAAGTAATTTCTTTTTGCTTTTTAATTTTTCTATAATTTTTTTCATTAAACAGACTCCTTTTTAATTTATACTTTACTTGTAGAACCAAAGCCACCTTTTCTTACTCCTGTACTTTCATCATTGTCAACAACCAAATATTTAGTAAACATAGCTTGTCCTATTGCATCTCCCTTTTTTATATGTAAATCTTCATCTTTTAGATTTATCAACGAAAACATTATATGCCCATCATTTGATTCATTTTCATAATAATCTCCATCAACAACTCCAACACAATTTGATAATACTATACCTTTTTTAGAAAAACCTGAACTTTTAGCCATTAAATACAATACCTCATCTTCTTGCATATATGCTTTTAAACCTGTAGCAACTAGTGTTGGTTTCATTCCTTTCTTAAAACTTGGAATAACAGTATCTTCAGCCGCTTCTATATCATAAGCTGCAGAGCATCTTGTTTTCCTTTCTGGTAAATTTATTCCTTTATCCTCAAATCCTTTTGCTACTTCAAATCCTCTTATTTTTTCCATTTTTAATACATTTCCTTTCCGAAGGCATAAAAATTAGGTTATGTTTTTTTAACCTTGATCCTTCCATCTTTTAATTTCACCTAATATTTTTATAACAATATCACTAAAAAGTCAAGTAAAAATATACACTTTTCATTATCTACAAAAATATAATATATTAGACAAATTTTGGAGGATTATATGAATGATTATAGTTTAGATAAATTACCTTTAAATAGTACAGGATATATTATAAATTTAAAATCTGACGATTCTTTAAGAAGACGTATGTTAGATTTGGGACTTGTAAAAAACACTAAAATTAAACCTATCTTTGTAAGTCCTTCTGGTGACCCTAGAGCTTATGAAGTGCGTGGTAGTGTTATTGCTATAAGAAAAAATGATGCTAATCTTATAGAAATAAAATATTGTTAATTTTTCATTTGGGACAGTTCTTTTTTCAAAAGGGTCGTTTCTTTTCGCAAAAGGGTCGGTTCCTTTTGCAAAAGGAACCGACCCTTTTGCGAAAAGAAACGACCCTTTTGAAAAAAGCACCAATTTCCATTTTCCATCATATGATAAAATAATTTAATTGAAGGAGATTTTTATGGGACTTACAGCTAAATCCACGGGAAATACTTTACTAAATGAAGACTTTGAAAACTTAAAAAAATGTTGTAATTATACTATTGCTTTAGCAGGAAATCCAAATGTAGGTAAATCTACCATTTTTAATAATTTAACTGGTATGCATCAACATACTGGCAATTGGCCTGGTAAAACAGTTAGTAATGCATATGGTATATGCGAATATAAAAATACTAAATTACTGTTCGTTGATATTCCCGGTACATATTCCATCATGTCAAATTCTGAAGAAGAAGAGATTGCAAGAAATTATATCTGTTTTGATCAACCTAATTGTACAGTTGTTGTAGTGGATGCAACTTGCTTAGAAAGAAATTTAAATTTGGTTTTCCAAATCAAAGAGATTACCCCAAATATAATTGTTTGTGTAAATTTGCTTGATGAAGCAAAGAAAAAAGGCATAAAAATAGATTTAAAACAGTTACAAAATTTATTAGGTTGCAACGTTGTTGGAACTACTGCTAGAAAGAAAAAAACTTTAAACAGTCTTTTAGATACTATTTTGGATAAGTCAAATATTAATACTCATTCTTCTTTTTTAACTTATTCTGATAATGTTGAAGAAGCTATTAATAATCTTTTACCTGAAATTGAAAAAATCAAAAACATTCCTGACCATCTTAGACGTTTTGTTTGCGTAAAACTTTTAGATAATTCGGAAGAAATTTTAAAAAACATAGAAAAAAATTTTAATTTTAGTTTTTCATCTTTTCCTGATTTACAAGCAAAATTAAAACAATGTTTTGAAATTTTAGAAGAAAGTAATATAAGTCAATCAAATTTTAGAGATGAAATTGTAACAGAGATTGTAAATAAATCTGCTACTATTTGTAGAAATGTATGTACTTATGAAAAAAATAATTATAGTAATTTTGATAGAAAAATTGATAAAATTTTAACTTCAAAAAGATTTGGTATCCCTATTATGATACTATTTTTAGGGTTAATATTTTGGTTGACTATTGTTGGAAGTAATTATCCTTCTGAAATTTTATTTGGCTTTTTCTCATATATTCAATCAAAATTGCTATTATTTTTTGATTTTATACATTCTCCTGAGTGGCTCAAAGATGTTTGGGTATTAGGAGTGTATCAAACTGTTACATGGATTATTTCTGTAATGCTTCCTCCTATGGCAATATTTTTTCCTTTATTTACTTTTTTAGAGGATTTAGGATTTTTACCCCGATTAGCTTTTAATATGGATGGATTTTTTAACAAAGCATTGACTAATCGGAAAACAAATGATTACCATGTGCATGGTAGTAACAAAGTTGTAGATTTTTTAAATCAATCCTTTTGCTTTATTTTACTACTTTGCCTTAGATCTAAATAAATATATAATCTTTACTTCAAAAAAATAGACAAAAAAATACATCTCTGCCTGATCGTAAGAGATGTATTCTTAAAAATACTTTTTTATTGTATATATAATTATCTATTATGTATGTCTATTCCTACTATATCCTCTAATGTTACATTTAGATTTCTTTCTTTTAAATAATCCATACGATAATTGATATTACTAACTAAATTCCTTATATTAAATTTTCTTACATAGCTCTCAAATTCGTCTGAATTAATTCCTAGGCATTCTAGCATATAGTTAAGATTTGTTAAATAATATCCATAAATTTCATAATCCGGTTGTTGATAGAATATCATATTTTGAGCAATTTGTTTTAACATAGTTTTATTTAGAGTTTTTTGATATTCTAAAATTAGTTTTATATTTTCTATTGCTTGTTCATATCTAATTTTATCCCAGTCCATAAAAACAATTGGGATTTGGGTATATGAATCCGAAAAGTCATATGCAGCCTGTAATGCTTCATCAAAATTAGTAATTTCTCCCCAACATTTTATAAGTGGAATATAATTAGGTGTAATCCTTTTGCTATTTAATTCCGTCAAATTTTGATAATCTGCTAATCTTTCTGTAGACATAAAACAAATATTATTTGCTTTTGGCACAAATTCCCCAAGACTTGAATCTAAATCAAAAGGACACATATACATTAATCCACTTACTTTATTAAAACCAAGATTTGCAGTTTTTAAACTAGCAATTGTTAAATTTCTAGGACATATAAATGAATAACTAGCTAAGTCTGATAACTGACTTTTATTCCAATAATCTCTATAATTTTCAACTTCTTCAGGCTTATAATTTGTATAAGGTGAAACTGATGATACTATAAAACAAAAATTAGTATCTGTTGCATCATAAATAGTTCCTTTATATTCTGATAGATAATATTTTTGTTTATCTTTTTGACTCATTTCAGGTAATTGTGAGATTACTGTAAGATTATTATTTAAACTTTTTTCTATTTGAGTTTTTATCAATAGTTTTAATAATGTACTAAATGCCTTCTTTTCACTAACAAATGATTGATCTTCATATTTACTTACTAAATTTTTTAATTCTGTTTCATTAGATATATTATATAATTGCTTCAATTTTTTTAAAGTTTGTATAATACACAAATTTTCATTACCAATATATTCAAAAATAGTTGAATCAAACATATTTACAAGTTCATAAGAAGGGTAAAAGCCGATATGTTGTAATCCTACAAATCTATACCTTTCGATTTTAGACATTGTATCTAATAATGGATATTCAGAAAGATCTTCATCTAACATAATTTTTCTACATATATCTTTTTTTGTTTTTTCTAAATTTATTAAATCTTTTATTCCTTGAATGTTATAATAATTAGGTTTATCAAGTATATATCCTAATAATCTAAAAGCTTTTTCTTGTTCTTCCTTACTGTTTAATTGTGATATTTCAAAAATTACTTGTCTATATTGTTCACTCATTAAAGAAGCAACATATTCTTCCATCTTATAGTTCCATTCTGATTGTTCAGGAAATTTTATTATTAAATTTTCTCTTTCTATATAAGAATTTAAAGCTATTTCAAAACATTTTAATTCATCATCATCTAATGAAACTAAAGCATCTTGTATATATGAATATTGGATAATAGTACCAAATTGCTGCTCATTAAATAATTTCTTATATTTTGTCTGTAATATCTCAAAATTAATTTCTTTAATAGTTAATGGGTTTGTTGCTTGTAATCTACGTACTTCTGATGCAATAGATTTTAACTCTTCTTCTGAAATATTCGGTATTTCTAGTTTTATTACTTTTTCAAGTTCTTTTATATATTGTTGTGCATAAAACCCGGCAGTATGTCTTCTTTTTTTTCTATATTGTATATATGCTGGAAGAGAAACATTTTCTTTATCTAATATGTCAAAATCAATTATTCTGTTTATAACAGCATAATTTCTATAACTTAATATTCCATTATAATCTGATTTAGAAATCTCTGTACTCTCTTGAATTGCTTTTTCCCATTTTGAAGGTTGTAGATAACTCAAAATTAATCTTTTAAAATAATAATTGTTATGCTCTTTTATAGTATATAATTTTTTATTATTCATAATTACACATCCATTCTAGTCGTAAAATGATTATGTCTATTATATAGAAAAGCCTCTGTTTTGTCAATTTTATAACATATCAATTCATTTATTATTTATTTTAAAATACAACCCTCTATTACTTTTATTTATGTTTATATGTCGCTTAAAATAATTTTAAATTTAACATTAGATTTGTCTTCTTGAATAATAACTTTATCTACTAAGTTATCTATATATTCTTCTATATTTTCTTTTGATATCTCTAATTCTTTTAAAACATTCTTTTTTAAATTTTGGTGTTCTTCTTGTTTTTTTAATATTTTTCTATTTTGTTCATATTCTTTTAATTTTTTTTGTATATTTAAAATTTGCTTTTCAATAACTGTCTTTTTTTCCTTTAATTCTTCTTTAGTTAGTAGTCCATCTAATGTTAAGTCCACCAATTTATTTTTTTTGTTATTAAGAATACATAATTGATTTTCCATTTTTGTTTTTGAATTCATATCTTCTTTACTATTTAATATTTCTATATACAAAGACATTAGATCTTTTACTACTTCTTCTTTATAACATTCATATTTTTTTAACTGTACTAATAAAATCTTATATAAATCTTGTTCTTTAAAATATGCTGGATTACAATCTTTTTTGCCATTTTTATGAAAATTCCCACAATACCAATAAATAATATCTCTATTATTTTTATAATGTCTTATTTTTCTTACAAAACAACATTTATGTTTCTCACAATACAGTTTACCAGATAAAAGATATTTTGTTTGATGTTTTTGATACAATTTTGCTTTTTTACTTCTACTTAACAATTTTTTATTTGCTTTTTCCCAAAGTTGTTCAGAAATAATTGGTGGTACTTTTTCATAATCTTTGTATATCTTCCATTCGTCTCGCTCTTTAAAGTTTCTTTTTTTTGTTCTATAATCAATAACTGTTGATAAGCCACCAGTATAATATCCTTTATATTTTGGATTTTGAATAATTCTTTTTAAAGTATTTTGATGGAAAGCTTTACCATTACGACTACAATAACCTTGTTTTTCAAGTTCTGTTGCTAACTTTTTTAATCCTATTTTATTATCATTTGCATATATATTAAAAATCGTTTTAATCAAAGGGGCTTCTTCTTCATCTATTATAAGCTTTCCTTTTTCTTTCTTATAGCCCCAAATATTATTAGTTCCTAAAACTGTTCCTTTTTCTATTGCTCTTTTAAAACCAAATTTTGTTCTTTCAGATATTTTACGAACTTCATCTTGCGCCATACTAGACATTATTGTTAGTCTTAACTCTCCATCATTTGAAGCAGTTATAATATTGTCTGATAAAAAATATACACATACACCATATTCTAATAATTTTCTAGTATATAGCAAACTATCAATAGTATCACGAGAAAATCTTGAAACTTCTTTTGTAATTAATAAATCAAATTTTTTTTGCTTTCCATCTTCAATCATTCTCATAAAATTTTCACGTTTTATAGATGTCGTACCACTTATCCCTTCATCAATATATCCTTTTATATATTTCCAATTTTTATTCTTTTTTATATATTCTTCAAAAAATTTAATTTGATTCTCTAATGAATTAATCTGCTCTTCTTTTTCTGTTGATACTCTAGCATAATAAACTACTTTTAAATTCAAATCAAATATTGTTTTTCCTTCTGAAAAAGCTTGCTTCATCTCATATAAAGTCATTTAATATATCACCTTAAGGATTGTTTTTAAATAATTTTTTATCAATTTGCTTAGATGCCTCATCATATATCCTTTTATCAATTATATTTTTCTTATATAAAATTTTATTTACAGTCTCTTCTATTCGTAATTTTAAATGTTTTTTATTCAAATTAATCGCCTCCTATACAATATTGTATTAGAAGGCGGCTTGTACTATTACTTATTTTAAACTCTAGAACTCATCAAATTAGAAGATGAATATCTTTTTAATCCTCTATTAAATATATAAAATGTTAATAACACAATAGCTACTGTAAATATAATTATATATGCAAATTTACAAATATCAAAATTTAAAATTGTTTCTACTGGCATATAAATTGAAAAACCTATAGGTATTAATGTATATAATATAATTCTAACTGACTTTTTAAATATAGTTTCTGGGTAGGTACTTAAATTTACCATTACAGAAATTAAAGACTCTGCAAAACCATCACCTTTTACTATCCAAAAAGATATACAACCTAATATACTTGCAAAAGCAGTTAATATCATTGCTCCAGTTATCATAAATATCGTAAATAGTAATAAATTTTGTATAGTTACTCCATATATAATTAAACATATATACCCATAAAGCAAATCTCCTATTGCAGATATACTTGTTTCTGATGTTATAACACTTAAGAATACATTTTTTGGTTGTACTAAAAATGTATCTAATTTTCCTTCTATTATTAAATCTGATAAATCGAAAGCTTTATGGAATAATATATGAGCAAAACCAAATATACTCGCAGCTATTCCCCAAAGTAAAATAACTTCTTTTATGGTATAGCCTCCTATTTCATCTTTTAAACTAAAAAGTATTATCCATTGAATAATAAATGCTGCATTATTTAATATCATAAAAATTATATTTGTTATAAAAGTTACTTTGTTTACCATTTGTCTCATTATATTGTATTTTACTGATAAAAACATAACTTTTATTTGATTTTTAACCTCCATTAACATTTAATTTTTTCACCCCTTTATTATATAAAATTCCAATTATGGCTACCGATATTATTAGATATATAATCTGTGCTATAAATATTTGAACAAAATTTTCTATACTAAAGTCTATCAATAATTTTGCAGGTCCATATGTTACAACAAATATTGGCGTACATCTTATAATTGGTTTTATAAATTCTGGAAACATTTCTATTGGAAACATCGTTCCTATTATTAATATCATTTTGTCATATACCCAGTGGAATGGTGTGGAATCTTCTATCCAAAAAGAAATCATACTAATTATTATTTTTAATATAGAATTTATTAAAACACCGAAGTATAACTGCTAGTAATATAAATGGAATGTTTATAAATTGAAAGTTTTGAATAGGTCCTATAAAAGATAATCCTATAATTATTCCGACTATTACGAATAAAATTAATCTTATTGTAATTTCTCCTAAATGTTTTGCTATTATATAAAAAACATAGTTATATGGTTTATTTATGTTATAAGCAATATTTCCCGTTTTTATGTCTTTACTTATTTCATCTGTTAGCTTTTTATTTCTAGTTCCATACCACAATACTTCTGTAACTAAAATATACCATATCATTTGCTCAAAAGTATATCCATTTATAATTTGCGTACCATCTGAATACATATATTGCCATAAATTCATAAATACAAACATCATGACAAAAAAGTTTATGAATCTTAAAAATATATCAGCTATGTAACTTAAGTTCTCAATTAAAGTCGCTTTATATATGTATATATATTTTCTCATATTTAATCTCATCCCCTTCTCAAGGCACAAATCTGGTTAAAAATTTTCACCCTTGCCTTTACCTTTTATATTTTTGCTTCTTTATAAATAGATGTTATTATATCTTCTAATGGCATATTTGATATATTTATATCTATGATTTTGTCTGTATCTAGTAACTTTATAACATCTGCTACTCCTTTTTTCTTACTATCAATTTCTACTTTTAAATTGTTTCCTTTATCTTTTAATACTAAGATTCCGTCTTCACCTTGTAAATTTACTTTTTCTTTTAGTTTTACTTCTATAATCTTTTTATTTAAATAATGATATTTTAGATTATTCATTGTATCATCCATGATTATTTTACCTTTATTTACTATAATGACTCTCTTACAAAGTTTTTCAATATCTCCAATATCATGACTTGTTAAAAATATTGTTGTTCCTAATTCTTTGTTCATTTTCTTTATTAATTTTCTTATATTTTCTTTTACTACTGGATCTAATCCAATAGTTGGTTCATCTAAAAATAATATTTCTGGTTTATGTATTAAACTTGCTACTATTTCACATCTGATTCTTTGCCCTAATGATAAATTTCTAACTGGTGTGTTTATAAATTCTTTTAATTCAAATGTGTTTTTTAATTCTTCTATCCTGGTTTCAATTTCTTTATTTGGTATATCATATATTGCTCCGAAAAATTTAAAATTGTCATATGGAGTTAAATGCATCCATAATTGCTCTTTTTGCCCAAATACTGTTCCTATTTTATATGATAATTTTTTTCTTTCTTTTGATGGGTCTATTCCATTTACTTCTATTTGCCCACTTGTTGGATATAAAATTCCTGTTAACATTTTTATTGTTGTTGATTTTCCGGCTCCATTTGGTCCAATAAAAGCTAGGATCTCTCCTTTTTCCACTGTAAAATTTATGTTGTTTACTGCATTTATTGTTTTGTATTTTGGTTTTATTATAGATTTTAGACTTCCTTTTATTCCTTTTTCTTTTTCTTTGATTTTAAATTTTTTGCTTAGATTTTTTACTTCGATTATGTTCATTTTAAATATCCCCCTTTAATGTAAAAAGCCTTGCTAAGAAATCTTTTAAGACTCCTTAGCAAGACTTTTCTTTCTTACTTCAGTGTAAGTAACTTCTATTTTTGTTACTCTTTATCGCTCCAGTTTTTTTACTTTTAGATAAACTCTTAAATTAGGCTATATTTTACCATATATAGGATACTTTGTCAAATATAGTAGCCTTAATCAATCTATACTCAAATTCATACAACTTAACATTTCTGGATAAGAATGGTTCTACTATAAGAAATTGGAATAGAAAAAGGATTGAAAGCGCTATTGAAGTATGTTAGAATAGGATTGTAAACATAATATTTGTATCACATCACAAAAATATAAAGAACTTTGGAACCAAAAAGAACCAGTCCAAATGGTTCTAATTGTAACAGATGATGAAAATGTAAAAATTAATGTGGAAAGAACATTATATACTACACCTTCTGTTTGGAATATGGACTTGGCAGTATTTTCAAGATGTAATTATGGAGATAGACAAATATTAGGTGTTCATTTAGCAGCAAATCAAAGTATAAAAGCTCGTGTAATAACATCAGAAAATAATATAAATGTTAACTTTTTTAATAATGATTCATATTCAGTAATTGAAAATGAAGTTCTTACATTAGTAGTACCTTTAACAGATATGCCTTATATGACAAATTATTATAAAAATGGTTTTAAATCTCTTGATTTGTTCTTAGAATATTATCAAAAAGTTGTTGAAAAAATGGATGCATATGTAGGCTTAGATTTCAACCCGGAAAAAATAACTGATCAAAATGTTAGAACAAAATATTTAGTTAAAGCAAATGTACATGGTGTAGGTGCTGCATATTATGCAGGTGACCATGTTGGAGTTAATAATGCTAGTATGAGATCTTTTTTTGAAATGAACTGGGGCGGTTTACATGAATTAGCTCATGGCTATCAAGGCTCACTTGGAAAAGGAGAAATGCTATTAGGAGAAGTTGCAAATAATATCTTAGGACATTATATCCAAATAGATAAAAATATATATTTTCATCAAGGAGATTGGTTAGGAAGTTTACCTTCAATTGAGGAAAATAGAAATGAGCAAAGATTAAGTGGCAAAACTTTTTTGGAAGTAGATGAACCAACAAGATTATATGTTATTATAAATTTATTTAATACATTTGAAGGCGGTACAACATATGCAAAGATGTTTTCATGGTATCGTGAACAATTAAATTTAGGCAGAACTATGACAAATCAAGATGCCTATGTGGAATCAATTGCTGATATTTACAATATAAATATAATTCCATATATGGAAGATTGGGGGCTTAATATTTCAGATTCAACAAAATCTAAAGTATATCAAAATAATTATCCTTTAATTAATATTTTAAAAGATTTTGTACAAGAAGATAATTACCTAAAAATGCAAGTTCTTGGCTATAATTTTGATACAATCGCATACCAATTAACCTTTAAGAACAATTACTCTAAAGCGAAAATTTCTTATCCAAATCAATCTTCTATGAGTGGAAATGAATATATTAAAATTTATAATTCAGAAGGCACTTTGATAACAGAAGATGTGTCAACAGGCGGATATTTTGATTTTAATAAAGGATCTCATGAAATAGAAATAGATGTTGGGTATGTAATAGAAGTGAAATATCCTAATAAATATAATAATAAAGTTAAAGTATTCAGTACCTTAACTGGTAATTTATTATCAGAGTATAATGCTACAGATACAATTACTAGATATGTTGTTATAGATAATGGATTAATTCGAGAAGATATGAGTGAAGATACAGCAAATGAAATAGCATATGAACAAATAAAGCCATCTTTAATTGCTATTATTGAAAATTATAAATCAAAAGTTTCTGATGAGGAACTTAATAATAAATTTATAAATTTTAAAGAAAAAAATGAAGTTATTGACGCTTACACAAAACTTAAAGAAAAAGATCAAATTCCATATACAACTTTAATTACAGCAATAAAACGTGGTGGTTCTCCTATAGTTAAAGTTAAATTTGAAAATCTAGAATATAAAGTTGGAGAAGAACTTGATTTATATAGTTTAATTACTGCTATAGATAATGAAGATGGAGATATTTTAATTAATAAATCAAACACAGTTATAGAGACAACATTAGATTTTCAAATAGCAGGAACTTATGATGTAATATACCAAGTTTCAGATTCAGATAATAATATTACAGCTAAAACTTTACAGATAAAGCTAATAGATGATCAAATTCCAGACGAAGAACCTGAGCTTCCAAATGAGGATCAAGGTAAAACCGAAGACGAAGACAAAACTATAACTGATGGCGATGATAACAATCAAACTCTTGTTAATACTCCTATTCCTCCTGATAAAGCTCTCGATAAAGATATAAACAAAAATGTAAATAGTATTCAAATTTCTGAAACAATTCCTAATTCATCTAATAATAAACCAGAAGAAGATAATAATCAAGATTTAGACACAGTAATTTCAGATAATTCTAATCAAAATAATAATAATTTTGTTGAAGAAGAAAAAATTCTTCCAAATGAAATTGAAGAAGAAAATCATGGTCCTAATAAAATAGATCTTTCGACTATTTCTGAAGAGTCTTCACATTTAATAATACAAATTGTTATGCTGTTACTAGCTTCTGCAACTTGTTTATTTATTGTTATAAAAAAAATAAGACAACATGATAGCAAATAGATAAAAAAACTACCATATTGTTATTCCCATGTGCATGGGTTTTGGTTGTAATGCAGCTGGTGTTGTTGGAACTAGAATTATCGAATCCCCTAGAGAAAGAATTATAGCTGCTATTACCAACTCATTTGTTCCTTGTAATGGACGATACCCTTTTTTAATTGCAATTAGTAGCATCTTTATAGCAGGAAATCTTTCTCGGATTTCAAGCTAGCATAGTTTCAACTTTATCTGTTATCTGTGTTATATTGCTTGGAATAATACTTACACTTTTGGTGTCTAAACTTCTATCTAAAACCATCCTAAAAGGTGTGCCTTCCTCATTTATTTTAGAATTACCACCTTATAGAAAGCCCCAATTAGGAAAAATTATTATACGTTCGATTTTTGATAGAACCATTTTTGTATTACTTCGAGCTTTACAAGTTGCAGCTCCAGCAGGCTTAGTTATTTGGCTTTTTGCTAATATAGGAATAGATGGTACCTCTATCCTAACTTTAATTGCAAATTTTTTAGATCCTTTTGCTAAGATTATGGGATTAGATGGCTATATTTTAACTGCATTTATTTTTGGAATACCTGCAAACGAAATTGTCCTTCCTATTATACTTATGTGCTATTTAAATGGTAATTCTCTTGTCAACATTTCTGATTATGCAGCTATTGGTGAAATTTTAATTAACAATAATTGGACTATACTTACTGCTATTAATGTAATGATTTTTACAGTTTTACATTTTCCTTGTACTACTACTCTTCTTTCTATAAAAAAAGAAACTGGAAGTTTCAAATGGACTGCTCTTAGTTTTGTTTTACCAACTGTTTGTGGTATTTTAATTTGTATGACTACTAATTTTGTATATTGTATTTTATCTTAATTTTTTTCATTGGGGTCGTTTCTTTTTGCAAAAGGGTCGGTTCCTTTTGCGAAAGGAACCGACCCTTTTGCAAA
>CALXCB010000033.1 GCA_944386695.1 uncultured Clostridia bacterium | reverse complement strand
TCACTTCCGTAAAGGATTTTAGATTAAATTTTGTAATATTTTAATTTTTACAAAATGGAAGGTATTGAAAAAAAAAATAAAAAAATATAACAATATAATATAGATAATATATTTCTTGATGATGAATGAAAGGAGATTTTTATTATGTCAAAACTAAACAAAAAATTAAATATTATCATTGTAATAGAAATAATACTTACAATGACACTATATTATTTTATAGTGGGATTTACAGCTGTAAGCTATGCAGTTGATTTTTCAATAGGAGATGATATAGAATTTGAAGGATATTTTAAAGATGAAATTGGAAATAATTATATTCAACAGGAAACTAATACCACACAAGACAACTATCTATATTTAAGAATCAACTTAAAAGATAGTGGATACTTTAATGGAAAAATAACAATTCCAGATAGTAATTTTGAAATAGATTCAAACTATATAGATGAAAACACAGTTGAATCAATTGAAAATGGAGAAGTAAATCTAAAACAAATAAATAGTGGAAATAGTATAGAAGTAAAATTAAAAATAAATATGAAAAAGCCAGAACAATTTGATTTAAATTTACTAAATAAAGAAAGCACTTTAAAACTAACAGGAACATATGTAAATGAAAATGGAAAAGAAAAGAGCATAGATCAAGAAGCAAAAGCAAGATTGATATATAAAGCTCCATATACAGATCAAGAAGAAAATACAATACAATCAGAAGTTGTAACAAATAAGATTTGTAAAATAAATGATAGTAATAAAAGAATGATACAAGTACTATTAAAAAATAATTTAAATGGAAATAATTATCCTGTACAAAGCTCACAAATAGACATGGAAATCCCAGAAGGAGCTGAAAATGTAGAGGTTTATTCAAGAGGTACAAATTTAACAAATGGAAAATCAGAATTAGAATTTTCTAAAGATAATTGGAACTATAATAGTGATAATAGAGTATTAACAATAAATACTAATAATGATATCCAAGAAAATGAAAACGGAGAAAAAATAGTAAGTTGGAAAAAGAATGGGGCAGATACATTTATAGTAACAATTATATTACCAGAAAATGCTGAAGTACCAGAAAAAATAAAAGCAACTTCAAATATAACATTATATGATAATTATGTACAAAGTGGAAATACAGCAATACAAAATGAAACAGAAATGAATTTACAAGAAGAGAAAGAAGATTTTATTGTAGGAAGTTTATCATTAGCAGAAAATGAAATATATAAAGGAAAGTTATATACAGGGGAAGATAGAGAGATAAACTCAACATATACACTAGATGTAAGATATAGTGGAATAGAGAATAATATAGTATTTGGAAGAGTAAAAAATGCATATAATCAAAAAGAAGGAGATCAAACATTAAGTAGTGTAGATGCAAAAGTAGTAACAAATAGAGTAGAAATAGGAAAAGATAAATTATTAAATGTATTAGGAGACAAAGGAAGTATAACAATAGGAGAAGTAACAATAAATAAAGATGTAGTAAGTTCATTAGAGGGATTAGCAGAAGATCAATATTTAGATGTAAATGGAAAAGCAAAAATAACATTAAAAGATAATAAAATAACAATAAATTATACAGAAGAACAAGTTAATATAGCATATACACTAAAAGATACACAAAACCAAGGAACAATAGAAATTACAGCAAATAATATTATAAAAAATAGTGAAATAGGTAGAAATACATTAAAACAAATGAATAACATGACTTTTGAATGGAATATAGCAAAAGGAGAGTATTTTGAAAGAAAAGTAACAACAGCAGTAGTAGGCTTAAAAGAGACATCAACACAAGTAGATGTAAGCTTAGATAGAGAAGCATTTGAGAATGCAAATGTAAACAAAAATGTAAAAATGACAATAGTGTTAAATACAAATGGAGAAGACAAAGACTTATATAAAAACCCAGTAATAAAAATAAAAATGCCAAAAAGTGTAACAGGAATAAGTGCAAAATACTCATTATCACATGCAAATGGATTAACACAAAAAAATGGAAAAAATTATATTGAAGATGGATGTCAGGTAATAGAAATACCATTAGAAGGAGAACAAAAAACATATGATAGTGAATATGTAGAAGGAGCAACAATACTACTATATTCAGATATAGAAGTAAGTGAAACAATAGAAAATGTAGATGAAAGTATAGAAGTAACATATACAAATGAAAATGCAACTCAATATGCAAATGAAGGAAAAAATACAATTAAAGTAACAATGTTAGATAATAAAGAAGAAATTGTAGACAAAGCAGACGAAGAAAAAGTACCTGTAGAGTCATTATCTGAAAATGCAAAAGAGAAAGCAGAAGGAGATATAACAACAAAAATATCAGCAACAGTAGGAGATACATCATTAAAAGACAATGATATAGTACAAAAAGGTGAAAAAATAAGATATAAAGTAGAAGTAACTAATAATTCAAATCAAGATATACAAGGGGTAAATATAGAAGGAAATGTGCCAGAAGGTACCAATTATGTAGAAAGGGTAGATTACTTTACAGTAGAGAATCCATATGAAGGTTATAATAAATTAGAATTTATAACAGCAAAGCCTTATTATATAAATAAAGATGGTAAACCTCAGATATCTAATGCAACAATTAAAAGCAAAGAAACTACAGAATTGATTTATGAATTAGAAGTAGCAGATGCAACAAATTACCATTCAGTAGAAGGATTTGCGACAATATCATATGGAGAAAGTAGTTTTCAAACAGAAAAGTTAACAAATCTAATAGAAGAATCAAATTTAAAAGTTGTATTAAGACCAGCTGATTCAAATTCGGGAATAATAAGTGAAAGTAAAAATTCACACTTGAATTTTGAAATACAAGTATTTAATACATCAGAAACAGAAGAATTAAGTGATATTACATTAGATATGAATATAGGATCAGGTTTAGAACAAGCTTTATTGTTATATCAACCAACAGATGGAGAAGAACAAAGAGTAACAGAAGATGGAGAATTAGAAAGAATTACTATATACAATCTAAAACCAAATACATTTGCACATATAACTTTACAAGTGAGTATAGAAGAGGTTGAAAGTTTAATTGATTCATATGTATCAGCATATGCTACTTATAATAATAAAATATATCGCTCAAATGCAATGAATTACCAGGTAGCACCATCAGAATATGAAGAGGCAACAATAACTCAAATACCTATTCCAGAAGTAGATCTTATTGATGGAGATGCAGATTTAGCATGTGAAATACAAATAAAAAATGTAGGATCGGCAGATCTTGAAAACCTTAAAATTACAGAAACACCATCTATTTTTGTAAGTTTAGAAAAAATTGAAATGGATGGACAAGTATTAACAGAAAATGATTATACAATAACAGAAGATGGAGATATAGAATTTTCTAATGTTAATATACTAAAAGGGGAAGATATAAATATAAAATTATATTTAAAAACAACAGATACTCAGTTTGAAAGACAATCAATACCAAATACAGTTGTAGTAAACAGTGGTTATAAAACATTGTGTGAAGATAGTATAACACTAACTACTTTAAAATCAGACACTGAACCAAATAATGAAGAAAAACCAGGCGAGGGATCAGGAGAAGAACCAGGAGATAATCCTGGAGGTACAACAAATGCACCAGGCACATATCAAATAGATGGACAAGTTTGGCTAGATGAAGAAGAAGATGGAGAAAAATCAAGTAGTGAAGCAACATTAAATAATATTACTGTATATTTAGCTGATGTAGAACAAAACAATATTATACAAAGAACTACAACATCTAATAATGGTAATTATGTATTTAATAATGTTCCAAATGGAAGATATATAGTAGTATTTGAATATGATACAAACGCATATGAAACAACAATATATCAAGCAAGTGGAGTCGATTCATCACAAAATTCAGATGCAAATGAGGCAACAATTACAATAAACGGAGAAAACAAAAATGTTGCTATAACAGATACATTAACAGTTTCAGATAGTAATATACAAAATATGGACTTAGGATTAATTGAAAGAACAAACTTCGATTTGGCATTAAAAAAATCAGTAAATAAAGTAACAGTACAAACAACAAAAGGAACAGAAACGCATACATTTGATGAAAATGATGAATTGGCAAAAGTAGAGATAGCATCTAAAGAGATGAATGGAGCAGTAATAGACATAGAATATAAAATAAAAGTAACAAATGAAGGAGATACTCCAGGTTATGTCAGAAATATAGTAGATTATTTACCAGAAGGATTAGAATTTGATCAAAGTGGCAATAGCTCATGGGTAAATAACAATGGAACATTATATAATGCAAGTATTTCAGATCAAATAATAGAACCAGGAGAGACAAAAGAAGTCACATTAATATTAACAAAAACAATGTCATCAAATAGTACAAACTTGGTTTCAAATGTAGCAGAAATAGGAGAAGCATATAGTACAACAGGAAAGCCAGATTCAGATTCAACAGCTAGAAACAATGACATGAATGAAGATGATATAAGCACAGCAAACTTAATTATAAGTGTAAAAACGGGAATGGGAAGAAACATTGCTATTCTAATATTTACAACAATTATATTAATAGGCACAATAGTATATTTAGTTATAAATAAAAGGAAATATAGAAAGGAGGTTTAATTAATGACTAAAAAAATAATATTATATATAATTTCAATTTTAGTATTCCTATTTGCGTTTTTCGAACTAACAAGTTATGTAATTGGAGCACCTACTCCTCCAAAAAGAGATCCTACAAAGGTAACTATACATGAGATTTTACGTGGATGGCAGCAAGAAATAGAAATTGGTCCAACTCGTTATAATACGAGTCAAGAAGTATTTTGTGTATCAAATAAGGGAGATAGCTATAACTCATTTGCACAAAAAGTATTGTATTTTGTTCAGTTTAATCAAAATAAGGATAATAAAATATCAAGTATAAAATATGAATATAAAAGAAATGGGAATTTTAAGGAGAAAATAGACAAAGGTACAGCAGAGGATAATACAGATGTATATCAGAGATTTGCTTATATAATTTATATGAATCAACATAGTGCTAAATACGAAGCAGATAGTAGTAGATATTTGAAATATCCACCACCAGAAGTTCCTTACGATGAAAGAATGACAGTATTTTCTCCTGCTCAGTTATTAATATGGAGAAGAATATATAAAGATGTCGAAAATCAATTAGTAAAAGATGACTTAATGGAAAAAAACGACAAAACAGGACAGGAACTAAGGAATGAAGAGGATTTTGAAGCTGGGGTAGAGTCTTCAGGTATTACACAAGACTTAGCACTTGAACTTTGGGAAGATTCGGCTAGTGTGACAAATATCAAATATCCAAAGGTAAATAGCTTTACATTTACAGGAGAAGTATTTGGACCATATGATGATAATGATAAGACTGATATACAATATTATTATTTTCCTTTTAAAGCAGACTTTACAGGTATAGTTACACAAGTCGCTGATGCCACAGGAGTAGGTAAAGCTGTATATGCAGATTATAATAATAGAGATGTTAAAAACAATAAAGTAAATATTAATAGTATCAGAAAAGGAGTAACATATTATTTAAGATGGTCTATGGCTGAAATAACAAGTGGAGTAGCATCAAGTGCAACTATTACTGTTGCAGGTAGTGGACAAATATACAGTTTTAATCTTGCAATTATGGAACATATTTCAGGTAGTCAAAATTTAATTTTAGTAGATGCGGAGGCGAGAAACCCAAATCCAGTACAAATGACAGCAATACCTCCTACAGCAGCTTCACTAACTATAAATAAAAAAGATAGAGATACAGGAGGAGGATTAGAAGCAGGCTTTTATATTCAATATCAAGATGGAAGATGGCTTGCACAAAATGGAACATTAGTAGGTAGTCCGTCAGAAATAAAAACAGATGTAAATGGTACAGTAACAATATCTAATATGTTAAACTTTGGAACTTATAAAGTATATGAATTTAGAGCTCCAACTGGTTATGATTTAACACAACAAGATGGATATGGAGCAGATCCAGCTCATCCAGATTGGGTTTATTGTAATAGTACATCAGTCTCTCTTGGAATTGGTTCAAAAGTTACTTGGGACATATTACAAGACTATTACATTAAAGGAATTAGAGGACGCGTATGGGAAGATAGAGGAGATTCTACAAAAAATTCTAGTGAAGCTGGCTATGATTACAAATATGGTAATGGAGATAGTGATGTAGACAGTAATAAGAAAGTTATAGTAGAGTTAGTACATAAAAATGGAACAGTAAAAGCAAGGACTGAAACAACAGGAGCATATTCATTTGAATTTTATAGAGATCAAGATACAAAATATTGGAATTTAAGCAATTACTATATAAGATTCACATATGACAATAGAACATATGTAACAGTACCAGTATTATTAAATGATGCAGCAGGTTCAAAAGCAATAGAAAAACAAATAGATAATGATGATTTATTTGATAGCAAACTTACAGGAATGAGTGGAGCAAACCCTGGAGTAGCGGTAACATATTCTGGATATTATAATGATGAAAGTAATGGTTTCAAAAAGTATTATAATACAGGTTCACATTATGTAGAAAACATCAACTTGGGCTTAATGGAAAAACCACCAACAGAATATACTGTTAGTGAAAGTATAGAATATGTAAAAATAGTAAGAGGAAATTACTCATTTAGATATTCATATGGAGATGCAGCTATAGTAGATGATACTAAACAAAATCAAGCAACATATCTATCAACTGTTAATTATCAAAATCAAAGTGGAAGCTTTACACAAGCGATATATCCATCAGATATAGCATATAATATGAGTAATGATGTAACAGATGAATATCAAGTATATGTTGTATATAGAATTGATGTAAAAAATAATACAACTACAAATTTAAGTAATTTATATGTAGAACAAAAATTATGGTTGAATTCGTTAACAAATAGCTATGAAAGTAATAAATACGAATTAGCAACAAATACAAATATAGCAAATAATTTAGATTACAAGAGTGGTGACCAAAATAAAAACGCAATTAATGGTAATTTTGACGATTGGACAGATAATGGTAATGGTACAGCAAGCTTAAAAATTGGAGAAAGTGCATATAAAGATGGAATTGGAGCAGGAAGCACAGTAAGTTCATATATTCAATTTAAAGTTACAGAAGAAACACTTGAAAAAATAGTTACTGCTAAAACTAATGAAGATGTAGAAGGTATATATGAGCAAGCATCATCAAATGTAGATGTAAACGCATATCATACATATAACAGAAATGATAGCAATTGGAGGGATAATACTCAAAAAACATATACACATCAAACAGTTGATTTACCTAAAAAAGCATCAGCATTATTTATTAAATTTACATTAAAAGATACAAGGACAATATCAGGAACAGTATTTGAAGATAAACAAACAGCAGAAAGTAGTGCTGCAAACACAAGAGTAGGAAATGGCTATATGGACAATACAGGAGAAAACACATTAAAAGATGTTATAGTAACATTGTTAAATATTAATGATGATGGATCTATAGGATCTATAGCACATACATATCCAATTACAGATGACTTTTTAAAACAAAATGCAGCTACTGGAAAATGGGAATGTATTCCTAATAATGCTATAGTAAATGTAGCAGATAATGGAACATATTCAATTCCAGATGTAATACCAGGAGAATATATTTTACAATTCACCTATGGAGATGGAAGCACTTCATTTACAGATACAAATGGAAATCCAATTACAATTGCAACAAAAATTGGAGAAAATAAAATAAGAAGCAATTATTATAAATCAACAATCTTAACAGGAGCAGCAGCAAGAGCTACAGAAGACAATAAAGATGTATGGTTTATGAATGATATAGGCAAAACAAATTCAATAGCAATAGATGCAACAGCAACATATTATTATGGTGATGGAAGTAGTGAGTATAAAGAGAATATAATAGATGATAGAACAAGTTCTAATAGAGAAATTTACAATGAATCAAGTGAGACAACAATAGTAATTAATGCACAAAGCCCTAATATGGATATTCAGTTTGAATACTTAAATAGTAAGGATAGAGTAGTTGAACATAAGGCGGCAGGAAACTTAGCAACTAATTTAACAGGAATGTATTTTGGAATAATAGAAAGACCACATATAAAGATGGATCTAGAAGAAAATATAAGTAATGTAGCATTAATATTATCTAATGGTACACAAATAATAAATGGAGATCCAACTCAAAATATTTCAGCATCATTAGCAGTATTAGATGAAAATGCATCATATGTAAAAATAGAAACAGATCCAACATATCTATATGGATCAACAGCAGAAGTTACATATAGATTGAAAGTAATCAATAAATCTGAGCTAGATTATGCAACAGAAGCATATTATACAAAAGGAACAGCAGGAACTCAGGATGATTTAGTATCAACACAAATAACAAAAATTATAAATTATGTAGCAAGTGGAAATAACGAGCCAGACCTTGATCCTCATTATGATAGAGCAGAAAATTCAAGCTTCGGAAGCTGGGGAGAGACAATAGAAGGTAAACAAGCATATTTTAGTGACGATGCTTATAATAATAACAAAAATTATACAGCAAAGTTATTAGAAACAGAGCAAGTTAAACTATACCCAGAAGGATCAGGACAAACATCAAGTACAGATTATGGAATAGTAATAAATAAATTATTATCAACAGATGCAGAAGATTTAGGTTGGCAAGCATATTCAGAAATCATAGGATTTAATAATGTAACATTTACACCACAATGGGAATACACATCAGGAAATTACAATATGGCAACTTTAAGTCCGGATGAAGGAGACGACAGCAATGCCACAATAGCAATAACACCATCAACAGGTGCAGATAGAAGTTACACACCATATATAGTAATTGGAGTATCAGTAGTGGTAATATTAGCAGGAGGAATAGTATTAATTAAAAAATTTGTATTAAAATAAAATACAAATAATGAAATAAATAAAAAATAGCAAGAAAAATTCTTGCTATTTTTTTTCTTTTCGGATACAATATAAAAAGGAAATTTATAATTTACGAAAGGAAGAGATAAAAAATGAAAAAGATACTTATAGCAATAATATTAATAATTATAGTAATAGCAGGGATTATTTTTATAAATATCAATTTGAATGATAAATATAATTATGAAATTGAAGTTATATCAGAATATAATTATTTTATTTATAGAAACAATCAAAAATATGGGGTAATAGACAAAGATGGAAATACAGTAATAGAAGCTAATTATACTAAAGTTATAATACCAAACCCACAAAGAGATTTATTTTTTTGCTATGATGGAGAGACAGCAAAAGTATTTAATTTAGAAGGACAAGAGCTATTTACAGAATATGAATCAGTAGCACCAATAAAATTAAAAAATGTAGCAAGTGCCTTAGCATATGAAAAAAGCACATTAGTGTACCAGAAAGATGGCTTATATGGAATTATGAATTTTGAAGGTGAAGAAATAACTAAAAATATTTATAATTCAATAGAAAACCTACAACCAACAGAAGGAAAATTTTTAGTATCAATAGATTCTAAATATGGTGTAATTGATTTAAATGGAAATACATTAGTAGATACTGAATATGATGCAATAACTTCTGATGGATATTACACAGATTCTGATAACTATAAAAAATCAGGTTTTATAGTTGCAAACAAAACAGATGATGGTTACAAATATGGTTATATTAGTTATAATGCAAAAACTATATTAGAAAACCAATATAATGAAATACAAAGAGTAGCAAAACAAGATGATAAAAACATATACTTAATAGTTTCTGAAAACGGACAGTTTGGATTATATAATAAATCTAAAAAAATTATAGAAAATGAATATCAAGATATTTCATATGATGATAACATAGATGTATTAATGCTTCAAAAAAATAAACAATATGGTATTGCTACATTTGATGGAAATGTAATTATTCCAGTAGAAAATGATAAAATTGAATCAAAAGGAATATATATATATACTGAAAAATCAAATGATAAAAAAGTATATGATACACAAGGAAATGAAGTGAACATCAATTACAACAGAAGTATATACAAAACTGAAAATGAAGAATATATGATATCTACAATTTTAAATAATAATATAATATATTATGGAATTACTGATAAAAACGGAAATCAATTGGTAAATGAAGAATATAGATATATAGAATATTTATATAAAAATTATTTTATTGCAACAGATGAAAATGGAAATTTAGGAGTTATAAATAGTGATGGAAAGATAATAGTAGATATGAAATACAGTTCATTACAGAGAATTAAAGGGAAAAATATGATACAAGCAATGAATGCAGAAACAGGTATTACAGAAATTTATTCTCAAGACATGCAAATAGCAATTCAAACACAAGACAACAATATACAAATTCAAGATGATTATATAATAGTTTCAGACTCTGAAAAACAAACATATCTAGATAATAATGGGACAGTAATACAAGATACATCAACACTAAAAAAGACTGGATTTCCAGATACAATTGGAGAATATAAAAAACAACAAATTACCATTGAAAATGTATATTATGAAAAAGAATAGTAAAAAATAAAGAAAGTGAAATATTATCACTTTCTTTATTTTTGCGCTGAAAGGATATTAAAATATGAAATTAGGGTTAGTTCTATCTGGGGGAGGAATTAGAGGAGCTGTTCATATAGGTGTATTAAAAGCTCTAGAAGAAAATAATATAAAAATAGATATTATAGGAGGAACAAGTTCAGGTAGTTTAGTTGCAGCTCTTTATGCAATGGGATATTCACCAATACATATTTATTATTTATTTGAAAGATACAGTAAATTTATAGCAAAAATAGGTGCAGGGACTATTATAAGTAATTTTGGAAGTTATATAGTTAATAAAAAATTTAATACATCAGGTATGAATGATGGAAAAGTTTTAGAAGAATTATATAACGAATTTGCAAGAAAAAAAGATATTTATAAAATGACAGATTTAAAAATACCAATTGTGATACCAACAATAGATATAGTAAATGGAAAAGAATATGTATTTACAAATAAGATTCCTAATAATAAAGATAAGAAAAAATATATAACAGATGTACCAATTCGGGACAGCTGTAAGAGCAAGCAGCAGTTTTCCAGCAGTGTTTTGCCCTTACGAATATGAAGAACACTTTTTCTTAGATGGAGGAACAATTGATAATGTGCCAGTAGAAGAAGTAATAGCTCAACGGAGCAGATAAAGTAATAACAGTTAATTTTGAACCAATTAAAATTAATAATAAAAGTAATGTTTTAGATATTGTATTAAGAACAATAGACATTATGGGAAACAAAATTATAGAAGAAGAGTTGAAAAAAAGTGACTTAATTCTAACAATACCAACAGACAAAGACACTGGATTTTTAAATTTAGATAAAATCAAAAGCTGTTATCAACATGGATATAATGGTGTAATTGAAAAATTAGACGAAATTCACAAAATTTTTTAGTTTAATATAATAGGCTAATAAAAATAACTCTTAAGAAATTAAGAAAAATTTATTTAAACAAGAGGAGATATTTAGTGAAAATAGAGAAAATAAAAGTATTTACATTTGAAGCTGTGGAAACAATAATCGGGGCATTTATTATGGCAGCTGCAGTATCACTTTTTTTGCTTCCAAATGAATTATCATCTGGAGGCTTTGCTGGTATTGCAACTATTATTTACTATTTATTTGAATTACCTATGGGAACTACAATTTTGGTATTAAACATCCCATTGTTTTTATTGGCAACATTTAAAATTGGAAAAAGCTTTTTTATTAAGTCTATGATAGGAACTATAAGTTTATCGTTTTTTATAGATTTATTAGATAAATTTAATGCACTTACAAATGATAAAATTTTAGCATGCTTATATGGTGGAATATTAACAGGTTTAGGAACAGCATTAATACTAAGAGCTCATTCATCCACAGGAGGATCAGATCTAGTTGGTATTATAATAAAAGAATACAACCCTGTGTTTAGAACTGGAAGTTTAATATCTATGGTAGATTTTATAATAGTTTTATTAAATGTGATATTTTTGCAAAAAATAGAAATAGGCTTATATTCGGCAATTGCAATATATCTAATGGGGAAGGTTATAGATATCTTATTTGAAGGAATATACTTTACTAAATTAGTGTTTATTATATCAGATAAAAGTCAGGAAATATCAGAACTTATAAAAAAAAGAGTAAAACGAGGTGTAACGGGAATTTATGGAAAAGGATTATATACTAATACAAAAAAGCTGATTCTTATGTGTGCAATAGGAAGAAATGATTTATCAGAAGTAAAATCCATAATAAAAAAAGTTGATCCAAAAGCTTTTTTAATTATTACAAATTCAAGAGAAGTTTTAGGTATGGGATTTAAAGAAAAAAATTGACAAGTGCTGTCTTTTATAGTAGAATACAAATGAAATAATATATTTGTTAGGAGGGAACATGGGCAAAGGTAGAAGATATAGTGCAGAAGAGCACCTGAATTTGAAAAAAGTATTTGCAGTTACTATAGCATTTGTGGTTATAATAATGGCAATAGTTATAGTAAAAAAAGTTTTAACAAAAGCAAAAAATTCAACTCCAATAGAAATAATTGACTATTTTGCATTATACCAAGATGATAAATGGGGAATTCTTGGATCAAATGGAACTGTTGTAATAGATCCAATGTATCAAGAAATGCCAATAGTTGTGGACAAAAATAAAGATGTATTTCTATTTACTTATGATATTAATGAAGAAGATGGATCATATAAAATAAAGGCTGTAAATAGTAAAAATGAAGAAATATTTACTAATTATGATAAAGTAGAAGCTCTAGAAAATTATGACCAAGCTGGTAATGTTTGGTATGAAGAAAATGTTTTAAAAGTACAAAAAGATGGAAAATGGGGGCTAATAGATTTAAATGGAAATGAAATATTAAATATAGAGTATGATAATATTGAAACTTTGAAAGGAATAGAAAATAGCTTAATCATAAAGTCAGGTGATTTAGTAGGATTAATAAATAATAAAGGAACTCAAATTACAGATTGTCAATACTCGCAAATTACAAGCTTTGGAGATGACTACAAAAATGGATATATAACAGTAAATCAAGAAAATAAATATGGATTAATCTCTTCTTCTGGTAGTAAAATATTAGAAAACCAATATGAAAAAATAGACAATATCTATAGTGATAAATATTTCGTAATTGAAGAAGGCGGAAAACAAAAATTAATAGATAAAGAAGGAAATACTGTATTGACAGATGGATTTGATGAAATAAAACAAATAGCAAATTCTGGCATAGTTTTTACAAGTGGTAATAAATATGGTGTGATGAATTTTGAAGGAAATATTTTAATAAATCCAACATATGATAATTTACAGGAAATAAATGCAGATGTATTTTTAGCAAGTAAAGATGCAAAGATGGGGTTAATAGATATACAAGAAAATGAAAAGCTTGGTTTTAATTACAAAAATATAACTTACAATAAATTAGCTAATCTATATATAGCAGATGATGAAAACTATAATTCTTCTATATTAGATTCAAATTTTGAAATTAAACTTCAAGGGATAATTTCCGAAATGAATACTGATGATGGATATATGAAATTAAAAGTAGATGATGGATACAAATATTATAATTTTAAATTTGAAGAAAAAAATATACAAGATATATTACTAGATGCACAAATTTTCATGAGTAAAAACAATGGGAAATATGGTTTTGTAGACAGTAAAGGAAATACTGTAGTTGATTATATCTATGATGATGCAACAGAATTAAACGAGTATGGATATGCAGCTATAAAAAAAGACGGATTATGGGGAGCTATAGATAAAGAAGGAAATATAGTAATAGAACCGAGTTATAATTTAGATAATAATTTAGTTATAGACTTTATTGGAAAATGGCACTTAGGATTAGATTTAAATATGAATTACTATTGTGAAGAATAAATAATATAAAGGAGAAAAAATAAAAAATGGAGCTAAAGACAAGGTATCAATACACATATTTTATACACACTTTTATAATAAAAGAGAGCAAGTATACAAAATATATTTTAAGATTATTAAAAGACTCAAGATTTGAATTAAAGATATTTAGCAAGCAAAAGGATTTAGAAACATATACATATTTTTTACCTAAATCACGAGAATTTTTGTTTAAAACATTTGAATTAGAGGATAAAGAAAAATTACAAAAATTAAATGACTTACCAATAGAGACAAGAGCCGCAATACTAGCAGAATTCCCGAGTTTAACATTCGAATATGATTTAAAAAATGATATGCAGGGAAAAACAGTTGATGAAAATAGTATATTTTTTAAAATTCAAAAAATAGGACTAGTTTTATTTAATACTGGAATTTGTTTTTTGTATTTAAAGACAAATATAGAAGATAGCGAAAATTTTTCAGATGTATTAAATTTTAATTATAAATTTAAAGATATAAAACAAGAAAATAATAATCTTAAAAATTATGATAATATAAAAGTTCAAGCAAGCTCTTTTGAAAATATACAAGCAATACAAGATCTTATAAATGAAATAACAGGACCAAATACAGAAGCAATAAAATTAGATTTAGATATAGAGAAATTTTACACATATTCATATTTATGTATAAAACAAGATGCTTGGAATATGAACAATTCTTTTGACAATATAAAAAATGATTTTTGCAAATATGTAAACATCCTTTCAAATGATAGTAGCGTAAATTCCGTAATAAGCGAAAATACAAAGATAATAAAAAATTCCAAATATTCTAAAATCGGAATTACAAAACAAGGCATAAGCATGTTTTGTTCAGACTGTGATATTAATAATTATACTATAATGCCAGAAATATATCAAAATCAATATTTTTATACATATATACTTGCATTGTATTTAAAAGTATATTTGAAAAAATTGAATTATGAATTTAAAGAATCACATAATGTAAATCTTATAAGAGAAAAATTTGTGGGATTTACTAAAAATTTATGGATACAAGAAATAACTTCAGATAATATAGGAAGTATATTTTTCAATGATATAAAAGAGGCTTTAGAAATTGAAAAATTATATTGTGAAGCAAAAAATAAATACAATGTTCTATATAGTGAACTAAAAATAGATAAAAATGAAAAAATGTCAAAATTTATAATATGTATATTAATTGCTACTTTTATAATAAGTATAGTTAATTGTATTTTATATTTCTAAGTTGGAGTAAAAGAGGGTTGAATAAATATGAAAGTGAAATGTGGCATAGATATAATTGAGATATCAAGAATACAAGAAAGTATTGAAAATTTGGGAGATAAATTTTTAAACAAAATTTATACCCAAAAAGAAATTAATTATTGTGAAAGTAAAGGCAAAAGTAAATATGAACATTATGCTGCACGATTTGCTGTAAAAGAAGCTGCATTTAAGGCTGTATCTGAAGAAGTAGAAGATAAATATACAGTTTCTTGGAAAGATATAGAAACTATGAATGATGAAAAAGGTAGACCGATAGTTAAAATATTATTTCTAAAAGATAACAAAGTAGAAAATGTAGATGTAAGTATATCACATTGCAAAGATTATGCAGTTGCAAATGTAACAGTTTTATTCAAATAGGAGGCTGGAAAATGGAATTTTTCGATACACATATGCATTTAGACGATAGCAAATTTGACTTAGATAGAGAAGAAGTAATAAATAAAATATGGAATGCAGGTGTAACCAAATGTATTAATATGGGTTGTGATGTTGAAAGTTCCAAAAAAGCTATA
The DNA here is from genome assembly GCA_944386695.1 of uncultured Clostridia bacterium. Classification (GTDB taxonomy): domain Bacteria; phylum Bacillota; class Clostridia; order TANB77; family CAG-508; genus CAG-269. Next base: position 1,378 of record CALXCB010000033.1, on the reverse strand, counting down.
AATATAGCCGAAAAACATAGTTTTATATATGCAGCTTGTGGACTTCATCCAGAAGATATTCCACAAACTGAGGAAGATCTGTGGAAAACTATATCTGAAATTAAAGAATTAGCATTAAAAAATGAAAAGATTGTAGCAATAGGAGAAATAGGATTAGATTATTACTGGAGGCAAGATAATAAAGATTTGCAAAAAAAAGCATTTGAAAAGCAGATCGAATTAGCAAATGAATTACAACTTCCTGTATCAATACATACCAGAGATTCTATAGATGATACAATTTCTATAATAAGAAAAATAAAAATAGAAAGAAGCGGAGTTTTACATTGTTGCCCATTTAATCCCGAACTTGTAAAACAAGGTTTAAATGCTGGACTATATATAGGTTTTGGAGGAACATGTACATTTAAAAACTCTAAAAATGCTCCAAAAATAGTAGAAATAGTTCCATTAGATAAAATATTAATAGAAACAGATGCTCCTTATTTAGCACCAGAACCTTTAAGAGGAACAAGAAATGATTCAAGTAATTTAAAATATGTAGTGAAAAAATTAGCTGAGTTTAAAAATATTACTCCTGAAGAAATGGCAAAGATAACTTTTGAAAATGCTCAAAACCTATTTTATGGAACAAAGAAAGAAGAATAATTTTAGTCTAACTATTAATATTAGTGTATCCATTAAGAGAGGAGATGAAAACAAATGCTAGAAGTAAAAAGAGATGACTTTGATGAAAGCCTAGAAGATATTATGAATAGTATAAATGGCATATTAAATAAAACAGGAAAAGGATATGAAACAAAAGAAGATGAAGAAGATAATAAAAATAAATAACAATTTGAAGAAAGTTCTAAAAAACAAAAAGTATAATAAAGTCTAATAGAGGTGGAGTATATGGAAATTTTAAAAACAACCTTATTAGGCTTATTTTTTGGTACTTTTGGAACTACACTAGGAGGAATTATTGGATGTTTTTTTAATAAAGTCTCAAATAAATTTTTAAGTTTTATTTTATCATTTGCATCTGGACTTATGATGGCAGTGATTTGTTTTGATTTAGTTCCAGAAGCATTAGAAATTTCAAATATTGTAGTTGCCATTATAGGTATATTTATCGGAATTATAGCTATGATTTTTTGTGATTTATTAGTTGAAACAAAATTTAGTGAAAAACAAAAATTGAAAGACAATAATTTATTAAAAACAGGAATTATAGTAAGTATTGGTCTTGCAATACATAATTTTCCAGAGGGGTTGGCAATTGGCTCAGGTTTCGAAGCATCAACTAGACTGGGAATAGGGCTTGCAATTGCCATTTGTTTACATGATATACCAGAAGGTAGATTCCAAAGTAGACAGTGGTTATAATTTCCATATA
>CALXCB010000032.1 GCA_944386695.1 uncultured Clostridia bacterium | reverse complement strand
CTATTTCTTTAATTTCCATTTTTTCTTTTGCTCCATTTCAAAGATATTATATCGTAATTTTTATATATTTGGAACTGTTTTTTATTGATTTTTATATTATTTTAGAACTTTGAAATTTTTTTTCATGTCTTTATCCTATTAATAGTTTTTAGAATATTGACGAAATATAAAAAAAAGGATAGAATATAAAAGAAAAGTTTAATAGAAGGGGAAAATAAAAATGAATTTTAGTTATTTTGTAAGTATAGTTATAATGTTATTAGGAATAAGTTTAATCGGCACTGTATTACAAAGCAAAATTAGGGTATGGAGAAATTCACAAAATATGTTTTTTGGTTGTATAGGTGGATTAATTGCAAATTTCTGTGGTATGTCCATAGTTGGAAGTATTATAGTAATAATTATTTGTGCAGTAATTTCATGGGCTATTTTTAAGTATTGTATTAAAAAAGACATTTTTAGTATAAAGTCAGAGAAATTAAAAGATGTGATACTTTTTTTAGCTATAAGTATTATATTTATAGGTGTTATTAGTTTTGCTAGATTTGATTTCAGAATTATACTTAGAGATCCTCTGCTTATAATGATTTTTTTTATTATAGTTTCTGGAATAGCAGGAATTCCTAAATCTATTAGATTAATTAAGGCATATAATCCTGATGAATTTGAAGATGGAGAAATGATATATATTGTTGATAGTTTTGTTGATAAAACGCAAAATTTAACAGAAATGTATGACCAAAAAAAGTTCCATTTTGAAAGTATGCATTTTATTATAGATAAAGAGTGTGTTGTTAGAAGATTAAATGGAAAAAATGTTATAATTCTTAATGGAAGAAGCTACTTTATTAGAGAGAAGAATAATGAAGTAATAAAACTAGGAGATAAGGTAAAAATTTCTAAAGAGAATTTAGATAGAGGTATGATAAGAGAGAATGATTCTATAATTGTAGAAAAAACTAGGTAATAATGTAGTGACAAATGGGACCGGGTCTTTTTTGTACATGACAAAAAAGACCCGGTCCCATTTGTCTTAGCATTTTCTCATCAAATAAGAAAAGATTATAGAACTTAATTTTAAGCTATCATGTTTTATAGTTCCATCTTCAGTTGTTAAAAGATCATCTTCTAAAACTTCATAATGACATTTATTTATATTTTCATAATCAATTTTTACTAAATCTTTTTGTTCTTCAGAAGAATATTTATCCAGAATATCTTTAGGAAGAATAGTATTACTAACAATCACACAATCAATCACATCTTTTCCTAAATATTTTTCTAAAGTATTTATATGGTCACTAACACCAAAACCATCTGTTTCTCCGGGTTGAGTCATAGCATTACAAATATACATTACTTTAGCTTTAGATTTATTAATAGAATTTACAACATCTTTACAAATTAAGTGAGGCATTATACTAGTATAAAGGCTACCCATACTTAATAAAATTAAATCTGCCTCGGCAATAGCAACAAAAACTTCATTTGTAATAGTTGGTTCTTCTTTATAAAAAATTCGTTTATATTGTTTATTAGCTAAAGTTATTTCTTCTTCACCTTCAATTATTTCACCATCGTCAGTTTCTCCCATTAATGTCAAACAATCTTCTGAAAGAGGAAGAACAGTATGTTCTACGCCTAAAAGCTGACTAAAATCTTCAATACTTTTTTTTAAACTTCCTGTTTTTTGGTAAAGGGCAGTTAAAAGTAAATTTCCCATTGCGTGACCATTTAAATCACTATAAGTTGACATTCTATATTCCATAATATCTTTTACTTCATTTGGAAGTGTTGATAAATTACTTAAAACATGTCTTATATCACCAACAGCAGGTGTAGAAAATTCTTTACGAAGTCTTCCTGTGCTTCTGCCATTGTCTGAAACAGTTATAACAGCTGTTATATCAACAGGAAAGTATTTTAAACCTCTTAAAATAGTGGAAGCGCCTGTACCTCCACCTAAAAGTACAATTTTTTTTCTTTGCATATTTATTCCTCCAATTAATTATTAGGTATGTTTATTTTAAATTAATTCCTTTGTAAGTTTTCCATAAGTTCAGCTAAACTAGAAAATTCTGGGATAGGGAGATTAGTTTCTAAATTAGAATATGTATCATTTGGACGTCTAATCCTAAAAATTGCATATGGATTTTTCTCATAAATAGAAATTAAATCTCTAGGTTTATCATCTATAAATATACATTTTTGAAAGTCAAAAGGCATATCACCTTTTAAAGTAATTATAGAGATGATGCCATCAACAAAATCTAGTAAGCCAGAACCTGCAATTTTAACTGTTTGAAAATATACTTTACTTTCATTATATGATAATATATACACTTTATGACCTTGTTTTTTTAGATACTGTAAAAAAGATATAGCATCTTCAAAAAGATATTTTTGTCCATTAAAAATTATATTATTTACAACTAAAGTTGCTTCATTTTTGTCATAACTATATTCATTTTGTGAAAAATAAGCAATCAATTTATATATATCAAAAATATTGTTTTTACCTCTTTTAAATTTTGCTGTAAGATTATTTAAAATATTTTTGAAATTATCGTTAGAAGTTTTTGAAATGTAGTTTGCCAAAGCATGTAACATATCTTTAGTAAGTAAGGGTGTGTTATATAAAGTGTGATCAAAATCAATAAAATAGTTCATATAATCCTCCAAAATTATCTAAAACTTTTTATATATTAGCATAAGAGTTTTTTTTAGTCAAGCAGACTTGGCGGTGAATGGTACCATACATGGAATTTTATATAAAGAAAAATATATCAAAGGATATTGTATAAAATAATAAAGTGATATATAATAAAAATATGCAAAAGAAATAAAATATAAGAGGGGAAAAATGAAGATTAAAAATATATTATTATATATACCTAGAAGCTTATATTCAAGTTTGGCTAAAATGGTAAAAACAGACATAACTGAAAAAGTAAAAGATAAAATAATGGCAGACGGAATGTACCATTTTACTCCAAGTGAAGCTGTGTCAGATAAAATAATAGAAACTGAATATTTAAAACCATCAAATATTATAGCTTCTTATGGGATACCTTGTGCATATATGTTCGCAGGAGGTCCTGATATTGATACTTATATAAAAAATCTAACTGATTTGGAATTAAAGAAAAGCCCTTATATACATCCAAATATGGTAGCAACAGCAGTAAAGTTTTTTCCACAAGATAGGAAAAGTTTAGATAATTATAAATTTAGAGGTTTTTCAGATGAAGCAGTTGTATTTGAAGGATATTGCATTTTGCCACACAACCAAGTTGAAAAAGTAAAAATGGTTCCAGATTTAGTAAGAGACGAAAAAGGAAGACCACTAAAAGATGAAAAAGGAAATTTGCAGGTAGCATTTCGAGAGGCTACAGAAGAGGAATTAATACCAAACACAAATGAATATAAAGCAAAAGAGGATTATTTAAATTATATGCTAGAAAAAGCAAAAGAATATGGTTATTCAGATAAAAGTAAAGTATTAAACGGAATAAATAATTTTATTGATCAGACAAGAATGGAAAAAGATGTCATACAAAAATCTATTGAGAGTAATAGTAAAAATATTGTTAGAGATTTTATTAATAAAATAAAAGCTCCTAAATTAGAACCTACTGTTAAAGAAGTATTAAATAAATTTTCATTTAACAAAAAAAATCCTTATCAAGATAAAAAATTTGCTAAATTTGTGGCTAATATACAAGCAAGTGAAGATATAGTTCAATTAGATTTTAAGGAAGTTTTATCAGAATTTAATAAAAGCGAAGAAGGAAAATATTTTTTACAAAAATATAATCAATCTATTCATTTAATTGATAAAAATGGAAAACATGGACAAGAACATTCTAGTAGAGTAGCAATATTGGCAATGATAATAGCTGAAAAAGAAGGAATATTAAAAGATGATTTAAATAATGAGATAAAAGATATTTTAATAACAGCATCTATTACACACGACATTGGTAGAGTTCTAGATGTTGGACCTCATGCAAAAAGAGGGGCTAAAAAAATAGATCAAATATTATTGAGTTTTTTAAATGGAAAACTTTATACACAAGAAAATAAAAATCTTGTTATGGCATTGATAGAAGCTCATGAAGGAAATAAAAATAAAATTTATAAAATGATTGAAAAATATAATATTGAAGATCCAAAAGCTATAGAACAATTACTTAAACTAAATTCAATTTTAAGAGATGCTGATGCTTTAGATAGAGTTAGGCTAGATGTAAAATTTCCAAAATACAGAGTGAATTTAAAACCGAAATATTTAGATAATAAAACATCTAAGCAATTATTAAATGCATCATATCAATTAGAATTTTTAACAGAACAAATCAAAGATATAAGAACGATTTTGGAATATAAAGATGATACGCCAACCATAACTAAAAAAACAAAACATAAAATGTTTAAAGAAAGTATAAAAGAAGATATTGAACCAACTGCTCATTTACGAAAGAGTGTTGAAGAAAAAAGAGAGCTGGAAGAAGTACAAGAGGAGAGTTTAGATATATAACATGAAACAAAAGATTATTGAGATATTCTTCATTTGAAAAAATTGTTTTTTCTTATTGAATTATAAATTAAAGTATGTTATAGTAAAAAAGTAGAATCAAAGGAGGAATATGAATGATAGCAATAGGTAGTGATCACGGAGGATATAAATTAAAAGAAGAAATAAAAAAATATTTAGATGAAATAGGGATAGAATATAAAGATTTTGGAACAGATTCAGAAGAAAGAACAGATTATCCAATATATGCGAAAAAAGTAGCAGAAGCTATTGTAAATAAAGAATGTGATAAAGGAATTTTGCTTTGTAAATCAGGATGTGGAATGGCAATTGTTGCCAATAAATTTAAAGGAATTCGAGCAGGATTAATTGTAAATGAAAAAGAAGCAAGGTTTGCTAAAGCTGATGATGACATAAATGTAATAACAATTAGCGGAAACAATACATCTATAGCAGAAGCTGTTAAAATTATTAGAATGTGGATAGGAACAGAATTCAAAGGTGGAAGATATCAAGAAAGAATAGAAATGATAAATAATATAGAAAAAGAAAATATGAAACAATAAGGAGGAATACGCTATGTGGGGAAATATAGCAATATCATTCTTACTAGCCTTTATAGTAGCATTTATGGTAACCCCGTATTCTATAAAAATAGCGAAGAAAATAGGAGCAATTGATATTCCAAAAGATGATAGACGAATGAGAAAAAAAGCAATTCCAAAATTGGGAGGCCTTGCAGTAATTGCAGGATTTGCAATATCTCTTATATATTTAATATCTGTAATGAGTATAGAGGGAAGTATAAATTTATTTGATGAGAATTCGTACTTTAAAAAATTAATAGGAATTGGATTAGGAGTAATAATAATTACTATAACAGGAATTATAGATGATACCAAAACATTAAAACCATTACAAAAATTATTTGGACAAGTTCTTGCTGCAGCTGTTGCAGTAGCATTTGGAGTTCAAATAAATAATGTACAAATTCCATACTTTAATAGTTTAGGTCTATCTTATGAAGTTTCGATATGTGCAACAATGATTTGGATATTAGTCATTACAAATGCTATAAATTTAATTGATGGATTAGATGGATTGTCATCAGGAATTGCATTAATTTCGTGCATATCATTGCTTATAATTTTTGCACTAAATGATTCTCCAATGATAGCAATACTTATGATTACATCTTTAATTGGAGCATTAGTTGGTTTTTTACCATTTAATTTTTCTCCTGCAAAAACATTTATAGGGGATACAGGGTCAAATTTTTTAGGATATATACTTTCAATAGTATCAATTTTAGGAGTTGCAAAAACTTATACAGCAGTTGTAATTGCACTTCCAATGTTAGTATTAGGATTACCAATTTTTGATGTAACATGGGCTATTATAAGAAGAGTAATAAAAGGAAAATCTATAAAAGCAATATTTAAAGCAGATAAAGGTCATTTACACCACAGATTAGTTGCAAATGGTTTTTCTCAAAAGCAAGCAGTGCTTGTTTTGTATGCAGTAAGTGCAGCATTAGGGCTATTTGCAATAATAATATTAGAAAGTGGAATATGGAAAGCATTATCATTTTTGCTTATGGTTATAGCTGCATTGTCTTTAGGATATAGGAACTTTTTAAATGAAAAAGATGAAAAAGGCGAAAAATACGAATGTGGAGTTTGCAAATATATCTATAATCCAAAAGCAGGAAATGAAAAAGCAGGAATACCAGCAGGAACAAATTTTGAGGATTTACCAGATGATTGGGTTTGCCCGGTATGTGGAGAAAGTAAAGATGTTTTTGAAATACATAAATAATAAATAATAACTTAAACAGGTTATTTTGGTTTTATATTTGAACCAAAGAACCTGTTTAAATTTGTTTATTTTTGAATTTTTTTATGCAAAAAAGAAATAATAAAAAATATGAAGAAAAAAGAAATGTTAAGAAAGATATTAATAGGAATAAGCGCAGGGTTTATCTCAGGTCTATTTTCAACAGGAGGAGGATTAATTTTAGTTCCAGCATTTTCATATTTATTAAGTTTAGAAACAGTTGAATCTAGGGCAACATCAATTATGTGTATTTTGCCAATGGTAATTACAACGAGTTTTTTTTATGCAGAAAATAATTATATAAATTGGAAAATAGGAACATTATGTGCAATTGGTGGAGCAATTGGAAGTTATATTGGGTCGAAAATATTAAATAAAATACCAAAATATATGTTAAAGATTACATTTACAATATTTTTATTTTATGTTGCTATAAAAATGATTGGAATCGTATGAAAGGAATATAGTTATGGAAATACTATTTGGTGTAATTTCAGGTTTTATAAGTAGTATGGGAATGCGGAGGTGGAACAGTTTTAATATATTTGTTAACAGCATTTTTAAATATTGATCAACATTTGGCACAAGGAGCAAATTTAGTATTTTTTATTCCGACTTGTGTTGTTGCTATAGTAGTAAATATAAGAAATAGAAATATAAATTATAAAGTTGCAATTCCAATAATAATTGCAGGAATAGTAGGTGCAATAATAGGTGCTAAATTATCTGTAAATATGCCAATAAAAGAGCTTAGAAAATACTTTGGCATATTTTTGGTAGTAGTTTGCGTAAATGAAATTTATTCTTTAAAAAAAGAGTATATAAATAATAAAAAAACAAATAATAAAAATATCAAAAATAAAGAATAGGAGGAAAAATTATGACAAAATTTGTTAAAGGTGTAATGATAGGAACTTTAGTTTCAGCAGGTATGGTGTGGATGTATAGTGAAACAACATCTAGGGATAAAAAGAAACTTATGAAGAAGGGAAGAAAATTTTTAAGAGACATGGGAATGTAGTGTGCATTTGTGCAAAAAATATCAAGAATAACCTTGATATTTTTTTTTCTTTAGAATATAATAGGAGCAGAAGTTTGAGAGGTGATTTTATGTTAAAATTTACAAAAATGCATGGATTAGGAAATGACTATGTATATATGGATGCAATAAATCAAGACATAAAAGAAAAAAATGAGCTTGCAAAATACGTAAGTGATAGGCATTTTGGTATAGGCTCAGATGGGTTAATACTAATAGATAAATCAGATAAAGCAGATTTTAAAATGCAAATGTTTAATTCAGATGGAACAGAAGCAGAAATGTGTGGAAATGGAATTAGATGTGTTGGAAAATTTGTATATGATAAAGGACTTACAGATAAAAAAACAATAACAATAGAAACTTTAGCAGGAATAAAGACTTTGGAACTTACAATAGAAGATGGAAAAATGAAATTTGCTAGAGTAGATATGGGAGAACCAATTTTAGAACCAGAGAAGATTCCTGTAATAGCAAAAGAAACACCTGTTAAGGATTTAAAACTAACAGCAGAGGGTAAAGAATTTATATTTACATGTGTGTCAATGGGAAATCCGCATGCAGTAACATTTATAAAAGAAGATGTAAATAAATTTGATATATGTAAATATGGAAGAATATTTGAAATAGATAAGGCATTCCCTAAAAAATCAAATATAGAATTTATAAATGTAGTTAATGATCATACTCTAAAGATGAGAGTATGGGAAAGAGGTGCAGGAGAGACTTTAGCATGTGGGACAGGAGCTTGTGCAAGTGTTGTTTCAGCAATAATAAATGGATATACATCAAGAGAGGTTACTGTACATTTGTTAGGAGGAGACTTAAATATAAATTGGGATGAAAAAGATAATCATGTATATATGACAGGACCTGCAACAACAGTATTTGAAGGAAAAATAGAATGGAAATAAACGAAAGGATAGAGATTTAAGATGAATAAAGAAGTAGAAGAACTAATGCAAAAAAGTGTAGTAAAAGAAAATCAAGTGTTAAGTGATATGGTAAAAGACATAGAGCCTAAAATGGAACAGGAACGTAGATTCACAGACTTAGAATTAGAGGCTGAAAAAAAAGAAACTTTTAGTATAGTTGTGTATAAAAAAGAAAATCCTATTGTAAGATTTTTCAAAAATATAAAATTTAGTTTGGAAAAAATAAAAATAATGAATAATTCAAAAGAATTTGAACTTCAAAGACAGAATCAAAAGTAATTGTTTTTTCAAAAGAAACGTTTCTTTTGAAAAAATAGTTGAAACATTTTTCAAAAGAGGCTGTACCAAACGTAAACTCCAAACATCAAAGGTTTCTTTAGTGGGAGGAATAGATGGAAAGAGACATATTAAAAGAAGTAAAGAATTTAACTGATGAAGAAATATATAAATTACAATTAACAGACGAAGAAAGAATTGTATTATTGACCCATAGAGAATTTGAAAAATATGCTTTTTATATGATTTTACATAATGTGAAAAATAGAGATTTAGTATTTGAATTTATTAAAAATAATAGAGATATTTTGGATAAAAATAAGATAAAATTATATAAAATTGTTGTTAGAGTATTGAATGAAGAAGAACAATTAAAATTTTTATCTATGATTGAAAACGGTGAGATTGAAACAACAGAAAAAGAAAAAAGATATATTTTAGCAAGTTTAAGTCCTAAAAATAAAAATATAATAAAAAAAGAGTTTGAAGAAAAAAATGAAGAACTGCCAGTTAATTATAAAGAAGCCTTTGAAATGAAAGTAAGTAGATTGGGAAAAATATTTGTAGACTTTAGATACGACTTAGAAAAATATAGAGGCTGGGATGATATGATATATGTAGATGCAACAGATTTATCAGATGAGGAAAGAAAAAAGTTTAAACAATTATGTGAGATGTGTCCAAATATGAAAGTTTATGATGGTATAGATGGGATTGTGACAGAATCTTTTTATTCATCAGTACAAGAATATCTTATAGGTGAAGAATGGATTGAAAGTGTACTAAAAAAAATAAATTTAAAAGCAAAAGATATTCAAAAGGTAGTTGAAATAGATTATTTAATAGGACAAAAAATGAGTTATGCACCAGAAGAGCAAACTGAGTGTGAAGATGAAGAAGCTACTAGAGCTTTATGGAAATCAATAGTTTCTGGTTATGGTGTTTGTGTTGCAATGGCAAAAATTGAAAATTATATGTTTAGAAGAATTGGGTTAAAATCTAAGGTGGTAGAATCTTCAAATCATGCTTTTGTAAAACTAGAGGATATAGAAATTCCAATAGAAGAGGAACAAAAAGTTATAGTAAAAAGGGGAAATACTATAGTAGATTTAACATGGAATTTATCAGATTATGCAATTGGAACACTACCTAACATGCTGGTGAAAAGCTATCAAGAAATAAGAAGAGAGGACATAGTAAAAGGAAAAGATACAATGTCTCATAAAAATGATCAAGAGCTAGCGGATGCAACACTTAGTCTAGAGTTATCAATATTAAGAAGTATTTATGAATCTTCAAAAGTGGTAGATCTGGAAAAAATGAATAAAGGAAAAAAATTGTTTTTAGATAGTATAGAAATTTGGAATTTAAAAGAGTCACCAGAAATCAAAACAAAAAAAGTATTACAATTAGTCCAAAATTTTGAATCTGAAATTTCAAGACATCAACAAGAAATAAGTAGAGGTTTAACGATATTTCTTCATGGAATAGATTTTAGGAGATCAGTAGTAGATAGAGTATATGATAAATCAGATAAAGAGAAAAAGCCAGTTTTGTATGTATATATGGATTTCCCTCAAGAAGGAAAAAAGTTCTTTTATTTAGATGGAGGAAAAAATTTATTTATAGAGATGAGTCAAAAAGAATTTGAAGAGAAATTTGAGAGTTATGAATATGATATAGAAAATAATAATGGTTTAAGGATGTGGGAATCGCCAAATGATGTAGAAGAACAAAAAAATCTAGAAGGAAGTAAGAAAGGAGAAAATCGTTAGTATGAATTGGATAAAAAAAATAATATCATTTTTTAAAAGAAAAAAATTCAAAAAAATAGATTCTCCAGAAATAAAAAAAAGTATAGATAAAAAAGAATTTTCTAATTCATTAAAAGTAAATACCATTAATAATAAAAAGAAAGAAGTTGAAACTAGAATTTGTGAGGGAAATGGATTAGGAATACAAAAAAAGATTATTTTTTGGTAAAATATTTTTCAAAAGGACCGTTTCTTTTTGCAAAATGACCTGGTCCCAATGAAAAAAGAGGAGGTAAATATTATGATTAATATTAATGAAAATTTTTTAAATTTACAAGAAAGTTATTTATTTTCAACAGTAGCAAAAAAAGTTGCTGAATTTCAAAAAAATAACCCAAACAAAAAGGTAATAAAACTTGGAATAGGAGATGTAACAAAGCCAATAGTTCCAGCAGTAATTGAAGCTATGCATAAGGCAACAGACGAACTTGCTAATGCAGAAACATTTAGAGGATATGGACCAGAACAAGGATATGACTTTTTAAAAAATGCAATTGTAGAAAATGACTTTAAAAATTTAGGTATTGAACCTGATGAAGTATTCGTATCAGATGGAGCAAAATGTGATTGTGGAAATATTGTAGATATATTTAGTCAAGATAATAAAGTAGCTATAACAGATCCAGTATATCCAGTATATTTAGATACTAATGTTATGTCAGGAAGAAGTGGTATATATAATGAAAAAACTGAAATGTACGAAAATATTGTCTATATGCCAGTAAACAAAGAAAATAATTTTGTACCAGAGCTTCCAAAAACTAAGGTTGACATGATTTATTTATGTTTCCCAAATAATCCAACTGGAACAGTTCTAAAAAAAGAAGAATTGAAAAAATTCGTAGACTATGCAAAAGAAAATAAAGCAATTATTTTATTTGATGCTGCATATGAGGTATTTATAACAGAAAATGATGTACCACATAGTATATATGAAATAGAAGGAGCAAAAGATGTCGCTATAGAATTTAGAAGTTTTTCAAAAACAGCAGGATTTACAGGAGTAAGATGTGCATATGCTGTAGTTCCAAAAACAGTTTATGGCTATACAAAATCAGGAGAAAAAGTATCTTTAAATAAATTATGGAATAGAAGAACAACAACAAAATTCAATGGGGTTTCTTATGTTGTACAAAGAGCTGCAGAAGCAACCTATTCGACAGAAGGAAGAAAACAAATTTTAGAAAATATAAAATATTATCAAGAAAATGCTAAAATCATAAAAAATGGTTTAATAGAAGCGGGATTTGAAGTATATGGAGGAGTAAATTCACCATACATATGGTTAAAAACACCAAATAATATGAAATCTTGGGACTTCTTTGATGAATTATTAGAAAGAGCAAATGTAGTAGGAACTCCAGGAAGTGGATTTGGACCATCTGGAGAAGGATATTTTAGATTAACAGCATTTGGAACTCAAGAAAATTCTATCGAAGCTATTAAAAGAATAAAAGAAATACAATGGTAAAATTTTTCAAAAGGAACCGACCCTTTTGCGAAAAGAACCGACCCTAATGAAAAAAGGAGGAAAAATGTTAGCATATATAAAAGGAGAATTAGCAGCAAAAGCAAGAGGTTATATTGTAATAGATGTTGGAGGACTAGGTTATAAAGTTTTTATGTCGGATTTGGCAATGCAAAATATTGGCAAAATAGGAGAGACTGTAAAAGTTCATACATATTATAGAGTAATGGAGGATGATATAAGTATATTTGGATTTAACACTCAGGAGGAATTGAGACTATTTGAGCTTTTAATATCAGTAAGCGGAGTAGGAGCCAAAACAGCAATTACAATGTTAGGAACAATCGAACCTTCAGATTTTGCTATTGCAATAATCTCTAATGATATAAAAACATTAAAAAAATTACCAGGAATTGGAGCCAAAACAGCACAAAGAATAGTGCTTGAGCTTAAAGATAAATTAAAAAAGGAGCAACAAATCGAAGAACTATCTATTGCAACAGACAATATGCTTAATATGAGAAATGCCATAAAACAAGATAGCAAAGAAGAAGAAGCATTTACAGCACTTCAAGTGCTTGGCTATAATAGTAAAGAAATAGAAAAGGCAATGGAAAAAATAAATACAGAAGAGTTAAGTTTAGAAGAACTTATAAAAGCAGGATTAAAAGAATTAGCAAAAAAATAAAAGGAGAAATTATATGCCAGCAATAACATATGAATTATTACATATAGATAAGAATTCAGGAGCAAGGAGAGGAGTTGTGCATACCCCACATGGAGATATACAAACTCCTATATTTATGCCAGTAGGAACACAAGCAACTGTAAAAGCCATGACCCCAGAAGAATTAAAAGAAGATGTAAAAGCACAAATAATACTTGCAAATACATACCATTTATATTTAAGACCAGGGGCAGACATAATAAAAGAAGCAGGTGGGCTACATAAATTTATGAATTGGGATAGACCAATTCTAACAGATAGTGGAGGATTTCAGGTTTTTAGCTTAAGTGGACTTAGAAAAATAACTGAAGAGGGAGTAAAATTTAATTCACACTTAGATGGTAGTAAACATTTATTTACACCTGAAAAAGTTATGGAAATAGAGGAAGCACTTGGAGCAGATATAATAATGGCATTTGATGAATGTTGCCCATATCCTTCAACATATGAATATACAAAAAAATCAATGGAAAGAACAACAAGATGGGCTGCCAGATGTAAAGAGGCACATAAAACAGAAAATCAAGGATTATTCGGAATTATACAAGGAGGATTTTATAAAGATTTAAGAGAAAAATCAGCAAAAGACTTAATAGAATTGGATTTCCCAGGATATGCAATTGGAGGAATTAGTGTAGGAGAACCAAAAGAAGAATTTTTAGACATACTGAAATTTACAACTCCTTTAATGCCAGAAGATAAACCAAGATATCTAATGGGAGTGGGAACGCCTGATTATTTAATAGAAGCAGCACTTGCTGGAATTGATATGTGTGATTGCGTATTACCAACTCGTTTAGCAAGACATGGAACAGCTTTAACATCAAAAGGGAAAGTTGTAATAAGAGATAATAATTATGCAAGAGATTGGAATAAACTTGATGATGAATGTGATTGTTATACTTGTAAAAATTATACAAGAGCATACTTAAGACATTTAGTAAAAGCAAATGAAATATTAGGAATGAGATTACTATCACTTCATAATTTAAGATTCTTGACTAAATTGATGGAAAGAGTTAGAATAGAAATAGAGCGTGATAATTTATTGGCATTTAAAGAAGAATTTTATAAAAAGTACGGTTATATCAGATAAATTAGAGGTGATTGCAAATGAATTTTATTGATGAAGAAGAATTAGAAATGCAAAAAATGAAAAGCAAAAAAATGAAAAAAATGATTATAATATTAATAATATTATTGGTAGTATTATGTATTATAGCAATATCTTTAATAGTATATAGAGTATATCATCCAGTTAATATAACTACATATATTGATGGCGTACGAGTATCAGATTTTGATACAATTTTAGATTTTCAAACAGACGAAAATGGTCAAACTCAAATTTATGTACCAATTAGAGATTTTGCTACATATTTAAATTCAATAAACGAAGAATTTGAATATGAAAGTTATAAAGGGGACTATGAACCAAAAACAGAAGATGACAGTAAATGTTACGTAATAAGACAAGGTTATGAAGTTGCAGTTTATAGTGAAAATTCAAAAGATATATATAAATTAAACTTACAGGATGGAAGTGAAGATTATATAGAATGTAATATAGATAAAGATGTCTTTAGTAGTAACGGAAAGTTATATGCTTCAGTTGATGGTATAGAACAAGGATATAATGTCTATTTTTCTTATGATGAAGCAAAAAAAGTTATAACAATTTATACATTAGATTACTTGATAAGTACTCATACAGCTGCCTTAGAAGGAGTAACTATAGGAGATTATGGCGAAATGACAATTGATGGAAATTACTCAAATTGGAAAAGTCTTTTTGATGGATTATTAGTTGTCGAAGCTTCTACAGGTGGCTATGGTATAATAAAAACAGATGATTACACATCATTTGTACTTGAGCCACAATATGATAATATAGAATTTATCCCAGACTCTTCAACATTCCTTGTAGAAAGTGATGGAAAAATAGGATTATTTTCAGAAGAAGGTAAAAGAAAAATAGATTTAATTTATGATAATTTAACATTAATGAGTCGAGGGTCTAATCTATATGTAGTTGAAAATGAAGGGCAATTTGGAGTAGTAGATGAGAATGGAAATATTATAGTATATCCAGAGTATGAAGATGTAGGGATTGATGTAGGAGGATTTTCATATAATGGAGTAAAAAATGGCTATATTTTATTAGATAAATTGATTCCAGTACAACAAGAAGGTAAATGGGCATTTTT
Organism: uncultured Clostridia bacterium; assembly: GCA_944386695.1. Lineage (GTDB taxonomy): Bacteria > Bacillota > Clostridia > TANB77 > CAG-508 > CAG-269. The sequence goes on along the minus strand of CALXCB010000032.1, from coordinate 2,814 downwards.
TGATACTAAGGGAAATATGATATCAAATGGTTTTATATATGAGAATATAGGCTGCCAAACAAACAAAGGAAATAATACATATAGCCTCTTAGAAATACCCGATTATAATGTTATAGTTGTAGGAGATGACCTTGGCAAATATTCATTTATGGATATATCAGGAAATGATACTATTTTACCATTTGTATTTGATGCAATTTATATAAAGTTATCGTCTGGAGATACTTCTTACTGGATGACTTATAACAATCAAGAATATGAAGTATTACAATATTTAAAATAAATTAAAAAAAGTAGTTCTAAAAATAAAAATTCTTCATATACATAATAATAAGGAGGATGTATATGGAGAAAAAGTTTTTCAATGTAGGGTATACTACATACTTACAAAAATCTGAAACTAAAAAAGCAAATTGGACAAGTAAAATTATAAAAAAAATATCAGAGCATAAAATTATATTTTCTATGTGTGTAATAATAGCTATGTGCATAATGATGAATTTTTGGTTAATTTACAAATTTGTAAAGATTTTAGAAATGAGTAAAGTTTTTTAAGAAGTTCTTGGGCGGAGGGAAAAGACAAATTTTCTTCCGCTTTAACTATTTTAATAGTAAAAACTATTGCAAAAGGAGATATGAAAATGTTAGTAGCAAATGAATGGCAAGATTATAAAATAATAGATATGGCAAATGGGCAAAAGCTAGAAAAATGGGGGAAAAAGATACTTTCAAGACCTGATCCACAAATAATATGGAAAAATAAAAGCTTTCCAGAGAAGTGGAAAAATATCGATGCTATTTATAATAGAAGCAAAACAGGTGGAGGATCTTGGAAATATAATACAAAATTGCCCAATAATTGGCAAATAAAATACAAAAATTTAACTTTTAATATAAAGCCAATGGGATTTAAGCATACAGGATTATTTCCAGAACAAGCTGTTAATTGGGATTGGATGATGAAGAAAATAAGATTAGCAAAAAGAGAAATAAAAGTATTGAATTTATTTGCATATACAGGAGGAGCAACTGTTGCTTGTTTATCAGAAGGAGCTTCAGTATGTCATGTTGACAGTTCAAAAGGAATGGTATCTTGGGCAAAAGAAAATGTAGCAAGCTCAGGATTTGCAAATAGAAAAATTAGATATATAGTTGATGATGTAAATAAATTTGTTAGCAGAGAAATAAGAAGAAGAAATACTTATGATGCTATTATAATGGATCCACCATCTTATGGGAGAGGTGCTAAAGGAGAAGTTTGGCAATTCGAAAATGATATTTATGATTTAGTAGAGTTGTGTTTAAAAGTTTTATCAGATAAGCCACTATTTTTCTTGATTAATTCTTATACAACAGGAATATCAAGTACAGTTTTAGCAAATATATTAAACTTGACAGTAGGAAAAAAATATAGAGGAAAAGTAACTTCAGGAGAAGTAGGCTTACCTATGGAAAATTCAAATTTAATATTACCTTGTGGAATATACGGTAGGTGGGAAGAATGAAAGTATTGTATGAAGATAACCACATAATAGTAGTTGAAAAAGAACCTAATATACCATCACAAAAAGATAAAACACACGATATAGATATGTTGACATTAGTTAAACAATATATTAAGGAAAAATACAATAAACCCGGAGAAGTTTATCTTGGTTTGGTACATAGATTAGATAGGCCTGTTGGAGGGATTATGGTATTTGCAAAAACATCAAAAGCAGCATCTAGATTGAGTGAACAAATAAGAAATAAAGAGTTTAAAAAGAGATATTTAGCAGTTGTAGATGGGAAATTTAATGAAACAAGTGGAATATTAGAAGATTATTTATATAAAGATGAAAGAAATAATATAAGTAAAGTAGTAGATCAAAAAAAGAAAAATGCAAAAAAAGCAAAATTAGATTACGAAGTGTTAAATTATGATGATAAAAGGGCTTTATCACTTGTGAAAATTAATTTATATACAGGAAGACATCATCAAATAAGAGTACAAATGGCAAATGCAGGACATAGCTTGTTTGGTGACCAAAAATACGGAACGCGAGGAAAAGGAAAGCAAATAAGATTATGGGCATATGAAGTAGAATTTATACACCCTGTAAAAAAAGAAAAGTTGATTTTTAGGGATTTACCAGACTGGACAATGTGTAAGAATTCTAAAAATATCTAAAAAATAAAGTTGCATTTTGTAAGCGATTAGTAAAACACTTAAATTACAGAAATATTGCAAAAATATTACAAGTTTTTTACAAATTCGACAAACCTATTGAAAAACGAAAGTAGGTAATGTATAATAAAACTGTATAAATAAAATATGATTGTATCATACAAAATAAATTGTAAAAACTTGAAAAAACAGAATTTATAATAAAAATATTTTTGTAATATAGGAGGGCACCATGCAAAAGAATAATAAAAAGCTAAACCGTAAAAACGTTAATACTCTAAGAGAGAGAGAGAGAGAGAGAGCCGTAATTTAAAAAGAGAAAGTAGTAGAAAATTAAAAGTCTTAAACCTAAATTTAAGTGCGACAATGGTAGTGGCAGGAATAATTGTATTTGTAATACTAGCAATAGTAGCAGTAAAAATGATAGCAATAGCGATAAATTCAAGTAGCCAGAAGGCAATGGCAGAGGAAGAGACACAAGGTTATACAATGGTAGATAGTACAGAGCTAGGAGAAGATGGAAAACCATTGCAAGTACCAGTGCCAGATGGATTTACAGCATCACAAGTACCAGGAGAGACAACAGTAAATGGAGGATTTGTAATATATGAAGGAGAAGTCGATTGGAGTAAAATCGAAGACTTAAG
>CALXCB010000031.1 GCA_944386695.1 uncultured Clostridia bacterium | reverse complement strand
TGTAAAGCCTTGCTCAAATTTAATAGTTCTTGCTTGTTCCCAACCAGCTGGAAATTGTAAGTTTAAATCCACACCTCTAATATTTGCTTTCCAACCATCAGGAAATGAAATATTTGGATAATTATTAGCAATTAATTTAGTATTGATATACAAAGAAGAGTTTGGACATATTTCGCCTGTAACAAGATTAACACCATCAGGATTAACCATAGGCATTATATAAATGGTAGTAGTATTATATAAAGTTCTAGGGTTTAAACCAAAAATTGTTAAATTATTAGCATAAGCATAACAATAATTTTCTAAAAATTTCATAAGTAATGGAGCAGTTATCCATTCGTTAGCATGAATAGAACCAGAATAAAATACTTCTTTTGAACCATTTCCGATCTTTATAACTGGAATATTATTTCCAAGAACACTCTTTCCAGCAGAAGAGATTGCTAAAAAAGGATACAAACTTCTTAGAGAATTTATATTAATCTCTAAAATAGAATAACTATAATGTATATTTGTCGGAACAATAAATCCTAGACCACCATTTATATAAGGCGTAAGTGCATTCCAAGTTTTAAATCCAACAATTCCATCATCAACTAAACCAAAAGCATGTTGAAAATTAATAACTGCATTTTTAGTTAAATTTCCAAAATTACCATCAATTTTTCCAGAATAAAAACCAAGTATTTTTAATATATTTTGTAAAAATTGAACAATAGGTCCAATTGAACCAAATTTTAAAATTTTCATAGAATCACCTAAAGTATATTATGCAATATAATAAAAAAGTTTAACAATATAAAAATTATACAAAAATACTTGACAAAAAAAGACAACAAATGCTAAAATTGTGTATGCAAAAATAACGAAAGGAAAGAAAAAAGTGGAAAAAAATAAGAATAAACCAAAGAAAAATATATTGGGAATAATAATAAAATATCTTTTTTTTATAGTAATAATTTCAATCATAGTAATAAGTTTTATAATCATAGTAAAAGCAAATAAAAATCCAGATGAAGTACCAGATTTTTTAGGATATAAACCAATGATAGTATTATCAGGTTCTATGGAAACCTCAATTTATACAGGAGATCTAGTTTTTGTAAAAGAAATAGATCCAAATGTATTAAAAGAAAATGATATAATTGCATTTAGAAATGAAGCAAATACAATTACTACACACAGAATTATCGAAGTAATAACAGATTCTGAAGGAGAAAAAGCATTCAGAACAAAAGGAGACAATAACAATACGGCAGATATTAATTTAGTATTATCGAAAGACATAGAGGGTGTATATGTCTTTAAAATTCCTAAATTAGGAAATGTATTAATGCAACTAAAAGAGCCAAAAACATTAGCTATCATATTATTAGTGATATTGGTGATAGGTTTAATTTGGTTAAATATGGCTGATAAAATAGAAAAAGATAAACAATATGAGGAATTAAAAAAGAAACAACAAAAGTAATATGAAAATTTGTATATAATCAAACTTAAAAGTTTGTTATATAAATTATATCCAAAGAAATAAAAGGAGGTGAAACAAATGAAAAAAAGTACAATAACAGCAATAATAGTATTATTAATGATTTTAACTATTTGTTTATATTTTATATCTGGAACATATGCAAGATACGCAGATGAATATTCTGGTCAAACAACAGTAGATGTAGCAAAATGGGCAGTATCTGTTACAGATGGGACAGAAGCATTAACAAATAATTTTACATTACCATTTACAGTAGAAACTAATGCAAATGTTGTAGAAGGAAAAATAGCACCAGGATCAACAGCAAAAGCTACAATAGAGCTTGATTTAACAGGAACAGAAGTTGCTGTTGATTTTGGGGCAACTATCGATGAAGATGAACTAGCTACAGTTTTTGGAGATAGTGCAGAAGATGTAAATTTAACGACCTCAATAACAGGAGCTGCTACAAGTGGGGCAACGACAACAATAAATTTACCTAGTGGACAAGCATTTGATGCTTCAAATGGTAAAGTAAAAATAGAATTAACATTAGAATGGACAAATAATGATTCTAATAATTTATCAGATACAAAAATAGGAAATGCTGGCGAAACATTACATATACCAGTTGATATAACAGTACAACAACACATAGACTAAAATGGAAGTGTTAAACTTCCATTAAAGTTTATATTTTAAATGTAAGTTTTAATGAAAGTTTAAAAACAAAAGAGGAGGAAAGCAAGTGACAGAAAGAAAAATAATAACAATAACAATTTGTATAATAATAATTATTTTATTACTATTCTTTTTAGTCAAACATTTAGGAGTAATAAATGCAATGATTCCCATGGGAAATGTAGATATTTTTGATATTAATTTTATTGAAATAGATGAAGAAAACAAGGAAGACATAAATTCAACAAATGGAACAAATGACAGTAATAATAACATAGAAAATAACATAAGCCAAGAAAAATTTCAAGTGAGTATTAGCGACAATTATAATTCTGAAAATGGAAAAGTAAATCAAGAAGAAAATGGGGTATTAATATATGATAAAAATACTCAATACACAAATAAAACAAAACTAAAAATATTTGAAAATAAATCATATTTTGTAAGAAATGATAGAATAGCTCCAGGTAGTCAGAATTCATATCAGTTCATTATAAGAAATAATAATGATTTTGCTATTACATACTATTTTAAAATAAATGAAGAAAATCAACATGGGATAGATATGAGGTATAGACTAAAATGTAATGGAGAATATATAATAGGAAATGATCAAAAATGGGTAACAGTCGAGGAGTTAACACATGATAATATAAACTTAGCTAATAAATCATATAATACATATACCTTAGATTGGAAATGGTTTGAAGGAGATAATAAAACAGACACAGAAATTGGAAAAAACATAGATGCAAACTATAACTTAAATATAGAATTTTTTGCCAATAGATATTAATTCAAATGAGGCAGGTGATAGAGATGAACTTGAAATTAAGATATAGATCTAAGGGTAAAAAGAAAATTATACGATTTTTAGTATTTTATTCATTTTTAGCATTTTTTCTAATAATGTATAGCACTTTTGCAAGATATACAACAATAGTTGATGGAACACCAAAAACACAAGTGGCAACATGGAATGTAAAAATTAATAACATAGATATAACTCAAGAAAATACATTTTCAAATTTAATAGAATTAATTCCAAAAGAAGATGTGCAGACAACATATGAAAACAAATTAGCACCTGGTAAAACAGGTTACTTTGATATAACTATTAATCCAGAAAGTACAGAAGTTTCAACACAATATATTATAAATTTTGATACAACAAATTTACCTAATGGAATTCAACTAACAAATTATGAAATAATAGAAGATGGAATTTTTAAAAATTTTGAAGGAACAACAAATATAGAAGGAGAAATAAATTTAAATAATACAGATCAATCTTTAAGTGAAAATGATAAAAAAACAATAAGGGTATTTTGGGAATGGGAAGAAGCAGCAACCACAATACCATCAGAGAACACAGCATATTTCATAAACTCAACAATTACAGTAAGACAAAAAATAGAAAATTAAACTAAAAGGAGGTATAGATTAATTTGAAACTAAAATTAAAGCTTTTGATAAGTGCATTCATAATTATATCTAGTATATATTTAATAAATATTACATCATCTAGATATATATCAGAAATAAATTCGAAAAGTAATATAAATGTAGCTATACCTCAGATAGAATTAGATACCAGTGCAGTCGATACAAGCAATTTAATATTACCAGGAGATACGCAAAGTGTAGAATTTAATGTAAAAAATTATGAAAATACAAGCATTAATGAAGTTTTAATGGATTACTATATAGAATTAAATATTACAAAATCAGATATTCCACTTACATACAAGATTTATGAAATTACAGACAATTCAGAAACGGAATTAAATGAAACAGCAGAAGGGTATGGACCAATAAAATTAAATTATGGTACAGAAGAGGAAAAAAAATTCAAAATAGTTTTTTTATGGGATGAAATAAAAAATAATACTTCATATGCAAGCAAAGATTTTAAATTTGAAATAAAAATAAAAGCAGAACAAGTGATCTAGGAGGAAGATATGAAAAAATATATTAAACTACTGGTAGTTTTAGTATTACTATTAGGAATATATTTAATAAAAATATCATATGCAAAATACGAAGAAAATATCAAAAGTAGTGAATTTACAATAACATCTAACTCACATACACCTATAACAGCTGTAGTAACACCTGTAGGAGATGTAGACAATACTTTCAATATAAGTGTAAATAATCCTAATCCCTATGAAGTAAGGTATATAATAAAAGAAAAAGAAGATTTATATGACATAACATATATCAATACAAATGATGAATATATGACAATTCCAGCAAATGGTACTAGCTCTATTCAAATAAAAGTTGCAGGAAGGCAAGATGTAATATATGAAAACATGATACAAGATCATACAACAGGATATTTGTATAAAACAACAGATTTAGCAATAGATGAAACTCTACCATATGATGAGAGCCAAAAGGAAATAGCTACAAATGTAAAAATATATCTTCAAAATAGTTTTAAAAATATAATTATACAACACGAAGGATCTATAGAACATTATGAAGAAGGTCATATATTTACTGGTATATCAGGACAAAATGAAGCAGCTTTAGGTTCAATAGAAGACCCATTATCAAAAGAAACTATATATTTCTTTAGAGGCAATGTTAAAAACAATTATGTTTCATTTGCTGGGCAATTATGGAGAATTTTAAGAATAAATACTGATGGATCAATAAGATTAATATTAGATGCAAATGCAGCTAATTCACAATATACACGAACAAATACATCACAAGCAGATACATTAGACACAGCAATAGAACATATAAATTGGAAAAATTCAATAGCATATAATACATTACAATCATGGTATAAAAATAATATAGAAAGCAAAGGCTATGATAGCTATGTTGTACAATCAGATTATGTATTTGACACAACATATGATGATGATATGATATCATCAGGAACATCAGGTAAAGTATGTTATTATGGAAGTTATTTGAGAGTAGGATATGATAGTAATACATATAAGCCTACATTTTCATATACAGATGGTTGTTTGGTTCAAGATAAAATAGGTTTAATAACAGGAGATGAATTATTATATGCAGGTGGATATTGGAAACAAAGAAACACAAATTATTTTATATATAATTCATCTATAGGAACTGATACCTGGACAATGTCTCCATCGTTCTGGGATATGGCATCACATTATAAATCTGGAATGATAGTATTAGGATCTGATGGTAGTATGCATGATTGGACAAATGAAAACACAATTACAAATAGCATTGGTCTTAGACCAGTAATATCAATAAGAGGAGACTTAGAAGTTAAAGGAAATGGAACATTAACAGATCCATATAGATTTGCAAATTAGTTAAAAGAGGTTGATTTAAAATGAAGATATACACGAACGAACAAATAACAAAAAAATTAAATCGAAAAGCCAAAATAAAAAAAATTTGTAAATTAATAATATATCCAATTATCATATTGATTTTTATATGTAACCTTATTTTAATAATACAAAAAGTCAAACAACCCAATAAGGTTCCTAATTTTTTAGGATATAAGGTGTTTGCTATTGTTTCTGGAAGTATGGAACCAACATTGCAAATAGGAGATTTAGTAATAGTAAAAACAACAAAACAGGAGGAAATAAGAAAAAACGATATAATAACTTTTTCACAAGAAGGTTATTCTATTACACATAGAATAGTTAATATTATACAAAAAGATGGAAAAGTATATTATCAAACAAAGGGAGATAGAAATACAGCAAATGACGAAGAATTAGTATCATATGAAAATATAGAAGGAGTGTATATATTAAAAATACCCAAAATAGGAAATATAGTGAAATACACACAAAATACAACCTTTTTTATTGTTATAATATTCATAATATACATAACATACAAAATAATTTCAAGAAAAGAAGATATACAAGAAGCGAGGCATGAAAAAAGAAAAGAATTTGAAAAAAGACAAAATAAACCTAAAGGAGAATAAAAACCCTATACTCCTTTAGGTTTTATATGTTTACTTGGTCTAATTTCATATTTTATTTCAAATATATCAAATTTATCAAGTTCATTTGAAGATAGACAATCTAAATAAATATCTAACTCATCTAAATTTTTACAAGCTGTAATAATAGCAGGATTTAAGAGAGAATTAAAAGTAACATCCAAAGCCAAATTTATACTATCTATAATTGATGCATTTTCTCTAATTCGCATTAACGAATAAGCTTCTTTAAAACGTGATATAAATGGATTTTTATATTTATCAAGTGGTAAAATATATTTATCTTCTATAACTTCTTTCAAAGAATTATATTTTTTATTTTGTTTAAAAATCTCATTTAGTTCTTTAATTGAATAAGGAAGAAAAACCTTATTTTGAATTTCAGATATAAGTAACACATTATTATTTGTAATTGTATTTGGAGTTTGTGATATTGATTCATCATGTGTTTTGTTGTTTTGCGAAGAAACATCTGTAGCAAGAGGAACAGTAGCTTGAGCTGCGTGAATATCAATATCAAGTTGAGGTGCTTCTTTATATTCTGAAATAATATTATCAACACAAATATTTGTTAAATAAAGTGCTTTTTCACATTTATCTGCTAGTTTATTATAAGTTTTTATTTGATTTTCATTAGCATAATTGACAGGTATATTTACCAATAGTTGTTTTAGATAGGTTAGGTTAGAAATATTATATGATAAATAATCTAAATTCATTTGTAGCTCTAGTAATAACTTAAAATTTTTATTAAATATTTGTAAACTTTGTTCATCTATTAAATTAATATCAAAAAGTTGTATAGTTTGATTGGTTTTTTCAATACAATCTAACAGCAAATTTAATTTTGCTTTTTGTACAGAAAGTTTATCATCCAAATCATTAGATAAAGCTATTTTTTTGGTTTCATCTAGATCATTATATAAAACCATATACTCTCTCCTCACATAATCAATATATTATATGATAATATTTTTAGCAGAATTTTTCAAGTATTTTTTGCATTTTTAGTTAATTTATGATATAAATTAGAAAAAAGGAGGGGAAAAAGTTGAAAAATAGAAAAATAATTATAGCAATTTTGATAATAATATTAGTAATAGTAGCAATAGGAGGATATTTATATTTAAAAAACGCACAGGACAATCCAGAACAAGTATTAAATGACTATGTTGCAAAAATCAATGAAGAGAAATATGAAGAAATGTATGAAATGATTAGTGAAGCAAGCAAGCAAAAAATAACTCAAGAAGATTTTGTTGATAGAAATGAAAAAATATATCAAGGTATAGATATGACAAATATGCAAATTGAGATATCACAAATAGAAAAGTCAGGAAAACAAAGAATAATTACTTATAAAACAAAAATGAATGTATCAGGAACAGAGGTTTCGTTTGATAACAAAGTAACCTTAAGTAAGGGAAGTGAAAAAACATATAAAATAGATTGGAGTTCAAACCTTATTTTTCCAGAATTAAATGATACAGATAAAGTAAGAGTGAATACAGTAGAGGCTATTAGGGGAACAATAACAGATAGAAATGGAATAGAACTTGCATCAAATGGAACAGCCTCATCAGTGGGTATAGTACCAGGAAAATTGAGTGAAAATAGAGAAGCGGATATTGGAAAAATGGCTGAATTATTAAATACAACAACAGATTCAATAAATAGTAAATTACAAGCATCGTGGGTAAAAGATGATAGTTTTGTACCAATAAAAACAATTTCTTTAAATGAAGCAGAATTAAAAGAACAATTATTACAAATACCAGGAGTAAAAATAACAAGTGAAGATAGCAGAACATATCCATTAGGAGGAGCAGCAGCACAACTTACAGGATATGTACAAACAATAACCAAAGAAGAATTAGAACAGAATCCAGAATATTCATCTTCAAGTATAATTGGAAAAACAGGTTTAGAAAAGCAGTATGAAAACAGATTAAAGGGTAAAGATGGAATTGAGATCTATATTGTTGATGAACAAGGTAATAGAAAAAGCACAATTGTAAAGCAAGAAAAAGTAGATGGTGAAAACATAAAATTAACAATAGATTCTACGATACAAAACAATTTATATAATGAATTAAAGAATGATAAAGGCTTATTTGTAGTTATGAATCCAGAGACAGGAGAAGTTTTAGCTTTAGTAAGTACACCATCTTATGATGTAAATAAAATGACTTTAGGTATGTCAACTTCAGAATGGCAAGAACTATCAAATAATGAAAATACACCAATGCTTGCAAGATATCTTCAAAGTTACTGCCCAGGTTCAACATTTAAGCCAATAACAGGAGCAATAGGACTATCAACTAATTCTTTAACAACAGAAGACACCTTTGACTATTCTGGTTTAAGTTGGCAAAAAGATTCATCTTGGGGAACATATAATATAACAACATTAACAGGATATAGTGGAGCAAAGAATTTAAAAAATGCCTTAATACACTCTGACAACATATATTTTGCACAAGCAGCATTAAAAATGGGGAAAGAAAATTTTGTAAATGGGCTTAAAAAACTTAAATTTAATGAGAATATAGATTTTGATTTAAATATATCTAAGTCTCAATATTCAAATTCAGATACAATAACATCAGAAACAGGTTTAGCAGATAGTGGATATGGACAAGGAGAAATATTAGTAAACCCTATACATATGGCATCAATTTATTCTAGTTTTGTAAATGATGGAAATATGGTAAAACCATATTTGGAGTATAAAGAAAACAAAGAACCAGAGTATCTCGTAGAAGGAGCCTTTACATCAGAAGCAGCAACCGAGATAAAAAATGATTTAATTCAAGTTGTAGAAAATCCAGAAGGAACTGCCAAAGACATGAAAGTAAACGGAATAACAATTGCAGGAAAAACTGGAACAGCAGAATTAAAATCTTCAAAAGATGAAACAGCAGATACAATAGGATGGTTTGATTGTTTAACAGTAGATTATGATACTCCATATGTGGTTATAGGAATGGTAGAACAAGCAAATAATAATGGTGGAAGTCATTATTTAATACCTATGATAAAGAAATTGTTTATCAAGTAAAGGAGAGATATTAATGAATGACTATATAGTAGTAATAGGTGGAGGTTTAGCAGGAACAGAAGCAGCATATCAAATTGCAAAGCAAGGTGTAAAAGTAAAGTTATATGAAATGAAACCAGCTAAATATTCACCTGCACATTCAAATAAAAATTTAGCAGAAATTGTCTGTAGCAATTCATTTAAATCAAATTTACGTACAAATGCTTGTGGTTTATTAAAAGAAGAATTAAGATATTTAGACTCTCTTTTAATAAAAATAGCTGATGAAACCAAAGTCCCAGCAGGGCAAGCACTAGCAGTAGATAGAGAAAATTTCTCCAAAAGAGTAACAGATGAAATTGAAAAAAATCCTTTAATAGAAGTAATAAATAAAGAAATAGGAAATGATATAACATTAAAAGAATTGGCAGAAGGTGGAATAGTAATTATTGCAACAGGACCATTAACATCTGAAAGCCTATCAAAAGAGATAACAAGCCTAACAGGAGAAGATAAGCTTGCATTTTATGATGCAGCAGCACCAATCATTACAAGAGAAAGTATAGATTTTAATATAGCTTTTTATGGAAATAGATATGACCAAGAAAAGAAAAAAGACGAAACAATAGAAGAATGGAAGAAAAGGTTAGAAAATCAAAATGGAAGTTATATTAATTTACCTATGAACAAGGAAGAATATGAAAAATTTGTTAATGAATTAATATCAGCTGAAGTTGTAAATTTGCACAACTTTGAGAAAAAAGAGATATTTGAAGGCTGTATGCCAATAGAAATAATGGCAAAAAGAGGGATAGATACTTTAAGATATGGACCACTAAAGCCTGTAGGATTTGATGATCCAAGGACAGGAAAAAGACCATATGCAGTTGTTCAATTAAGACAAGACAATAGTATTGCAAGTATTTATAATATAGTTGGTTTTCAAACAAACTTAAAGTATGGAGAGCAAAAAAGAGTATTTAGTATGATACCAGGACTTGAAAATGCAGAGTTTGTAAAATATGGAGTAATGCATAGAAATACATATATAAATTCAACAAAACTATTAGATGAAACATATAACTTTAAGAAAAATACTAATATTTATTTTGCTGGGCAAATAACAGGAGTAGAAGGATATGTTGAATCTATTTCATCTGGATTAGTTGCAGGAATAAATGCAGTAAAAAGCTACAAAAGTATACATGAAGATGTGAGTTTACAAAAAGTAAAATTTTCTAAATATACAATGATAGGAGCACTTGCAAAATATATATCTACAGAAAATGATAAATTTCAACCAATGAATGCAAATTTTGGTATACTTCCAGAATTAGGAGAAAAAATAAAAGATAAAAAGTTAAAATATCAAAAATTAGCAGATAGAGCAGAGGTTTATTTAGAAAAAGACACCATTTATTAAAAAATTAGGAGATTAAAAAAATGCCAAAAGTTAGTATCATAATACCTGTATATAATGTCGAAAATTATATAGAAAAATGTCTAGATACAGTAGTAAACCAAACAATTGATGACATAGAAATAATTATAGTAAATGATGGCTCAACAGATAATTCAAAAGAAAAAATAGCTAAGTATTTAGAAAAATACAAAGACAAAATAAAATATCTAGAAAAAGAAAATGGCGGGTTATCAAGTGCTAGAAATTTCGGAATCCCTTATGCAACACGGAGAATATATCGCATTTTTGGATTCGGATGACTATATAGAAATATCAGCTTATGAAGAAATGTATAATAAAGCTAAAAAAGAAAATGCAGATATGGTAGAATGTGACTATATTTGGGAATACCCACATAAAAAAAGAGAAGATATAGGAGAAATTTATCAAAATAAAAAAGAAATGCTAGAAAAAGCTAGAGTAGTTGCATGGAATAAACTAATCAAACGAGAAATAATAGAAAAAGAAAAAATAGAATTTCCTTTAGGATTAAGATATGAAGATGTAGAGTTTTTCTATAAATTAGTTCCATATTTAAATAAGGTAGCTTTTGTAAAAAAGTGTTTTATACATTATACACAACGAGAAGATTCAATAGCAAATACACAAAATATTAGAACAAAAGAGATTTTTACTATATTTGAAAATATATTTTCCTATTATAAAGAAAAGGGCTTTTATGAAGAGTATGAGCAACAATTAGAATATAATTATGTAAGATTTTTATTATGTAGTTCACTAAAAAGAGTGTGCAAAATACAAGACAAAGATCAAAGAAAACAAGCTTTAAAAGAAAATTGGGATAATATAAATACAAAATTTCCAAACTGGAGAAAAAATGAAATTTTAAAAAAGAGAACGTTAAAAAATTTATATATTAAAAGCAATAATAAAGTTACTTATAAAATTTATTGCTTTTTATTAGGAGCCATTGGGACCGGTTCTTTTTGGTCCATATTTTGATAAAAAATGGAGGAAAGAATTGTGAGAGATACTATAAGAAAAAAATTGACACTAGAAAATTTAATGTGTTTGTTTGTATGTATTTGTCCAATACTTGATATAATCAGTTTTTTATTCAGAAATTATTTTAATACGTCATTTTCTCTAACAACAATACTTAGACCGATTATACCATGTATTGTTTTTATTATATTATTTTTCAAAGAAAAAAACAAAAAACAGAAAATAATAGTAGCAGTAATTTACGCAATTTATTCAATTATACATTTGCTCTTATTTCAAAAGCTACATAATGAAAGTTCTTATGGAATCTGGAAAAATGAGCTTCAATATATAATAAATTACTCTTTAATGATAATAAATTTATATTTATTTTTTAAAGTTATAAAAGATAGAGATAAAATTGAAAAGTCAGTTTTTATAAGTTTAGAAATATATGTTTTATCTTTATTTATATCAATTGTAACAAAAACATCATCATCAACATATTTAGAAGGAATTGGGTATAAAGGATACTTTGAGTCAGGAAATAGCTTATGTACAGTTTTACTTTTAAGTTTATGTATAATACTTGGAAAAGTAAAATTAAAAGATTGGAAAAAAATAGTATTAATTATTTTTACAGCAATCTATTTAGTTCTATTTTCTGGAATGAGAACAGGATTATTTGGATTTTGTTTAATAATGGCAATATTTGTATTAGGTAAATTTTTTATTAAAATAAGAGATAAAGAGAAATTTAACAAAAAAACAGTGAGAATTGCAGTTTTTAGTGCTATAGTAGCAGTTATTTTAATATTGATATTAGGCTCAGAGACAATTGAAAGAAGAAAAATATTGAAGCAAAATGAATTAAATAATATAGATCATGAAACTTTAGAACAAAGATATGTAACAGGAGATATTTTAAATTTATATAAGCAAATTACAAATAAAACTTTACCTGAAAACTATATGACAGAGGAAGAAAAAAATGCTATTATAAAACTATGTGAATTTGCCAAAGAAATAAAATTATCAAATGTTAATTTAAGAGCACAACAATTTATATACAATGTGTTTCTTGTAAAAGAGCAAAAAAATTTAGGTTTAATATTATTTGGAAATGGTTACAAAAATCAAATAGGAGAGTTAGTAATGGAAATGGAAGTGCCAGCATTATTATGTAATTTTGGCATAATTGGATTTATATTATATTTTGGACCGTTTCTAACAATATTTTTATATGGAATATATAAAATATACAAAAATAGAAAAAATATAGAAATAGATAGTATAATGTATTTAACAGGAGCAGGATTAGCAATAATACTTTCAAGTCTTTCAGGTTATGTATTTTTTAATATATCAAGTATGACTATGGCAATAATTTCTTTAAAAGGTTTGCTTTTTTCGCAAAAGGAACCGACCCTTTCGCAAAAGGAACCGACCCTTTCGCAAAAAGAACCGACCCTTTTGCAAAAAGAACCGACCCCAATGAAAAATAGAAAGGAAAAATGATGAAAAAAATAGTATTTGGAATAACCAGTCTTGGAATTGGTGGAGCAGAAAGAGTTTTAGTAGATATAGCAAATAAATTACAAGAAAAGTATGATATTACAATTTTCACATTATATGGAAATGGAGCTTTTGAAAATCAATTAAATAAAAATGTAAAAATTATAAAATTATATAATAACTCTTATGAAGAAATGAGTAAATTCAAAAAGAAAATAATTCCAATTTATATATTAAAATCTGGAAAGTCTCTATATAAAAAATATATAGATGGAAACTTTGATATAGAGATAGCTTTTTTAGAAGGTCCAATTACAAGATTATTTAAGTTTGGAAAGGCAGATAAAAAAATTGCATGGATTCACAATGATATATCAAAAGTATTTGGAGAAGGATTTAAAGCAAAATTAAAACTAAAAATAGATAAGAAAATTTATAGTAAATACAATAAGTTGATATTTGTAAGTAATGATAACAAAGAGAGTTTTAATAAATTATATCAAGATAATAACTTAAAAGAAAAAGAAGAAGTAATATATAATTATATAGATAAATCAAGAATTATAGAAAAATCAAATATAGAAGTTGGACAAGAATATATAGACAAAAATGAACCGTCAATTATTACTGTAGCGAGACTAGTTAAGCAAAAAGCAATAGATAGATTAATTAATGTTCATAAAAGATTAATTGATGAAGGTATAATTCATAAAATATATGTGATAGGTGATGGGCCAGAACGAGAAAATTTAGAAAAACAAATAAAAGAATTAAATGTTACAGATACATTCAAGTTAATGGGGCAAAGAGAAAACCCTTATCCATATATAAAAAAAGCTGATTATTTTGCACTATTATCTGAATTTGAAGGATATGGAATGGTAATTGATGAAGCTAAAATTTTAAACAAAAATATAATAATAACAAATACAGCCGCAAAAGAAGCGGTAAACGGATATTCTAAAAAAATCATATTAGAAAATACAGAAAATGCGATTTTTGAAGGATTAAAACAAGTTTTACAAAAAAATGTCATATTTGAAGAAAATAAAATAGAGTATGACAATGAATTTTTAATTCAAAAAATAGAAAAATTATTTGAATGAGGAGGGATTATTTTGAAAAATTCACAAGAAACTTTAGATAAAATAGATAAGATAGAAGGGTTAGAAGATGAAGTAATACTTAGAGTAATAAAAGATGACTTGAAAAATTACGAAATACAAGGAATAAAAGAACAGTTTATAGAGAAGCTATTAGGAGATACTAATGGATTAAGTGAAGATGAAATTTTAAATAAATTGGTTGAATCTTATAAAAAGGTACCACCATATATGGGCTATTGCCACAAATACTGGGGAGTAAAGAAAGAAATTTTGAAGGACAAATATAATATAGAATGGTATACACCAAGTGAAGAAAATCCTTTGGTAATATATGATTAAATAAAGGAAATAAAGTTATGAGAGATAAAAGTGAATTAACAAAAGCGATAAATTTGATAATGAGGGAAAGTGTTACAAAAAAATTTAAAAACAGAAAAGAATGGATAAGAGATGTAAAAAAACAATTAGGAGAATTTGATAATCTTTATTATAGAGCTAAAATATTAGAAAAATTTGATAACAAAAAATCAGCAATAGAAATTATAAATCAGATGAGGAAACTTAGCAAAATAGAAGAAAAAATCGATAGATTAGAGACAGAGCAAGAAAAAACAGAAGTTATTATGAAAGTATCAGATAATAAAGCTAAGTACTATCTATTAGGTAAGATAAAAGAAAGTAGTAACAGAAAAAAGATAATAGATAGTTTTACAAGTGAAATTGATCCTGATATAAAACCATATAAAGATTTAGTAGTAGAAATGATAAAAGAATTTGTTTATGATACTATGGGAAGTGAAATAGATATTCAAAAACAAGAAAAATTAGAAATAGTAGTTAATAAAACAAATATAAATTTTAGAAAGGATTTGGTAGATACAACAGTAGGACAAACCAATCACCTAGAGCAATTAATTAAAATAAATGAGAATGTTAGGAATGATTCAATTAGGTTAATAGAAGTTTTAATCCATGAATATGGTCATAGTTTTTCTATGGTTGATAGTTTCCATACTTATTATCAGCCGGATAGAAATAATGAAGAGGGGATGCAAGATTTATTTGTAGAATTAGTTATTAATCATTATATAGAAAAACATAAAAATATACAAATAAATGGAAAAAAAATAAAAATACCTTATCCGTTTCTTTCTGTTAGCTCTTATGAATTTGAAACTTCAGAAGTAAGAACAATGTTATATCATTTGAGTAAAAAGCCAAATGAAGCAGAAAAGGTAGTATTAGAGTATGAATTTGGTGATAAAAATAAATTTTGGGAGCAAATTTATGGAAAAAAGTTTGCACAAACATTTAAAAAAGATGCATTTGGAAATCCTTATATAGACTTTTTTATTGATAAAATATATGAACAATATAAGGGAGAAGATATAAAAATAGATAAGAACTCTATATATTGTAGAAGAAATGAGTTAATATATGCTTTTAAATTACAAAAAAGATTAGAAAAAGATGGTATAAAAGTTTGGGGAGAAGAAAAATATCCATGTAATAAGATTGGAAAAATATATTTTAAAGGAAGAAAAGTATATCAAATTTCAAAAGAAGAAATGCAGGAATTTTGCGAGATATATAGAATGCAGAATGAAGAAGTTATAACACTTTTTGATAGTTTTACAAATGATTTAGCACTAGATTTATCAGAAAAAGAAATAAAACAAAATTCTTTTGAAATATTAAATACTTCATCAGCAGTCTTTGAAGTTACAAAACAACCATCAAAAGGGATTGTATTTCTATGGAAAGATGCATTTCAAGAAGAAATAAATAAAGCAAGAAATGGACAAGATTTTAGTATAAGTATAGAAAAATATAAAAAATTAATACCTGTTTTTTTAGGAAATCTAAAAGAAGAGAAAAAAACAGAGTATTTATATCACATAGTACAAGATTTACAATTTGAGTATATAGAGCAGATGGAACGCTTATTAGAATCTGGAAAACAAGAAGAAGTTATGCAAACTTTAAGAGATGAAAAAACAGGAGAATTATTTTTAGACAAAAGAATACAAGAAGTTTTAGAAAGATTTGGTATAAATATTAGATATACTATTGAATATATGTCAGAAGATATAGTAAAATCAGCTGAAAGAGGAAAAATAAAGTTAGATGATGTAAGTAGAGCAAAATTTATGTTAGAGCCTGAAGAACCAAATATTTCTAGAGAGTTTAAGGAAAACAATAGGGAATAGAATGGGGAAATTATAGCATTAAAGAGGGAAAGATGAATAGAAAAGATAAAAGAAAAATTATAGTAGTAATAGGAGCTTTGATTGTAATCGTAATGATTTTAAATATTACAAACAATTACATAGAAAAAGAAAGAGAGCAACTAGAAAATTCTATACATGCAATAGTAATAGAAGAAAAATCACCATTATATGGAAAAGCGAGTAATAAAGCAAAAGTAATAGAAGAACTGGAAGTAGGAAGTAACATATATATTTTAGAAGAAGATACTACAAAAGACGGATCAAAGTGGTATAAAGTACAATATGGAGACAAAAAAGGATATATAGAGCAAGAAAAAGCAGATTATTATCAAAAAAGTGAAGATGAAATAGTACTAATGTCTGATGTTTCAAAATTTAATATACAATATGAAACAATAAAAGACACTCAAGATTACCAAAGGTTTTTGATTCAAAATGATATTCAATATGCATATATAAGAGCAGGTGGAAGAGGATATGGCGAAGAAGGAAATTTTTATACAGATACAGAGTACAAAACTTTTGTTGATGCATGTGAATATTTAAAAATACCATATGGTTTTTATTTTATAGATGAAGCAATAAATACTGAAGAAATTGAAGAAGAGGCCAAATGGATAAAAGAATTTTTAGCCCAAAATGCGGGAGAATATTGTTTATTACCGATTGCAATAGATATAGAAAGATATGACAATATAGAAACTAGAACAGATGAGATATGGGATGAAAGAGCTATTTTAGTAGAAGAATTAATACAAAATCTAAAAGAAGAAAATATAGAATCAATTGTATATACAAATGCTAATACGGCAAATAGATATTTATCAGAAGTAGATACTAACTTTTGGTTATCATATTATCCACAAGAAGAAAAAATCCCAGATTATTGGTATACTCAAACTAATCAAAGGGCAACTCAAAACCAAGAATTAATGGAAAAACTGGTAGCTTGGCAGTTTTCAGAAACAGGAGCAGGCACTCAAATAAAAGAAAAGGTAGATTTAAATTTAGTAAAAAGAAGTTTTTTTGAAAAATATAATAGATAAAGAAAAGAGTGATGTAAAATGAAATTAAGTATTCTTACAGCAACTTATAATAGAGTAAGACATTTGCCAAAATTATATGAAAGTATAAAGAAAAATTTAAAATATGGTTTGGTTTGTGAATGGATAATTATTGATGATGGTTCAACAGATAAGACAAGAGAGCTAGTACAAGGATTTATAGATGAAGATATAGTAAATATTAAGTATTTTTACCAAGAAAATAATGGAAAAATGGCTGCAATAAATAAAGCTGTAAAATTGGCAACTGGAGAGTTAATTGTAGATTGTGATTCTGATGATTATTTTACAGATAATGCTTTTGAAAAAATATCAGAAAATGCAGATAAACTTTTTAATAACAAAGAGTTATATGGATTATTATTTTTAAAAGAAGAAGATAATGGAACAATAAGTGGAAAATATTTTAAAAAACAAGAAGAGACAACAACAATGTTTGATTTATATTTTAAAGAAGATATACAGGGAGAGAAAATAATAGTATTTAACAGTACAATCAGGAAATTATTTTCTCACCAACTAGAAAAAAATGAAAAATTTATTACAGAAGCAAGAATGTATCATAAAATGGATGAAAAATATAAATTGTTAGCTATTAATGAAGCAATAGAACAAGGAAGTTATATTGATGATGGATATACTAAAAATATAAGTAAAACTTTTAAACAAGCACCATATGGTTATTATATGTATTTTAAAGAAATTTTGAAAAAAGATATGAAAAATGTACTTTGGAGCAAAAGATTGTATGTTATCAAACATTATATTTTATTTGGCTATTTGACAAAAAATAAATTTGATGCTAGTGTAATAAAAAGCAGATTAAATAAATTTTTATATAGGATATTATATTTACCAGGAATAATAAAAAGCAAAAAGTTCTAGATTAAAATAGATTTAAAATATGCTAAAGAAAATGAAAGGAAAGGGATAAAATGGAATATTTAGGTTTTTTAGTAGCTATTATAGTATTATTTTTAATATTAAAAATATTGTCATTACCTTTAAAGATAATTATAAAGTTAATGCTTAATGCTTTAATTGGAGGAGCTGTTCTATTTTTTCTTAATATAGTTGGTGCTAGATTTGGTTTAATAATAGATATAAATTGGATTTCAACATTGCTTGTAGGATTTTTCGGAGTACCAGGTGTTATTTTAGTTTTAATTTTCCAATTTTTATTATAAAAGATTAGTGAAATATAAATTTTACATAATTTTAAGAGGTAGTTTTAAACTACCTCTTTTAAAAAACTATGCATAATTTTTTAATTTTAGATTAAGCCATAGCTGCATTTAATTTTTTTGCTAAATTAGATTTTTTTCTAGCTGCTGTATTTTTTGGTAAAACACCTTTAGAACAAGCTTGATCGATCTTTTTAGTAGCTTGAACAAAAAGTTGATTTGCGTCTTCTTTTTTTCCAGCTTGTAAAGCTTCTTCGAATTTTCTAACAGCTGATTTATATCCTGATTTAATCATATTATTTCTTAATGTTTTCTTTTCTATTATTTTTACTCTTTTTTTAGCTGATTTGATATTTGGCATTTTTTGCACCTCCTTCTAGTTCTCATAAATATAACATACC
>CALXCB010000030.1 GCA_944386695.1 uncultured Clostridia bacterium | reverse complement strand
CAAAATCAATTTCTAAAGTACTTTTTCTTTCAAAATACATTAATTTACTATGCCTAGTAGCTATTTCTTCAGCACATACATTTTCTAATAGTGCTCCTTGATTAATATATAAATCATCATCTAGAATTGCTTTTTGTGTACCTTCTTCTAACATAGACACTAATAATCCCGTATCTCTCATATATATTTTAAAACAATTTAATCGTATATTTGATATTAAAGGTAATGCTGGTTCAGATAAATTATAGCAAAAATTAATAATTCCTGCATCTTTTAACCATTCTATTGATGATGCATACTTTCTTTCTCCAACATTTTCTTCATCTTCTTTTATTTCTGAAAATAGAAATTTCTTGTTTTTCTTTGATAATTGTATTGGTATGCTATTAAATGTATTTATAATTTTTTGTTTGTTACTAATTTCAGCAAATTTTACGACATCTAACAAATAATTTTCTACAATGGCTTTTTGAAGAATTAACACTTTTGATAAACTACTTGTTTTTACATATTCATTTACTACATTAGGCATTCCTCCAACTAGCATATACATTTTAAATTGCTCTGCTAATTGTTTCATTATATATTCATCCATTGGTTTGATATTTTCAAAGCAATCCTTTGCATAATTTATAGTTTCCTTTTTAATACCTATTCCCCATAAAAATTCTTCAAAATCTAATGGATATAAATCTATAACTCTTTCATAACCTACTGGATATGATGTTACTTCTTTATAGTATAAACCTAATAATGATCCAGATGAAATTACATCAATTCTTCCATCTAAAGCAAAACTTTTCAATGCTGTTCTTGCATTTGGACAAGATTGTATTTCATCTAAAAATAAAATCGTTTTATTTGGTACTATATCTACATTTGGAAATGTAACTTCAAGTTTCATTATTAATGTTTTAATATCTAGATTTCCATCAAAAATGTTTTTATATTCAGGAGCTAATTCAAAATTTATATAAATATAATGTTCATAATTTTTCTTTGCAAATTCATCAATAATAAATGTTTTTCCAACTTGCCTTGCTCCTCTAATTAATAAGCATGGTTTCTTTTCTTCCTTTTTCCATTCTTCTAATACATTAGTAATTTTTCTTTCTAACATTTTTATCACCTCGTAATTTTCTTTTCTTTATTATATTATACAATTTTTTATTAATTCATGCAAGTTTTTCCGAGGACTTTTAGAGTGTTTTTGCAAGTTTTTTTGAGGACTTTTAGAGTGTTTTTGCAAGTTTTTTTGACGACTTTTTATAATACAATAGTCAAAAAAGCACGGCATACTATACCGTGCTTTTTAATGTTTTTTTGCGAGCACTTTGTCAATCACCAACCATACACATCCCATTATTAGGACACATATAGTGATACAGATGATCCAATAAACAACTCCGCTAATTCCAACTTTGCTGTAATCCAAAAAGAAATAAGCAAAATCTCTTGAGCCACCAATACCGTAGAACTGTCCTCCTATAGCATGGAAAAGATAAACAAAAATAACATATAAATATGGTAGTATAAGCCATATACATGGATAATATAACTTAAATGTTCCTTTTTCATCCCAAAGGAAATAATCCAAAACAACTAGTATTGGAGATGCTACATGCACAAGCAAATTTCCAATTGCTTTACCTGTGATACCTTCTGATACTGTATACATTGGAAAATCATTGGGTAACAATGTTACTAAATAAACAATAGCTGTAAGCAATATAGCAATTGTTACTGCTCCTTTACAACTATTGTATATTGTACGGTTCCTTATCCCCTTTGTAGTAAAAAGGATAAACGCAAGTAAGCATATAATATTACTTTGCATAGTGTAATAGCACATCAAGGTTTTTGGTCTAGTTGTATTTGCTAAATTCAACCAAAGCCCTATTGATAGACTCGCAATTGTAAGAATCCGATAAATAAAAAATAATCTTTTATTCATTTTGCTCCTCCTTAAGCTGCTATATTGATTGTTACGACTTAATTATACCACTTTTACTAGATTATTCAACCTTTTTTCTTCCTACAACAGCAAATCTCCCATCTTTAACATGATATGAACAAGTCGATAAAGTAATTAATTGTTCTCCGTATTTAGCAGTCTTATCAATAAAATATAGTGATTCACTTTTTGCATTTTTAACAAACTCATTATATTCATCTTCTGTTTTAGCATTTACAAAATAATAATAGCGAAACACATTTTTTTCTGATTTATAGTATACTCTTGCTTTTAATACAGCTATAATTTCATATTCTGCATCTTCGTTTTCTGTTGTAAAGCGAATTACAGGATGTTGTTTATAAAAACTTTCCTTTTCATACTTCAAAAGTTCTTGAAACATTGTTCCATTGTTTAAATTATGTCCATATATTAATAAGTTACTACTTGGTATAGACCAATCATAATCTTTTGTTAAAAAAATAGATCCATTTTTTGATTTTTGTTTTTTATAATTATGAGTCATGTAATATTCATTATCTGTGCCTTGTAGTACCGGATAATTTATACTTGTATCTTCTATTTCGAGCCACCCAACGATATCTGAATTTTCTTCTCCTTGAAGTTTTTGTACTTTAAGCATTCTCTCCGTTGTTTTTTCTATTTCTTCTACTTCATTATTTTCTACTTTATCTTGTTCTTTTTCAATATTTTCTTCCTCTTCATTTTCCGTGACTTCTTCGGTAAATGCATTATCTTGAATTTTTACTGTGTTTAGTAATTTGGTTTCTTCTAAAGATTCTTTTTTCAGTTTAAAAGCATTTATAATATATATTACAGATAAAACGATTAACAAGAACAAAAAAAAATATATAAATGATAATAGTCGTTTTTTTAACTTAGCCTTTTTTTCCATTTTCTCTCCCTAAATAAGATAATAGGATAGACATTTTGCCTATCCTTTTTATCATTACTCCAAATTTTTATTGGGACCAAAAAGAACCGGTCCTAATGACTCCTTTTCACTAAAATTATAGCAATTGATGAAAATGCTATAGCTAATAAAGCAATTCCTACATAATTTTGTATACCTGTTTTTGGTGTTTCGTCTTTTTCTTCCTCTGTTTTTTCTGGAGTAGTGTTTTCTGGTTCTGTTGTTTCTACTTTAGAAATTTTTGCATAAACAGTTGTATCATTATTTATTGGGTCATTAAAATTAAATGAGTTTGTAAATTGTTCATCTGTATAAAAACCATCTATTTTTTCATTTTCTCCTAGTGTAATGTGAGATTTTAATAAATCTTCTGTTATTGTTTTTCCTGTATCAACAGTTATTTTAATTGTTTTACTATTTGCAATAATTGTTATTATATTTTTTTGTTCATCCACATTTGGAGTTACTGTATCTGGTAACACTGTTTCAGAAATTACATTATTATTTTTATCTGTTAAAACAACACTATCACCTGCCAATACAACTTTATTTGTTGTATTAGATGTATTTTCAATTGTAAATTCTGTAAGATATCCATTTTCAGCTACTCTGACTACATTTTCACTGGTATCTGATGTTAATACTCCATTCATCGTCAATGCTGGATTATGAGTTGCAGCAGATCCTTTATCTATCTCGATACCGTTATTTGATCCTGTTCCATTATATCCTAAATGTAAATCAATTACTTCTACATTACCACCATTTAAAAGTACTCCTCCATATTTGAATCCTGTTATTGATACATTATCTAGTATTACTGTAGCACCATCATAAGATTGTACTCCATATTTTGGTCCATTTTTTAAGTTAATATTTCTTAAAGTTAGTTTAGCATCAGAAAATTGTGCTGTAAACATTGTTTGATTTCCTGATGTAGATGTCCAATCATTTGACCCTACGATATTATGCCCATTACCATCAATTGTAAGTTCTTTAGCAATTACAATTGGCTTAGTTACTGTTATATCATTTTGTAATGTAATAGTTGTTCCTGCATCTGCACTTGATACTGCACTATTTAATGATTCTTCGTCATTAACTAATGTTGCCGCATGTGTGATATTTGGCACAATTAGTGATATAGCAAATATTGCTATAGAAAATAAAATAAGTTTTATTGTTTTATTCATAATTTTTTACCTCCGATAAAACTTATTCTATCCTTTTTTATTTTAATTATTTACAAATTTTCTAATAAAAAATTTCCAATATTATTTTTTTGTATTTTTTATTGCTTAATACATTAATCCATCTTATAATCTTATTTGCATTTGATTTTTTGGAATACAAAAAAATAGCTAAATTTTGACACTTAGCTATTTTCTATATATATTTAAGGAATTATTATGTTAAACTATTTTAATTATTTGCCCATCTATATAATTTAATGTCTTTATATTTTTCAAGGACAGTTTTATATTTTTCATACTCGTCTTCCCATAAAGCATTTGGTACTTTATCAAATGCCTTGAATATTTCTTCAGCTTCTTTTAAATAGATTAATTGTTGCTGTATGCTTAATTTTTCATACCTTTTTGTAAATTCATATAATTTATCTAACATTTGGTTGGCTTCTATAAAGCTCCAAAAATCCTTTACATTCATTCCAAATAATTTTATCTGTAATACTGCATATGCGATTAATGCGAATATTATAAATATTAAAACATATATTAAAATTGTAATTCCATTCATTTTAATCACCTCTTTAAAATCATTTGTACAATTAAATTATACCATATTTGTAAAATTTTTGCAACTTTTTTGCAATTTTTCTGTAATATTTCTGTAATATTTTTGTAACATTTTGTTTTAATACTAATTATTACCAAAAAATGTAAAAAATTATATTTAAATTTGATTCTTTTTAACTATTCACTTTTTTTATTTAATATGGTATAATGCCACTTAAATTTATACTATTAAAGGATTGATTATATGGATGATAAACGATTTTCTCAAACTAAAAAAGTTGGAATTTTAGGCATTTTGGGCAATATTTTTTTGCTAATTATAAAAGGCTTTATTGGTTTTTCTACAAAGAGTCAAGCTATGATCGCTGATAGTTTTAATAGTGCTGGAGATATTTTTGCATCTCTTATGACTTTTATAGGTAATAAAATATCAAGTGTACCACAAGATGAAGATCATAACTTTGGTCATGGCAAGGCAGAATATATTTTTTCTATGTTTATAGGAATTTCTATGTTTGTTGTTAGTTTTAAATTACTTTATGATTCAATTTATACTTTAATTTTTGGTAGTGAATTGATTTTTTCTTGGCTACTTGTAATAACTTGTTTAATAACAATTAGTATTAAATTAGCTCTATATTTATATACTAGAGCTTCTGCAAAAAAATTTAATAATATTTTACTAAATGCTAATATGAATGACCATAGAAATGATTGTATTGTAACAACTTTTACATTAATCTCCTCACTTCTTACACTAAAAGGTATATATTGGTTTGATAGTTTAACTGGTATCGGTATATCTATATGGATCGGTTTTACAGGAATCAAATTCTTTATAGAGAGTTTTAATGTTTTGATGGATATTTCGGTCGATGATAAAACAAAAGATTTAATATTAGATATTGTAAATTCTTATCAAGATATAAAAGAAGTGAAAAGTATTACTTCTTCACCTGTTGGCTATAAATATGTTATTGTTATTGTAATTTGTGTTGATGGAAATATGTCGACTTTTGATAGTCATGCTCTGGCTGATAGTGTTGAACTTAGTATTTCTGCTTTGGATAATGTTTATAGAACTATTGTGCATGTTGAGCCAATTTAAAAGTTTGCCCTTGAATTTTTTCGTTGATAAAAACCAGGTATTGCTGGCGTCAATACCTGGTTTTTATTTCACTACTACATTTTCTCCTTCAACACTAACAGTTGCAAGTTTTCCTTTTTCTGCTTTCCCATCTAATATAGCTTCTGCCAATCTATCTTCAACTAAATTTTGTATAGTTCTTTTAAGTGGTCTCGCTCCAAATGATTTATCAATTCCTTTTTTAGCAATTAATTCTTTTACAGATGGATCAAATTCTATTTCATATTTTTGTGTTTTCATTCTTGTCTTTACTTCTTTTAACATAATATCAATTATTTGAGATATTTCCTCATCATTCAATTTATGGAATACTATTATCTCATCTATACGATTTATAAATTCTGGCCTAAATTCTCGTTTTAATTCTAACATTACTTCTTTTTTGGTATTTTCATACTCTTTTTGTTCATCCTCTTCTTTCTCTTCATTTGAAAATCCTAGAAGCTTTTTATCTGTAATAATTCTTGCTCCAATGTTAGATGTCATTATAATTACTGTATTTTTGAAGTTTACGGTTCTTCCATTTGAATCTGTTAGTCTTCCATCATCCAATATTTGAAGCAACATATTCATAACATCTGGATGTGCTTTTTCTATTTCATCAAATAGAATTACAGAATATGGTTTTCTTCTTATTTTTTCTGTTAATTGTCCTCCTTCTTCATATCCTACATATCCTGGAGGTGAACCAATTAATTTAGATACTGAATGTGGCTCCATATATTCTGACATATCAATTCTTATCATACTAGATTCATCACCAAATAAGCTTTCTGCTAGAGCTTTCGAAAGTTCTGTTTTTCCAACTCCTGTAGGACCTAAAAACAAGAAAGAACCTATTGGTCTGTTTGGATCTTTTAATCCTACCCTTCCTCTTCTAATAGCTTTTGATACAGCTTCTACTGCTTCATTTTGTCCAATGACTCTTTGATGCAAACTTTCTTCTAAATTACGAAGTCTTGTATTTTCATCTTCAGTAATTTTCTTTGCTGGAATTCCTGTCCAAAGTGCAATTACATCTGCTATATTGTCTTCTGTTATTGTTACCATTGTTTTTGTATTCTTATTTCTCCATTTTTTCTCTTCTTTTTCAAATTTCTCCTTTAAAGCTCTTTCTTCGTCTCTAAGTGAAGCTGCTTTTTCAAATTTTTGACTACGAACTGCTTCTTCTTTATCTTTAGAAAGTCTATCGATTTCTTCTTGCATTTGCTTTAAATTATCTGGTTCAGTATAAGTTGTAAGTCTTGCTTTTGATGATGCTTCATCTATCAAATCTATTGCCTTATCTGGTAAAAATCTATCATTTATATATCTAACCGATAAATTAACTGCTGCCTCTATTGCTTCATCTGTAATCTTCACATTGTGATGAGCTTCATATTTGTCTCTAATGCCTTTTAATATAGTTATTGTATCTTTTACTGTTGGTTCATTTACAGTTACAGGACTAAATCTACGCTCTAAAGCTGCATCTTTTTCTATATATTTTCTATATTCTTCAATTGTAGTTGCGCCCACTAATTGAATTTCTCCTCTAGCAAGCATTGGTTTTAATATATTTGCAGCATCTATAGCTCCTTCTGCAGAACCTGCTCCTACTATTGTATGAATTTCATCTATAAAAAGGATAACATCTCCTGCTTTTTTTACTTCTCCAAGTGCCTTTTTTATTCTTTCTTCAAAATCTCCTCTATATTTAGCTCCTGCCACCATTCCCGAAATATCCATACTTACAACTCTTTTGTTTTTTAATATCTCTGGAACATCTCCTGAATTTATTTTTTGAGCTAATCCTTCTACTATTGCTGTTTTTCCAACTCCTGGCTCTCCAATTAAACATGGATTGTTTTTTGTTCTTCTAGATAAAATTTGGATTACTCTTTCTATTTCTTCTGATCTTCCTACAACAGGATCTAATTTTCCTTCTACTGCTTTTTTAGTTAAATCTTCCCCAAATTGATTTAGTATTGGAGTACTGTTAAAACTATTTTTACTTGATTTTATATTTCCCTTATTCGGATTTACATCCTCTGCTTCATTTATAACATTTACAATTTCGTTATAAAGTTTTGGTAAATCTACATCTAATTCAATTAAAATCCTTACTGCAATACAATCTCCCTCTCTTAAAATTCCCATAAGTAAATGTTCAGTTCCTATATAATCATAACCTAATTTTTTTGCTTCTATAAAACTATTTTCAATAACTCTTTTACTTCTTGGCGTAAAACCTAATGTTCCTTGACCGGTTATTACTTCTTTACCGATCATTTCTATTATTTTATTTTCGATATCTTCTATCTGTATATTTTGATTAGCTAAAACTTTACTTGCAACTCCAACTCCTTCTTTTACCAAACCATATAAAATATGTTCTGTTCCTATGTAATTATGTCCAAGTGAAATTGCTTCGTCTTGAGCTATTTCTATTGCTTTTTTTGCCCTTGTAGTAAATTTATATATCATAATTATCAACTCCTTTCATTTTTATTAATAATTTGTTTAATCATTTCTGCACGTTTTATATCTCTATCATATCCGTCTAAACTTTGTCCAAAATATTTTTGAAGATTAGCAGGATTTATATAAAAATAAATCTTTGCTACAACTTCATCATTTAATTCTTGTATTAATCCCATATCTGTTCCCATTTTTACATCTGACATTAATTCTATTGCTTCTTTCCATTTTAATTTTCTAGCATTTGTTAGAATTCCATATTGTCTATAAATAATATCTTCTAGTTCTATTTGATTTTTTCCTAAAATCTTTCTAGCTTCTCTTTCTTGTTCTACTACTTTATCTACAATAACTTTTAAATTATTAATTATATTTTCTTCAGATATTCCTAATGTTTGTTTATTTGCTATCTGATAAATATCACCAATAGCAGATGAATTACTTATATACATACCAGTAAAGCTTAACCCAAAATCATTTATTGTTTGAGATATCTTTCTTATATTTCCTGTTTTGGTAAGTCCTGGTAAATGTACAGTAACAACTGCTTTCATTCCTGTACCAACATTAATTGGTGAAGTTGTTAAATATCCATATTTTTTACTTTTTGCTATATCAAATGTCTTATCAAATTTTTCGTCAATTTCTTTTGCTAAATTAAATGTTGCTTCAATTTCCATACCTGGATTAAATACTTGAATTTCAAAATGATCCTCAGAATTTACTACTACGCATATATTTTCATCATCATTTATTAATATTGAAATTTTGTCATTTTTATCTTCTGCTACTTCCTCATTTATTAACCCTTTTTCTAATAATGAACGTTTCGTTAGATGATCCATATCTTTCATTTTAAGAAATTTTAAATTATATCCTAAACCTGGTAGCTTTGATTTTATTTCTTGCTCTATTTGTTGAACATCTTTTAGATTATTTGTTGCAAATTTAAAATTTCTTAAATTTCTTGAGTAGGTAATTTTACTATTTAATACAACATCACTTTTATTTCCTCTTTGTAGATACCAATTCATTCTCATCAACTCCTATTCTTCTTGTTTTTTTATTTCATCACGAATTTTTGCTGCATCTTCATATCTTTCTTCTTTTACTGCTTGTTTTAACTCTTCTTTTAATTTTTCTATTTTACTTATAGCTTTATTTTCTTGTTTCTCTATTTTGTCATCTAAATTTTGTTTTATATTATTTCCGGTTCTTACTTCTCCTAATCTTCCTATATGAGTTGTTGCCCCCTGAAGACTTCTTAGAATTGGATCTATTCTTGATTCAAAGTCATCATAACAATTACTGCATCCAAACTTTCCTGTATGTAAAAAATTATCCCATGTTAATCCACATTTACTGCATTGTAGTGTATTGTTTCCGCCTAATGTTGGCATAAAACTTATATCATTTACATCATTAAAGAAATCAGTTAAAAAACTTGTAAAGTTTATTGGCATATTAAAGTGAATATCATTTATACCTAATTTTTCACTACATTCTTCACACAAAAACATTTGCTTTTTTTCTCCATTTATTATTTGAGTATATTTTACATTTGCTTCATTTCTTCCACAATTTTCACATTTCATATTAATCCTTCCTTTCTTTTTCTCACTTGGAACATTTCTTTTTGCTAAATGAAACGACCCTAATGAAAAATTATTCTAAATTTAGTAACATATTTTTCAATATGTTTGCCCTTAATTTATCTCTATATTCCTTTGGAATATCTAATACATTATCACTTGTCGCTACTCTTAAAAGCTTAGCTGCTTTTGCATTTACTAAATCATATGTTATAAAATCGCTTATTAAAATGTCTGCTTCGCTGTTTGATATTGAATTTCCTATATTATTTATTATATGCAATAAATAATCTGATTTAGTATTGCTTACTTTTCTTATTGTAATGTGCCCTCCTCCACCTCTTTTGCTTTCTACATAATAACCTTGTGAAGGCTTAAATCGTGTTGATATTACATAATTTATTTGAGAGGGTACACAATTAAATTTTTGTGCTAAATCATTTCTTTGTATTTCTATTTCTTCTTCATCATCAAATAGTTCTTTTATAAATTCTTCTATTATGTCTGATATTCTCATTTATTATGCTATGTTAGTCCAATTCATAACTAACTTTGCTTTCCCCCTTTCTTCTTGATTTTTTGTCTGTTTTTGTTTTTGACTTTCTTTGACCTTGATTGATATTATACTTTCTTTTATTTTATTTTTCAACATTAATTTTAGTTTCATTTTTTATCTTTTGTTCAATTTTCCTAGTATTTTCTCTCCTATTCTTCTTTTTCCTTATATTTTTTTGTTTTTTCATTTGTTGTGTCACTTCCATTTGCCATATTTTCAAATTTTTCTGCTTTTTCTTTTTGTACAGATAAAGGTATCCATGCAAAATATGATGATATAAACTCTCCGTATTGAGTGGCGTCTTCCCCTATTTCATGTCCTTTAAAATTTTCATTATTATTTTCCTCTTTCATTTCTAATTTTATTCCTTTCCATAAATACAACCTTTTGTAAATATTAATATAGTTTTTAATTTTCTTTATATATTTTGTGCTTTTCTTTTATTTTTTATACATAAAATACAAAAAAGCTATGATTAATGGATTATGCTCCATTAATATAGCTTTTTTAAACATTAAAGTTAAATTTTATTTTACGTCCTTATAATTATATATTTTTACACCAGCCATAATTAAGCTAATAATACTTATAATGATAGCTATCGCTACTATTGCATTTTTACCTGTATCTGGTAATGTTCCATTATATGCTGTAGCATCTTTAGCTCCATTTGAAGTTGAAACTCTATAATCAGTAGTATTGTTGCTACCAATATTTAATCCATTATTGCCATTTTCTTGTTGTTCTTCTTCCTTCACATTACCAGTAGCTGCTGCTCTAGCTAATTCTTTATCTATAGTTATTCTTATAAATTTA
This sequence comes from uncultured Clostridia bacterium, assembly GCA_944386695.1. GTDB lineage: Bacteria > Bacillota > Clostridia > TANB77 > CAG-508 > CAG-269. The sequence continues at coordinate 7,912 of CALXCB010000030.1, read as the reverse complement.
TAGGTATCATCTGTACCTAATACTACTTCTTCCGTATTGCTCTTTTCTGGATTAATTTCTATTTTAAACCCACGAAATTCTTTGTTTTCTGTAGTAATTGATCCATAGTTTTCTTTAAAATAATCTACTACTTCTTCTGAATTGAACATTACTTGTAAAATAGAAAGTACTGATTTATATGCGTTCTCTGTTAATTCTCCTTCTTCTCCAACAAATACTGTTGCTTCAGTATCATATCCACTTTTGTGCATTATAATATTTCCTTTTGATTTTTGTGCAAACCCATCACCACTTATATATTCTTTTATATCCTCTAAATCAGAAACTTCTATATATGCATTTTCTACATTTACTAATGTGAATTTCTTATCTATATCTATTTTTACATCTATGCTTCCATCTGATGACTCCTTTATTTCAAATCCTTCATTTTCAACTGTATAATTAACTACTTCTGCTGAATTTAAGGTATCAAATAGGTCTCCATCTTTGTAGCCATGTAATTGTCCTATTGCATCTATTAATATCATTGTAGCTATACCTGCACTAAGTGCATTCTCTTGTGAAAATTTTGTTGTAAGAATACTTCCGTCTAATGTATATTCACAAGTATCTGTCTGACCACTATACTCCACTGAAATGATTAATTTATTTTCTTCACTTGTTGCTTTCATTACTGTCCCATAACTAGCATATTCTTGCACTGATGAAGAATTGTTGAAAGAATCTGAGATTTCTGATAATGTAACTGATGCTGCATAACTAACAATTGTGTATAAATTCACAAACACACAAATAATAATTAACAAACTACATAAAATTTTCTTTTTCATAAGTATTTCCCCCAAATATTATAAATAATATTGTCGTTCTTCGACATCTTTTTTCTAATTTTATTTATACCATTTCTTTTCGTTTGTGTCAATATAATTTTGATTTTATTTTTCATATAGAAATTTTTTCTAATTTTACATTCCCGTAAGTGGTAATATTTTATATATTTTAGTTTTCCAACTTGAATCTTTGGTTAAATTATATTCTTTATAAGTTCCTGTTAAACTTACTTTATTTTCAAATACATCATCACGTTTTACATTGGAATTTATTTTTGCATATATAGATGTCTCTGTTTCACTTTTAAAACCTACATCTACTGTTCCAAAATCTATTTTTATATTTGTTATATATTCATTATCAGAAAGTTCTTTTGAAAAATCTATTTCTTCAGAATTAGTTGTGCTTAAATCTTCAAATAATAGAATATATTCATCACTAAAATTAGTTTTATAATATATGCTATATTTATTTTCTTGATTATACGTACCAAGTTTTATTTTAGTAACTCTTATATATTCTGTTGGGATTTCATCTTCTAAGATAAAATTGTCTAAGGATACATTTCCTGTATTTTGTACATTTATTTTATATTCTATTTCTTCATCTGCTTGTGCTGATTCTGGTCCTGTTTTTTCTACTTCTTCATCTGGGGTTGCTGGATTATTTTCTAAGTTTAATGTTACTATTTGTTCATTTGTTGAAATTTCTGCTGTATAGTAATTTTCGTCTAATATATACCATTCATTTGTTTCAATTTCTTTTACTTTGTATATCCCTTTTTCTAATTTTTTGGATTTAGCTATACCTTCTGAATTTGTTGTTATTGTATCTACTAAAGTTCCTGCTTCATTATATATTTCAAATTTTACACCTTCTAATGGTTCTCCTTGATTTATTCCTGCAAGATCACTTGATTGTGCTGATGTTTTTATTATTTGGATATATCCTTTTATTTTTTCATTTTCAAAATTTACATCTGTTATTTGATTTTCTGCTAATTTTATTGTTTTAACTTCGTTTGATAATATATATTTTTCATTTGTCTTTGTTTCTTGTAATAGATATTGCTGATCTATTGGTAATCTTTTGCTTGTTGCTTCACCATTTTCATCTGTTAGCAATATATCGACTATTTCTCCTTGTTGATTTAATATATTAAACTCTACATTTGGTATTCTAATTTCATTGTTTTCACTATCTATCTTTATTACTCTTATTTGACCTTTTTTCTTTTCATTTTCAAAAATTACATCTGAAATTTGACCTTCTGATAATGTTATTGTTTTTGTTTCATTAGATAATACATAATTTTCTTTTGTTGATATTTCTTGTAATGTGTATTTTTGATCTATTGGTAATAATTTAGTTACTGCTTCACCTTTTTCATCTGTTGTTATTGTATCTACAATGTTTTGATTTTCGTCTAAAATATTGAACTTAACTCCTTCAAGCTTAATTTCATTATTATCTAAATCTACTTTTATAACTCTTACTTGGCCTTTCTTTTTTTCGTTTTCTAATACTACTGTTTTTATTTCGTTTTCTTCAAGCATTACTTCTATTGTTTCATTATTTAATTTATACATTTCATTTGTTTCAATTTCACGTAGTCTCAATTTTTGAAAATCTCTTAATGGATATTCTTTTGTGAATGCTTCTCCTTGCTCATTTGTCTTTATTGTTTCTAATACATTATCATTTGTATCTAGTACCTCAAATACTACATTTGGTATTTTTATTTCATTATTATCTTTGTCTACTTTTATTATTTTTATTTGTGATTTTTTTAATTCATCTTCTACTTTTGTTTCTGTAGTTTCATTCCATTTTACTTCTAATTCAATGTCTTCTGCTAAATTATACCATTTATTTGTACTTATCTCTTTTAACATATAATTTCCAGTTCTTAAATCTTTTATTTCTATTTTTCCATTGACATCTGTATAATATGTGCCTATTAGCTTGCCTGTTTCTTTACTATACAGCTCAAACCCAACATTTCCTAATAAAATATTGTTATTTTCTTTGTCTACTTTATAGATTGTTAAATCTCCTTTTTTGTGCTCATTTTCTATATCTATTGTTGTGGTATTATTATATGTTACATCAATACTAAATTCTGAATTTTCATCTAAAATATAATTTTCATTTGTCTTTGTTTCTTTTAGAATATATTTTCCTTGATATAAATTTGTAAATTCTATCTTTCCTTCTGCATCTGTTGTAGCTGTTGTAATTAGTTCATTTTTTGAATTATATAACTCAAATGTAACTCCTTCTATTCCTTGCTTTGTTTCATCATCAATTTTATTTATCCTAACTTTTCCTGTATTTAGCTTTAATTTTGTATTTATCCCTGATGTTATATTTTGATATGAATTTGCTGTTAATAAATAGTCTTGAGTACCTGCTATTCTAGTTTTTCCATAAAACATTGGATAATTCTTTAATTCTGCTTCTACTTCTATGTTGATATCTTTATCTGAATTTAAATTATTTTTTGAAATTTTGATTTTAAAATTTTCTCCATTATTAAAATCTGTTTTTATGTTTCCATTTATATCTGTAATAATATCCCCATCTGATAATCCACTAACATTTTTTATATTATATTTAGAGATTGTTGAACCTGCATTTACTTTGTAAGTTATAGAATAATATTCTCCATCTTCTGTCAGATCTCCCATTTGTATGATTTCTAATTCATCTGAAAAGGTATCTGATCCATTTCTTCCAATATTAACTAAATTATGCAGTGCTCTTAGCATTGCCTGTCCTTCTTCATCTCCTTCATCTGCAATATATAAATTTATATCAGCTTGACCTGTTAAACAATATATTGCAAATTTTGTTACTGCAAATGCATTAAAATCTGATGACAATCCCATTTCTTGAGCTGATTTATATGGATAACCATTTTTTACTGCTCTCCATACTTGGTTATTGTCTATTAATGAATCTACATCTACTGTATAGCTTGCTACTGCTCCAACACCTTGTAAATCTCTATTTAAACAGTATGCGGGATAAAATGTGCTACCTTCATAATGACCAACTATACTACATGTGGAATATGTATACATTCCTTTTGATTCATTATAATATTTTAAATGATATGGAGCTTCCCCTATTTGTACTATATATGCTTCTGTTATTTCATATGCTGCATGTATAATATTTGAGATATTTGAAATAAATATTATTGATAACAATAATATTACTAATATTTTTTGTAAAATTTTTGACATTTAATTCCTCCTATTGATTTGTTTGATTTTTTATTGAAATATAATTTTTTTAATTAAATTTTAAGATAAAAATTTTTCAAAATAAATATGATTTAACAGTTAATATATTATAATATTTTTCTTATTATGTCAAGTGTTTTTTATATAAAAAAACGGAATTAATATTTTCTAAATGGCAAAGCCATTAAGAAAATCTAAATTTCGCATATTTAATTTCTACGTCAATTGCACTCTTCGAGATGCAATTTCCTAGAACTTAAAAAATAACAGATAATCTCTTATCTGCTATCTTTTATGTATTTTTAATATTTGTGTATCCAAAAATGATACTAAAACATTTTTAAAATTTTTGCAAACAATTTTTGATACCATTTTTGTTTTTTATATTTGACCATTTCCATGTTTTTATTTGTGTTATCAGTATTTTCTGAATTTTTATCATATTTTTTATTTGAATTATTTTTAAATATTTCATTTGGATTATATTTTTTTGCTTTTTCTTCTTCCTGTTTTTGATAAGATACTTTTTGTTCAAATTTATCATATTCAATCCATTTTTCTCTTTCTTTTTCAGAACATAGATAATCACTATATAATATAGATAACAATGCTTTGGTTTCAGGCAATATATTTTGCTTGTATAATGGTTTATTTTTATCATAAACAAACTTATATTCATTTTTGCTTGATTTACTTATTGCATCTTTTAAATCATTAGGAATTTTATTTTTTAGATTATCATCAAAATATTTTATAATTTCATTTAATTCAACAAAGGCTTTACTATAATTATTTGCTTGTATCATAATTCACCTCAACCATTTCTATACATTACTTGTTTTGTATAGAATAAATCATTTTCTTTGATATCAAATGTTCTTTCTGCTGTTGGACTAGCATTTACAAAAACATTTTTACTTTTAACTAATTTTAAAAATTTATTTGCATTTTCAGGGTTTTTTGTAAATATACTACTACTATAACCTGCAGAATTTATATTAATATCTCTTATACATTCATCAATATTTTCGACTTCTGTATAATCATCAATTTCTAATTTTTCTATTTCTTCTGCATTGATATATTTATTAACATATATATTTAATTCGATATCTTTAATTTTTATGATTTCTTTTATAAGATTAAAATCCAATATTTCTTCTATATAAATATCAAAATTTCCATATCCACTTGTTATAACTTCAACATTAGATTTAGCTAATACTTTATTTTGAAGATCTTTATTTCCCACTACAATTATCTTTTTTATAATATTATTATGATTATACATCTCTGAATAGTCATTACTATTTATTACTTGCACAATTTCTTCATCATAACCACATATTTTTAGTGCTTGTTTAAAGTATAAAATTATTAAATTTGTAATGGCATACATTTCATTATTTGTACAAAATATCATTGCATTTTTTGTATAAAGTAGCCTTTTTAATAATTCAATAGTAACATATATATCACCATTAAACATAATTCCTACTACACCTAAATTTTCTTTATATTTCGCAACTATAAAATTATCTTTTCTTTTGGTTTGTTCTATTTCTGTTTTAATTCTTTTTGTTTGATTTATATTCAACAAGATATTATCAATATTTTTAATCGGATTATACTTTTTTTAATTTTTAGTATTTTTAAAATTTCCTCACTATTTTTACTTATTATTTCTTTAAATTTTTCTATAACTTTATTATGATCAAATTCTATTAATTGCATATTATTAAAAGCTATATATTCTTTTTCAAATTCATTTAAATTCAATTTAGGCACCTCTTTCGTTATTTAGTATTTCTTTTATATTACTTATTGCTTGTCTCGCTACAGCTCTTCCTCTTACGTGATTAATTGTTTTTCTTATATCTTCTAAATTTATCTTTGCATTTTCTGAGTAGATATCATATTGACCTACAACATCATCTATGATCTCTTCATCTGTTGAATATACTTCCTCAGCAAAATGAATTTTTGAATTTCTTCTTCTTTCGATATATTCTTCATCATCGTATTCATCATCATAATACTCATCGTCATAATATTCATCATCGTCATATTCATCATCATAATATTCATCGTCATAATATTCGTCTTCGTCATCTTCTATTTCAATTTGACTTGTATCTATATCTACTAATTTACTAACATCTTCTGAATCTGAATATAATGCAACTGTAGCAATATCTGTTTTCTTATTTTCTACTTTTTCATCTTCATACAAAATCAATTGAGTTCTAGAATCACTAATATACTCCACTTTTTCTTCTGGATATCTATTTTCTTTGTCATTTTTTAATCCTTTTAAATCAACATCTGTATAACCTATTCCAACTGTTACTCTACTTAATTGTTGACCTTTTATTATATCTTCTATTTTTGTTATTTCAGTGTCATATTGTTTTTTAGAAATTTTGCCTTGTTTTACTTCTTCTGTTAAAGATTCTATTTTTTCACTTTTCCATCTCATTAAATGTTTTTTATCAGTTTCGACAAAATCTTTAGCTGCTTGTTTTACCATATCAAGAATTTCGGAACTTACAATTTTTTTATTATTTGAATCTTTTTCGACAGCCTCAATATTATCAAAACAAAGCACATTTTTATTTCTCCAAAGCCAACTTTGAGCTAAAACTTTTCCATTTTCATCTTGAACAACTAAAATTCTTCCATTTTGTGAAGTAACACTATGCCTCATACAACTTTCTCCAGCATCATGTAAAGCTTGACAACAATCAGTTAATTCTCCCACAAAAATTGCAATAGGATCATCCAATCTTAACACTTTATAGGTATATCCATTATTTTTCTTTTCTATTTGTGGAATACTACTTTTTGTTCTTTGTAGTTGTTGTTTAAAAATTTCTTGTATTTCTTCAAAATCTTCTTGTGAATATCCGCATAAGCTCGATAATTTTGCAATTTCTTTTTCATTTTCTGCTATATTATCATAATTATGTCCATAAATATATGCTTCACATTTCTCAAAATTTATTTTTTGACCTAAGTTTTCAGCTACAATATTCTCCCATTGTCTTTGAATGTGCGTAATTTCACATTGTTTTTTTTCATCAATCATAATTTGCTCTAGATTATCTCTTAAAAATTCAAAAAATCCGTCTTTATATTTCATATCCATTCCATCAAATATTTGATGTAGCTTATTAGAAGTCATCATACTTACTTTAAAACCATAGCCATCATATATTTTTCTTATGCTGCTTTCTAATTTTTTTCCCTGTTTTTTATCTTTCATTTTTAATTGTTGGATATCTGTTTTTAATCTAACTGTGTACTCATTTTTTTCATACTTATCATAACCTGTTTTATATATGTATTCCATAATATCTTTATATTGCTGACTCACATATTCTTTTTGCAGAGCATTTTCTATATAATCTTGACCATACCCACCATCTAATTTTCTAATTTCTTCCTCTGCTTCTTGCCTTGAATTGAATAAATTTAATATGTTTGGATCATTTAATAATCTTTCCGAATTTAAAACATAGTATACCTGTACTAGCTTTTTATCTAATACTTCAAAATGATCTTTTATCAAATCGTCTTGTATCTGAATTTCATCTACAGTTATCTTGTCTTTTGGTAAATATGTTGCGAATTTTTGTAATAATCCAAATCTTTCTGCTTGTCCTGCATCTTTTTCAAAAACTCCTAAAGTTAATATAGCCTCGACTAAAGCACTTTTAGTTTCTGGATTTTTATTATATAAATCATATCTTGCTAAATTAAACCATATTTTTTTATTAAATTTCTCTATTTGATCTTCTGGATATTTTTTTACAACTTCTAATGTT
>CALXCB010000029.1 GCA_944386695.1 uncultured Clostridia bacterium | reverse complement strand
TGATAAAAACAAAAGCAAATTAGCCAAAAAATTTTCCAAAGGAAATGTACCAGGTGTTACTTATCTTTCTAATAAGCAATTAATTTTTTAAAAAAATTAATATAAAATTAAGACATTTTAATTTATATATGTTATAATGAAGAAAATCAAAAAAGAGGAAAATGTGATGATTATATCTAATGAAGAAATAAAGTTTAAAATATATAATTCTATAAAATTAAATAGAGAAACAGAACTTACAGAAACAGATTTAAAAAAAGTTAAAAGTATATCTTTAAATAAAAAAGATATTCATTTTAGGCAAATAGAATTTTTTAAAGAAGATTTTGAATTTTTAAAATATGTAGAAACATTAACATTGAATAGTTTTGAAATAACTAACGAAATTATAGAAGGACTACAAAAAATAATCAACTTAAAATTTTTAATATTAAATCATTGTAATTTTACAGGAAACATGTTAATTTATAATAATTTAGAAAAAATTATTATAAATTATCCACATAATTTAAATTTAAATTTATTTTTTAATATTTCTAACATTAAAATGATTAAATTAATAAATGTTAAACAGATTGATGTTAGAGAGTTATTGAGATTTAAGTATTTGAGAAAAGTTAGTATATATAATAGCAATATTATATTTTTTGAAAAGCTAAAAAATTTAAAAGAACTTCAAGAACTTAATTTAGATGGAAGTAATAAAGTGGATGAGATTTGTAATAATTTATTAAAACGAAATATTAAAATCCATTATTCAGATGAATATTTACCATTTTAAATAGGAGATTAGGTATGGAAGATACATATGAAAATGCATATGCTGAGGTTTTAGAAATAATAAAATATTTGCCAAAAGAAGAAAGAGAAAAAATACCACAAAATGAAATCGAGTATTTTGAAAAAAATAAAAACTATAATTATATATATTCATTTTCAGATAGCAAACATTTAAGAAAAACTGATATAATTTTAATATATTTATATAGAAAATATATTGCAAGTGCGGAAGAAAGAAATAAAATCAATGAATTGTTAATGATAAATGAGAAAATTAATAGTAGACAATGGAAAAATCAACCAATATTTAAATTTAAAGAAAATTCTACTGACAATGATTGCAAATCATTAGTTGTTAATAAGGAAAGCACAAATGTAATTATAAAAATGATTTCAAAATTAAAGAAATTTTTTATTAAGTATACGAAAGGAAAAGAATGAAAACAATAAATAGAAAGGTTTTAAATAATATATTAATTGATATCAAAAAAGTGGATTTTATAAGTTTTTTAAATACATATGTACCTACATATATAGATAGTGAAGAATTACAACATTGTATAAAAAATTATAATAAAACAGGACATCGCTATTTTTTAGACAAGGCTAAAAAGGAATTTAATATACTAATTTTTCAAACAATACCTGATGATAGTGTATTAGAAGATTTTGCATATTTTGTACAAGAAGATAGCATTGATAATTTGTCATTATTTCTTTCTCTATATAAAGAGTATATGGAATTATCGCACAAAAATGAAAAAGAGAAAGCAGCATTTTTCAAGGATAGTTCTAACGAAGTACAATTTAGATATCTAAAAAAAGCACCTTTTAGAGAAGCTAATAAATATTATTACTTATCATCTAATCGCGTTCAAAATGAATTATTTATACAAAGTTATAATCCGTTAGAATATCCTATTCCTAGTAAGTTAAATGAAGATAGTGAAAATCATATAAAAGAAGCTATAAATACTGAATGTGAAGAATTACAGGAATTGATTGATGAAGGAATTTTAGATGAAAAGACAGCTTTTTCGAGATTATATAACCAGATAAAAAAGACTCCTCCAGAAATTCATATGGAATATTTAGAAAATTTTGTAAAAGAAAATTTAGAAGGACTTAATAATGCAGACATAGAATGGGCAGAAATTGAAAAATTATATAGTGGAGAATGTTGCTTGAAATTATTGAGTAACTCAAATATAAAACAAAAAAAGGGAGAAGTTTTTCATTTAGATTTTGTTTTACCATATATCGATGTTATGGAATTATTAGAGGTTGCAAAAAAATATAAAATTTCATGTGATTTAACAATAAGAAGTTGTAACGATTTACCTTTAAGTATCATTAAGATTTTACAAAATAAATTTGGTATTGATATTAAAAAAATAAAATTTAAAGATTATGATTCAGATGAATTTCAAGAACAACAGCTATATACTTTACAAGAATATATGGATTGCAGAAGTATAATCGATGCAATTATAAAGGATATAGAAGTAGATGCTGGTGTTTTAGGAAACAATGATCCCAATAGGGAAAAAAAAATATGTGGACTGGTAATAAGAAAACTTGCTAATATAAGTGCTTATAATTTTGAATATTATGAAAAATTAGACAAAGATCAGCAATCTGAAGAAGAGGATAAAATAAATTGTACTATGGTAGGACCTCTTTTATACGGAACAGGGGTTTGTAGTGGGGATGCAGGGGCATCAAAAAATGTATTAATGTGTTTAGGTATTGAATGTAGATATATAAGTGCTTCTAAAGTTAACCCCAAAGAATTTGGTCATGCATGGAATCAAGTAAAATTAGATGGAATTTGGTATAATATAGATCTAACATGGGATAGAGATAGAATTGTGGAAGAATTAGAAACGAAATATTTTTTAAAATCAGATGAAGATTTTTTAAAGCATGAAGAATATATACCAGAATGTTCAGTAAATAAATGTAGAGAAACGGAACCTAATGCATATAGATATTTATATAGGAGTAGAATTAATGAGACAATTAACGTCGTTAATCTTATGAGAAAGGCAATTAGAGATAGACAAGAAAATAGGATAACTTTAAGCGAAGTAAATGCTTATGAAAACAGAAGAAATATAGCTATAAAAGAAAATATAGTAGATAAGGATGTGGGACAAAAGTAATTGAAATGGGAAAAGTAGATGGTGTTTCTTTATATAATGTATGACATACTTATGATGAAGAGCAAAGAGAAGAAACTTCTCAGTTATGCATATCCTGATTTTGAAAAATATTTAATATGTAAATTTAAACTCGGATATATCGTCTAAAATATTAAATGAAAAAGAAAATCAAAGAAATATTAGGAGTATAAGAAATTATATTATTACCAATATTGTACTGATATGTTATATTCAGCGAGAATTAATTTTAATTATTTAATAATGATTTTATCATAAATTAAATACAATTTTTATAAATTTTATTACATATAATTAAAAATAATGATATACTCTTTATAGCTTGATTGTTTTTTATATCAATCGTCAAGATAGTCAATGACGAGTTGTAAATTTCTACGTCATTGGCACCAAAGAAAAACAGCTATTCCAATAGGTTTAGCTGTTTTAATTTTACAGAAAATTATTTTTTAAAACATATAGTGTCAATAATTTTTTAAAACATATAGTTGTAAAAAAAAATCCAATATGTTAGAATATCAATAGATAATAATATTATTAAAAAAGGGGGGTGTAAAATAATGTTGTTATATATTATAATTGGAATATTGGCTTTAATAGTCATATATGTATTAGTTCAATATAATTCATTTATAAAAATGAATAATATGGTAAAAGAAGCCTTTGCAACAATGGATGTTTATTTAAAAAAGCGTTGGGATCTAATACCAAATCTAGTAGAAACAGTCAAAGGATATGTAAAACATGAAAGTAGTGTATTAGAAGAAGTAGTAAAATTAAGAAACACATCTTATGATAAAATGTCACCATCAGATAAAATAGACACAAACCAACAATTATCAAATGAACTATCTAAAATAATAGCAATAGGTGAAAGTTATCCAGATTTAAAAGCAAGTCAAAACTTTTCAGATTTAACAAATCAATTATCTAAAATAGAAGAAGATATTGCCAACTCAAGAAAATATTATAATGCTGTTGTAAGAGAAATGAACACAAAAATAGAAATGTTTCCAAGTAATATAGTTGCTAAAGCATTTAACTTCCAATTAGAGAAGTTATTTGAAATAAGTGAGAATGAAAGAGAAAATATAAAGGTGGAGTTATAAATGAAACAAAAGATGGCATTAATCATATTTATTTTGATTTTGCTATTAGGTGTAATAATGCCGAATAAAGCATTTGCCATTAGTAGTAGTGGTGGGTATATAATCGATAATTATGATATAGATATGATAGTTAATGAAAATAATACTTTTGACATAACAGAAACAATAGATGTTACATTTACTGAAAGTAATAAACATGGTATATTTAGAAAAATACCATTAAAAAATGTGGTAACAAGATTAGATGGAACTAAGTCAAGCAATAGAGCAAAAATCTCAAATATTAGTGTGAATGAACCATATACAACATCAAATGAAAGCGGGTATAAAGTTTTAAAAATAGGTGATGCAAATTCCACTGTTAGAGGGACGAGAACATATATTATTAAATATACTTACAATATAGGAAAAGATCCATTAAAAGATGCTGATGAACTATATTTTAATTTAATAGGTAATGAATGGGATACTAGAATAGATAATGTGAATTTTAGTATTACTATGCCAAAAGAATTTGATAAAACGCAATTAGGATTTTCAACAGGATATAGGGCATCAACAGATAGCTCTAATGTAAGCTATACAGTTACTGGAAATACAATAAAGGGTTCAACGAAAAGTACTTTATATTCTGGAGAAGCTTTAACAGTGAGGCTTAGCTTACCAGAAGGATATTTTGTCGGTGCAAGTATTAATCTAGATTATACAGTAATATTAGAAATTATAATATCAATAATATTTGTTTTTATTGCATATGTATTGTGGAAAAAATATGGAAAAGATGATATAGTAGTTGATACTGTAGAATTTTATCCACCTGATAATCTTAATAGTGCAGATATAGGATTTTTATACAAAGGGCATTCAGACCAAAAAGACATTATATCATTGTTGATATATTTAGCAAATAAAGGATATTTAAAAATTGAAGAATATGAAGAAACAACATTAAAGGTAATAAAATCTAAAAATTTTAAAATTGTAAAACTAAAAGAATATGATGGAAATGATGAAAATGAAAGAACATTTTTTGATGGTTTATTTTGGGCAAAGAATGAAGTAACAAAAAATGATTTATATAATAGATTTTATTTAATATTGAAAGAGATTGCCAAAAATATTAATAGAAAAGAAAATCAAGAAAAAGTATTTGAAAAAGCATCATTAGCTAAAAGAGGAATTGTAATTATAATGATTATTATAATATTCCTATTTATGGATGGCTTGAAAATGCTTACAAACTTTGGTATTTATGGACCAATAATAATTTGTGCATTTTTAGGAATAACATTAGGCTCTGTATATAAAAAACCAAGTAAATCAACAATAATACTAGCATCTATAATATTTTTAATAGTTAGTGCTAGATGTATGATAGAAGATATAATTATGGATAAAATATATTTAATAAAATTCATAATAGAAGGTGTCTGTATGGTATCAACAATAGTCTTTCTTGGAATCATGAAAAAAAGGACATCATATGGAAATGAAATGTTGGGAAAAATAGAAGGATTTAAAACATTCTTAGAAACTGCAGAAAAACCGAGATTAGAACAATTAGTTATGGAAGATCCAGAATATTTTTATAATATTTTACCATATACTTATGTATTAGGTGTTTCAAATAAATGGATGAAAAAATTTGAAGACATAGCACTAGAAGCCCCTACATGGTATTATGGATATACAACATTTAATATGTATACATTTAATCATTTTATGAATTCTACGTATTCATCAATATCTAATGCAATGACATCTACACCATCTTCTTCTCATTCTGGAGGTTCTGGCGGAGGATTCTCTGGAGGAGGCTCTGGTGGAGGAGGCCGGAGGCTCTTGGTAAAAAATATACTGCAAACTAATATAGAATTAAAGTTCAGCAAAAACATCTCAAAGCCAGATAAAATATCAGAGTTGAGATGTTTTTTATTTAATAGGGAGCAGTCTTTTTTAAAAATGGTATATTGTAAAAGTAAAATATAGCTTTTTTTAAAAATATCCAAAAAAAGCAAAAAAACTCTTGACAAATTTATAAAAGATGGTATAATATTTAACGTATTAAAGAGAAATTGCAGGTGTAGTTCAATGGTAGAACCCTAGCCTTCCAAGCTAGCTACGTGGGTTCGATTCCCACTACCTGCTCCACTTTAATATAAAAAATAAAAAAGAATCCGCAGGTGTAGTTCAATGGTAGAACCCTAGCCTTCCAAGCTAGCTACGTGGGTTCGATTCCCACTACCTGCTCCAAGAGATAACTTACGAACCATAAAAATTCGTAAGTTTTATTTTTTATATTGAAAACTAAAAAACTATTGCAATTTATAACCATAATTGATATAATGTCAAAGATGCAAGAAATAATAAAAAGAAGGGAAGAGATTAAAAATGAAAAACTATGAAGGAAAAACAAATTTTAAAGTAGCAGTAAAAGTTTTCTTAATAGTTGTTTTATTTTTAGTTGTATTTTAGATAAGGATTATTGTCTCCTTATTTTTTTTTGTGCAAAATTAGGGCAAAAGTCAAAAAATTATTTTTTGTATTGAAATAAAAATACTAGTGTGGAGGTATTTATGAAAGAATTAAACAAAAAAATTGTACTAGAAGATGGAGAAGAATATTATGGATATGGTTTTGGAGCAGAAAAAGAAGCCATATGTGAAATTGTTTTCAATACATCTATGGTAGGTTACCAAGAAATCGTTTCAGATCCATCATATACGTATCAAATGGTAGTAATGACATATCCATTAATAGGAAATTATGGAATAACAGATGATGACTATGAAACAAAACAACCAACAATAGGAGGATTAATTGTAAGAGAATATAATGATATACCAAGCAATTTTAGATATACAAAAACATTATCAGAATATTTAGAAGAAAATAATATACCAGGAATTTCAGGAGTAGATACAAGAAAAATAACAAGAAGCATAAGAGAAAAGGGAAGTAGAAAAGTAATTATAACAGATATAAATACAAGCAAACAAGACGCTTTAAAAAAATTAAAGCAATATGAGATACCAAAAGATGCGGTATCAAAGGTAAGTTGTAAGAAAAAATGGTACTCTAGAACAGCAAACCCTAATTATAATATTGTAGCAATAGATTGTGGAATTAAGTTAAATATAGTAAGAACTTTAAATAAAAAAGGATGTAATGTAACAATAGTTCCATATAATACAACAGCAAAAGAAATAATAGATTTAAAACCAGATGGAATCTTTTTATCAAATGGTCCAGGAAATCCAGAAGATGTACAAGAAGTAATAGAATTAGTTAAAGAATTAAAAGGAAAATATCCCATATTTGGAATTTGTTTAGGTCATCAAATGATAAGTTTAGCTTATGGAGCAAAAACATATAAATTAAAATTTGGGCATAGAGGAGGAAATCACCCAGTACTTAATCTAGAAACAGATAAAATAGAAATTACAAGTCAAAATCATAGTTATGCAGTTGATGAAGAATCATTAAAAAATACAGAATTAAAGGTAACTCACAAGAATATTTTAGATAATACAATAGAAGGTGTAGAGTGTAAAAAAGATAAGGTATTTAGTGTACAATATCATCCAGAAAGTGCACCAGGACCACAAGATAGTGTATATTTATTTGATAAGTTTATTAATTTACTAAGTAAATAGAAGTTTTTGTAAAATTAGAAATTAAAGAAAAGAAAGGTGAGAAAATATGCCAAAAAGAAAAGATATAAAAACAGTATTAGTAATAGGATCAGGACCAATTGTAATAGGACAAGCAGCAGAATTTGATTACGCAGGAACTCAAGCTTGTCTAGCTCTGAAAGAAGAAGGATATAAAGTAATATTAGTTAATTCAAATCCTGCAACTATTATGACAGATACATCAATTGCTGACAAAGTATATATGGAGCCATTAACTATAGAATATGTAGCTAAAATAATAAGATATGAAAGACCAGATGCTATACTTCCTGGAATTGGAGGTCAGACAGGTTTAAATATAGCTATGCAATTATATAAAAAAGGAGTTTTACAAGAGTGTCAGGTAGAACTTTTAGGAACTAGTAGTGAAAGCATTGAGAAGGCAGAAGATAGAGAAAAATTTAAAGAATTATGCCAAGGAATAGGAGAGCCAGTATTAGAATCTATAATAGCAACTTCAGTAGAAGAAGGAATAGAAGCAGCAGAAAAAATAGGTTATCCAATTGTTTTAAGACCAGCATTTACCTTAGGAGGTACAGGAGGAGGTTTTGCTGATAATAAAGAAGAATTGGAAGAACTTATAAAACATGCATTAAAACTTTCTCCTGTAGGACAAGTTCTTGTAGAAAAAAGTATTAAAGGATATAAAGAAATTGAATATGAAGTAATAAGAGACAAGAATGATACAGCCATTACAGTATGTAATATGGAAAATGTAGATCCTGTTGGAATTCATACAGGAGATTCTATTGTAGTAGCACCAAGTCAAACACTAACAAATAAAGAATATCAATTATTAAGAGATAGTAGTTTAAAGATTATTAGAGCATTAAAAATAGAAGGAGGATGTAATGTTCAATTTGCTTTAGACCCACATTCTTTTAACTATTATGTAATAGAAGTAAACCCAAGAGTGTCTCGTTCATCAGCACTAGCTTCTAAAGCAAGTGGATATCCAATTGCAAGAGTTTCTGCTAAAATTGCTATTGGTATGAGATTAGATGAAATTATGTTAGCTAACACTCCTGCTAGTTTTGAGCCAGCATTAGATTATGTTGTAACTAAAATGGCAAGATTTCCATTTGATAAATTTACACTTGCATCAAACAAATTAAGTACACAAATGAAAGCAACTGGAGAAGTAATGAGTGTGGGAAGAACCTTAGAAGAAAGTTTACTAAAAGCAATACGTTCATTAGAAATTGGTGTGTGCCACATTCAAATGAATAAATTTAATAATTATGAAACAGAAGAATTAATGAATTATATTAAAGATGGCACAGATGATAGAATTTATGCTATTGCAGAATTAATCAGAAGAGATATAGATATAGGATTAATCTATAATCTTACGAAAATAGATATGTTTTTCTTAGAAAAAGTTAGAAATATAATAAAATTAGAAAGAGTATTAGCTCAAAATATTAATAATATAGAAGTTCTAAAAATAGTAAAGAAAATGGGATTTAGTGACAAATATATTGCAGAGGTATGGAATAAAACAGAAGAAGAAATATATTTATTAAGAAAAAAAGAAAATATAAGACCAGTCTATAAAATGATAGATACTTGTAGTAGTGAATTTGAAAGTTATGTACCATATTTTTATTCAACATATGAAGATGAGAATGAGTCAATAATAAGTGATAAAAAGAAAATAATCATTTTAGGTGCAGGTCCAATTAGAATTGGACAAGGTGTAGAATTTGATTATTCAACAGTACATGCAATAAAAACAATCAAAGAATTTGGTTATGAATCAATTATTATAAATAATAATCCAGAAACAGTATCAACAGACTATACAACAAGCGACAAATTATATTTTGAACCATTAACAGTAGAAGATGTTATGAATATTATTGATTTAGAAAAACCAGAAGGTGTAATTGCATCTTTAGGAGGACAAACAGCAATTAATTTGGCAGGACCACTTTCAAAATTAGGAGTAAAAATAATAGGTACTGATGTAGCAGCTATAGAAAGAGCTGAAAATAGAGATGCCTTTGAAAAAGTAATGAAAAAGCTGAAATTATTGCAACCTAGAGGAGAAGCAGTAACTAATATACAAGATGGAATCAAAGTAGCAGAAGAAATAGGATATCCTGTTTTAGTTAGGCCAAGTTATGTATTAGGTGGAAGAGCTATGCAGATTGTCTCTAGTAAAAAGGCTTTAGAGAAATATTTAAAAACAGCAGTTGAAATAAATAAAAAGCAACCTGTTTTGGTAGATAAATATATAACAGGGAAAGAATTAGAAGTAGATGCCGTATGTGATGGAAAAGATGTATTTATTCCTGGAATAATGGAACATGTTGAAAAAACAGGTATTCATTCAGGTGACAGTATTAGTATATATCCAACATTTAGTGTGAGTGAAAAAGTAAAACAAACAATTATAGATTATACAGTAAAATTAGGTTTAGGAATAAGAATAGTAGGTTTATATAATATTCAATTTATTGTAGATAAAAACGAAGATGTATATGTTATAGAAGTTAATCCAAGATCATCTAGAACAGTACCATTTATATCAAAATCAACAGGATATGCTTTAGCTGATATAGGAACATTAGTAATGTTAGGAAAGAGTTTAAAAGATCAGGGAATAAATGAAGTCTATCCAAAAGAAAAGGAAAAATGGTATGTAAAAGCACCAGCATTTTCGTTCTCTAAATTGAATGGCTTAGATGCATATCTTTCACCAGAAATGAAATCAACAGGAGAAGCTATAGGTTATGATAAAAAACTTACAAGAGCACTTTATAAAGCACTTCAATCATCAGGAATGCGTTTGGCTAATTATGGAACTATATTTGTAACTATAGCTGAAAAGGATAAGGAAGAAGCTTTGCCATTAATTAGAAGATTTTATAATTTAGGATTTAATATAGAGGCAACAAGAGGCACAGCCGAATTTTTAAAAAAACATGGTATAAGAACAAGAGTAAAAAAGAAAATAAGCGAAGGTAGTGAAGAAATATTGGATTCTATGAGAAAGGGATATGTTAATTATGTAATTAATACAAGAGATATAGATTCAATAGATCAAGAAACAGATGGTGCGCATATTAGAAGATGTGCAGTTGAAAATAATATTCCAATTTTTACAGCTTTAGATACTGTAAGAGTATTACTAGATGTTCTAGAAGAGATTACACTTGGAATTTCCGTAATAAATGAATAAAAAAAGGCTATTTCAGAGTTAAAATCTGAAATAGCCTTAAAAAATATATAAAGTATTTTATTTAGAAAGTTCATAAATTGCATCAGCATATATTTTACATGCTAAAATTAATTTGTCAATATTTATAAATTCATTTGCCTGATGGCACATATCTGTATCTCCAGGAAAGTTTGCTCCAAAAGAAACACAATTCTTAAAAGCTCTTGCATAAGTTCCTCCACCTATTGCAATTGGTTCATAATTTGAATGGTTTCTTTTATTAAATATATCACAAAGAGTTTTAACAAGTGGGTCATCTTTTGGTACATATAAAGGTTGCTGGATTCCAGAGACAACAGTTTCTAAAGAATATTTATTACATATTTCAGAAATAGAGTCTGTAACTTTTTCAATAGGTGTATTTACAGGAATTCTTAAGTTAATGCCTATCTGTAAAAAGTTATCATAAAAACTGAATTTTCCGACATTTAAAGTTAGGTTACCAGATTCGTCTGAGAAGTTAATATCTAAAGATTTTCCATTAAATTCAGTACCTATATAATTTTCAAAAAAGTCTAAAATAGAAATAGGGCAATTAAAATTCTTAAAAATTTTATTTAGCAAAATAATCATTCTAGAAATTGCATTTATACCTAAATCAGGGTGAGCAGAATGTGCCTGAACACCATTAGAGATTAGTTCTATATTTGAATTATTTACAGAATAAGTAATATCAAAATTTAATTTTTTTATTTCATTACTTAAGAATGGAGTTATTTCATTTAAATCAATTCTAGAAGTATCAACAGATAAAATAACCTTACAATATTTTGGAACTACATTTATTGCATTATTATTGCAATCAATTTCTTTAATTATTATAGGCAAATTAGAATATTTTTGGTAATTATCTTTAATATATACAGTTGCAATCCCTTTTTCTGCATAAATACAAGGAAAGTCAGCATCTGGGCTAAAGCCTATTGTTGGTGCTTCTTCTATTTCATTATAGTGTCTAATGCAATTCCAAGATTTTTCTTCATTAATTCCTAAAATCAAACGAACTCTAGAATTAATTTTAATATTATCTTTTATAGCTTTCATTGCATAAAGAGAAGCAACTACAGGTCCCTTATCATCAATTGCACCTCTACCATAAATATTACCATCTTTAATTGTTGCTTCAAATGGCGGAGTTAACCAACCGTCACCACTTGGCACAACATCTAAATGTCCAATAATTCCAACTAATTTTTCACCTTCACCAAACTCTATGTAGCCACAGTACCCATCAATATTTTTTGTTCTAAATCCTAATTTTTGCCCTAAATCTAAAGCATATTCAAGAGCATCTTTTGCGTGTTTTCCAAAAGGCATATTAGGGTCAGAAGTTTCTTCTGAAACACTAGGAAAATTAATTAAATTACAAGTTTCTTTAATAATTTCATCTTTTAAATTATCAATACATTTATCTAGCATATTGATCCTCCTTTACTTTATATAAATATTATATTATAAAATATATAAAACAGCAATGGGAGAGAAGAATAAATTTGTTGATATTTTTTATTATTTATAGTAGAATGTGGATATAATAAAATAATAATTTATGGAAAGGAATACCAGAAAATATGGATATAAAAGAATTAGAAAATAAAGCAAAAGAAATTAGGAGAGACATAATAGATGAAGTATATTCAGCACGGTTCAGGGCATCCAGGAGGATCTCTATCAATAGCAGATATAATGTCTGTTCTATATTTTGATGAATTAAATATAAACGAAAAAGATCCAAATTGGGAAGAAAGGGACAGATTAATATTATCAAAAGGGCATTGTTCTCCTGCATTATATGCGGCACTTAGTGAAAGAGGATATTTTCCAAAAGAAGACTTAAAAGGATTTAGAAATATCAAAAGCAAGCTTCAAGGACATCCTAATATGAATGATGTGTCAGGAGTAGATATGAGTTCAGGTTCTCTTGGACAAGGACTATCTGTTGCCAATGGAATGGCAATAAGTGCAAAATTAGATAATAAATCATATAGAGTATATTGCATTCTAGGAGATGGAGAGTTAGAAGAAGGTCAAATATGGGAAGCAGCAATGGCATCAAACAAATACAAATTAGATAATTTATGTGTTATAGTAGATAACAATAATCTTCAAATAGATGGAACAATAGAAGAAGTAATGAGTTCATATCCAATAAATGAAAAATTTCAATGTTTTGGGTTCAATGTTATAGAAATAGATGGGCATGATATAGGGCAAATAAAACAAGCATTTAAAAAAGCAAAAGAAACCAAAAATAAACCCACTTGTATAATAGCTAAAACTGTAAAGGGTAAAGGAGTATCATTTATGGAAAATAAAGCAGAATGGCATGGAAAAGCTCCAAGCCAAGAAGAATACAAGCAAGCATTAAACGAGTTAACATAACATTTTTCATTAGGAAACGACCCTTTTGCAAAAAGAACCGTCCCCAATGAAAAAAAGGAGGAGAAAATGAAAGTTTTAATAACAGGAGCATCTTCTGGGATTGGAAGAGATATGGCTAGAGAATTTGCAATTAGAAATTATGATTTAGTTTTGGCTGCAAGAAATACGGAGAGATTGAATAAATTAAAAAATGACTTAGAAGAAAAATATAAAATTCACGTTAAAGTTGTTTCTATGGATTTATCAGTAGATGAAAATTGTATCAAACTTTATGACGAAAATAAAGATATTGATATATTGGTCAACAATGCTGGATTTGGTGTGTTTGGAGAGTTTATAAATACAGATTTACAAAAAGAATTAAACCTTATTAGAACAAATATAATTGCAGTGCATATTTTAACAAAATTATATTTAAAAGATATGGTAAAGAAAAACGAAGGCAAAATATTAAATGTATCTTCAATAGCTGGTAGTATGCCGGGTCCTTTAATGTGTGCTTATTATTCTTCTAAAGCTTATGTTTTGAGATTGTCTGAAGGAATAAGGGAAGAATTAAATAAGAAAAAATCTAAAGTTCAAATAAGTGTACTTCAACCAGGACCTGTAGATACCAATTTTAATAATGTTGCAGGAGTTAAATTTAATTTAAGTTCTAAATCTAGTGAGTATGTTGCAAAATATGCAGTTGAAAAGTTTTTGAAAGGGAAATTTAATATTGTCCCCAGCTTTATAATAAAATGTGCAAAATTCTTTTCAAAAATAACTCCAAACTATATAGTTGCTAAGGTTTGTTATCATATGCAGGAGAGAAAAAGAAAATAAGGCCTAAAATTTATAATGTTTTTGTAAATAATAGACCATCATTATTTTGATAATAGTTTTTCCTGCTACCTACTTGAGTAAATCCCCATTTTTTATAAAGATTGATTGCAGTGGAATTAGAAGAATTTACTTCAAGATTAATTTTTAATAAACCTTTATTTTTACAGTAATTAATGAGGTAATTCATTAGTATATTTGAAATACCGATTACCTCTAAACATTTTTTTTACTACAATATTTGTGATATCTGCTTCATCCATAATGATTAATATTCCTGCAAACCCTACAATTTCATTATTTATTTTGACAACAAAATAAATTGAATTAGGGTTTTCAATTTCACTTTTAAAAATATTATAGTTCCAAAAATTATCAAAATCTTTTTCTAAAATATCTTTTATATTTTCTAAATCTTGGATATCCATAACAGAAATATTAATATTATTTTGTTGCATTTTGTTTTTCCTCCAATTTTTGCTCAGCTTCTGATTTTCTAAGATAAAGAGGCTGAACATCAGAGATTATACCATTTTTGTAATTATAAAATCCTGCAAGTCCTACATTTGTGGCTGATAGATTATTTCTAGACGTAAATTTACTATTAGGCAAGTAATTTAAAATTTTCTCTTTATAATTTACAGAACCATTTCCTACAAAGGTTAAATCATATTCAAGATTTAATTTTTTTAGTTCTGAAAGAAGAGAGTCGATATTTTCAAAAGAAGCCCTGCGCCTTACAATATGATTTTCATCATTATTCTCATATATTTCGCTATATACATTATCTTTTTTTGCATCAATCAAAGAACATATAATACCTAGATTTTTAACATTGTAACTAAGTGCTTCAAGTGAATTTATTCCAATAGTTTGCATGTTTAGACTATCAGAAAAAGCTTTTATGGTTGCAATTCCAATACGTATACCAGTAAAAGAACCAGGTCCAATATCAGAAACTAATAACTCAATGTCATTTAATTCTAAATTTGTTTCATTAAGAATTTGTTTTATAATAGGCATTAATGTTTCAGAATGAGTTAAACCATTATCTAAACTTATTTCTTTTATTGGCGAAAAATCCTCTAAAATTGCAACAGAACAAATAGGACTTGATGTGGTAATGCTTAAAATTTTCAAATTAGTTCCTCCTTTAAATTATCTAAAATTATTTCATATTTTTTTCCAAATGCTTTAATATCTAATAAGCGAGTATCTTCTTGTGTAGTATCTTTATTAAAAAAAATTTTGATATATTCAAGAGGTAAGGCATCTTCAATTAATTCACCCCATTCTATTAAGCAAATACCTTTATCAAAATATTCTTCCCCGCCTATAGCATAAAATTCGTCTATGTCAGATAATCTATATACATCAAAATGATAAATATTAACAGTATTTGTATTATATTCATTAACAATATTAAAAGTAGGACTTGAAATCTCGTTTTGCAAATTAAAGTAACTTAAAAAACCTTCTGTAAATTTGGTTTTCCCAGCTCCAAGTTCTCCTGTTAGAATTATTGTATCTCCAACTGATAAATATTTGGCAAGTGTTTTTGCAATTTGCATTGTTTGATCACTTGAGATTGAATTTATTTGTAATGCTTTCATAAATTAATTCCCTTCTAAATTTATAAGTATATAATACTACAAAAAATGATTTTCATCAACAAAAATTGAAAAAAGGTTGTAATTTTTAATTTTTTCATTTATAATAGAAAAAGTTAAAGAAGAAAAGAAGGAGTGCAAATGAAAAATAAATCTTGGATTATTATATTAATAATGGGAATTGCATTAGCAATATCTTTAGGATATAGTGTAGTAGTAAGTCAAAGAACAGGGGATACAGGAGAAAGTACTGTTACAACAAAAAGTATAATAGAAATGTCAGCAACTACAGTTACAATAAAAAATACATTAACAGGAAATGGAGTAGTTGAATATAAAGAAAAAGAAGAAAATATAAATAGTGAAAATACACAAGCAAACCAAGTGCAAGAAAATGAAGCTGGAAATGAGGACGAGAATACTACAGAAACAGAAGAAAATTCAGAAAAAACATATCAAATTACCTTATCGATTGAAGATAAAGACTTAGAAAAGGCAAAAGAAGGACAAGATGTTGAAATATCAATAAAAAATGATAATGAAGAAACATTAAATTATGCTGGTAAAGTAATAAAGATAAATGAGGACTCTAACAATAAGTCTACTCTAAACATAGAAGTATCAAATCCAAATGATAAAATAAAGGAAAATCAGAATGCTACGTGTATAGTAATAGTTGAAAAGGCAGAGGATGTTGTTGCTCTTCCAATAGAAGCAATACAAAAAAATGAGCAAGGTGAAACATTTGTCGATGTAGTAAAATCAGATGGAACAACAGAACCTGTAACTATAGAAACAGGAATTTCTGATGATTATTATGTTGAAATTACGTCTGGCTTAAATGTAGGAGACAGAGTACAAATAGTAAAATCATCAACTACAGTTGTAAATAAAAATGATGAAGATAAGGCTAGTGAATAAAACACTAGTCTTATTTAGAAAATATATAGTTAACAAATTTAATATCATAAAAATCACTTAAAAATAAATCTATTCAGTTAAAATTATTTTGAGGTGTGAATAATGAATTTTGATGAAATAATTAAAAATAGACGTTCTGCAAGAGCTTTTACAGAAAAAGATGTTTCAGAAGAGCAGGTAAAAAAAATCTTAGACAGTGGAATTAAAGCTCCATCTGCAAGAAATAGACAACCATGGAAGTTTTATATTTTAAATGAAGAACAAAAAACGCATATAATGAATATGCTTTTTGAATGGGATAAATTAAATCCAAAAGAAAAAACAAGTGTAAAAGGAACTGCACAACAAATAAAAACTGCTAATAAGATGATAATGATCTACAGTGATAATTATAGTTCAAAATCTAAAAATAAAAATTATAAAAAACCAGACTATATTTCATTAGGATGTGCAATTGAAAATATGAGTTTACAGGCTATAGATTTAGGATTAGGTAGTTGCATATTATGTGATACTTTGTATATAGAAGATGAAATTAATGAATATCTAGGAATAAAAAATTTTGAACAAATATGCGGATTTATTATAGGTACTCCAATTTACAATTACCCACCAAAAATAAAGAAAAATCTGAAAGAATTATTATTAAATTAATAAGTCACAAACAGATGATATTTATCATCTGTTTGTGAATACGGAATTATTATTATTGGTCACATTCACATCTGGTTTCCCAGATGCTTTTTAAAAGATTTTTTCGGTAGCCGGCATCACGATTACAGTAAAAATCATCATAGAATTCAAGTAATCGTTTTTGACACTTTTGACACGTCTTAGGAAACTGGCTAATACCTTTAGTAAAGGCATTTTCACGTTTACCCCACCATGCAATCGTGATCATTTCCAAGTATTTATAAGGAACTCTATAAAGGAGCTCAACAAATTCCCAAGAGGAGATTTCGTCGTAAACTCCTATATCTTGCCAATGCTTTAGCATTGTATTTTCCTTTATATTTATTGGAAATAATACGACATGAGTTCCCTTTGGAAAATTCTCATAAATAAAGTCAAGAGAATTCAAACAATCTTGAATTTGCTCTTCTCTACTTAAAAAAGGAGCTCCTAAAAGAACATTTATTATTAAACCAATATTATAGCTTTCACATAATTTTGCAACTTCCAAATATTGATCTATATTAATATCCTTATTGTAAATAGCTCTTATATCTTCATCTGCAGATTCGAAGCCAAGTTCAAATAAAATTTCACGATTTTTACCTAAGATGTTTCTAATATCTTTAATTTTTTCTTCAGTTATTGTTTTATAATGCGTTTCAATAGCAATTGTAGGAATATTACTATTTGCGACAAAATGTAAAACCTCAAGAAATAGATCATAAGGTATTTCTCTTTCTGAGAGAAAAGAACCATTAGCTTCTAAATCAAGCTCTTCTATATCATAATCATCAAGATTAATTTTTTCGAGCTCAGGTTTGACCAGTTCTAAAGTAAGATTGTAGTCAAACCCATAGTTGCAAAAAGTACATGCATTTTCACAACCACAAGACAAGAAAGCTAACTGATAAACTTTGCTTGCAATGTGAATTAAGGCTACTACCGGTGACCCAGGCAATGTTTTTATATTTTTCCGCATTTCCCAGATTTTTTTTGTTAAATAGCTATTCATAAAAAAAACCTCCTGTTTATATGAAATAGATAATATACTACATTCATATTATATCTAATTTTTGAATAAAAAAAGTGATTTTTCTCATATTAAAAAAATCACTTAAAATACACAAATTATGAAAATATGATATTATTTTATTGGAATATACAATTTTAATGTATCATTAGGTAAATATTCCTCAATGTCGGGTGAATCTTCTAATTCACATTTGAGAAACGGTATAACGGTTCTATATATTTTTGAACAATATTCATATAAAAAGTTAGAATCAATAAAAGTACTTTCAAAAACAAGATAGTTACAAGCTTTTAAGTGTAATTTTTTTGAATTATCAAACTTTTCTTTAGATGCTATGTAATATATAGCTGTATCAATATTACAAGTTTTATCATATTCAAGTAATCCATATTGACTTTTATCTTTTAAGACTTTGGCATTTTGCCTCCAAAATATAGGAGCTTCAACATGACAATTTTTAATAGTAGTTGTTATAGATTTAGCATATAGGTTAAATTCTATATTTTTTACTATATAATAATTGAATTCATCTGTAATATTTTCGCTTGACAATTCATATTTAGGAAAGAATTTAATATTATTTTTGTTAGTATGGATTTTACTTGGCAGAAAGCCCATCATATTTTTAAAAGCTCTAGAAAAGGCTTGAGAAGATTCATAATGATATTTTATTGCAATATCAATTATTTTTTCTTTTCCTTGAAGCAAATCAATAGTGGACATACTTAATCTTCTTTTTCGTATGTATTCAGAAATTGTATAATTGGTTACAAATAAAAAAATTTTATGCATAGTAT
>CALXCB010000028.1 GCA_944386695.1 uncultured Clostridia bacterium | reverse complement strand
ATATGTAAATGTACGAATTTTCCCATTTCTTATTCCTTTCTTTACATCAAGTGAACCAAGTGAACCAAAAAGAACCGATTCAGTTGGTTCAGTTGGTGCCCTTAAAATACCTTTCTAAAAATAAAACTTTGTTTTTTATTTATATATTTGTTAATAATCATATTTACTATTATAGTCATTGCCAGTACAAAAATCAAATATGCACTAATATTTTTTATAACAGTACTAGTAATATATAAAATTCCTATTACTAGTAAAGTATAAAACAATTCATACATTACATTTGTATTTTGTTTCATCATTGTATATTCATTATCCCAAGCTGTTTGTGGATTTTTTAAATCTATCAACAATTTTACTTTTTCGCCTATTATATTTACCAAAATTAATATTGCAAATACAATAAAAGTATATAAAATATTTTTTGTACAAGCATAATAGCATATTGTGACTAATATACTTGAAATTGAATTTACAATTACACCAATTGAAACTTTTAAATTAAATTGTTTTACCAATTTTATTGGAATATATTTTGTTACAATTGAATTTTTACTTTCTTTCGATATTCCTATAATTGAGCAAAAATTCATCATATAAAAAACTTGTCCTATACCTATAAATATAGCTTGACCTGATGTTTCTTCTAATCTTTCATAAAACTCACCTAAAGCATCAACTCCAACTTTAATTGCAAAATTTGTGAAAAATGCCATAATTAAAAATACTAAAATTGGATAAACTACTGGCATAACTAAGCATTGTATTAAAAATATTGGTGTTCTAGAAATTATTTTTAATTCTTTTAATAAATATGTCTTATTTTTGTTTTTCTTTTTAAAATCTGATAACTTTAGTTCTTTTAATAAATTTGATCTTCTTCTACTACTATTAATAGTTGTCCCTATAGCTCCTCTTAAATAAATTTTGGACATAATAAAAACAACTACTGCATAACATAATATATTCTCAATTATATATATACTCAAATTTTTTAATCCTTCTATATTATTATAGTTTAATAAAGTATTCATGATTGGTTTTATTAATATAAATCCATCTGCAATGTTCTCAGCTAGCCCATTTGCCTCTAATACTACACTTTCAAAAGTTGATACAGAAAAATCAGCATTTGCTTGGAAACCGAGTTGTTATTATTCCTATTAAAAATATGGCTGTAATAATTGTTATATACATTACTTTGCTCTTATTTTTTATTGAGTTTGTAAATCTCATAATAATTGAAATTACAAGTGATGTGATTAATATTGGTATTACAGGCAATATCAGAAGAATTATTACCATATACAAATAGAATATGATGTTTACATTTGTATAAATTCCATAGACAATCATTGGTATTGCTAGCATTATTATTTCCATTTCGTATTCTGAAACTATCATATTTAATAATTTGGCATTAAGAATATCTTTTGATTTTATTGGCATCCTTAATAAGACTTTTAAATCTTTTGAAAAATATAATACATTTAAGCTTTCAAATATACTTTTTGCAAATAATAGAAAAAAATTCATAAGTAGTAATATATTTACAAAGGCATATGTTTGCTCAAATTCGGCCATTTTTCTGGTAATATAAAAGCTTACAAATCCCATAAGTATTGCTAAAAATACAAATACTATTCCAAAAGATAATGCTGATAATATTCCTTCTTTTTTTGTTGATTTATCTTTACTATCTTTTCTTTTTGAATTCTTAAATATTACATTAGTTAATGTTCTCATATATTAATCTCCTATTATTTTTAAAAATGATTCTTCTAATGAAGAATTATTCTTAGCTTTTTCTTTTAGTTCTTCACAAGTTCCTACAAAAATAATTTTTCCTTTGTCTATAACTGCAATTTTATCACATATTTTTTCTGCAACTTCTAATACGTGTGTTGAAAAAAATACCGTATTTCCTTTTTTACTATGTTCTTTCATTAACTTTTTTAATGTATATGATGCTTTAGGATCCAAACCTGTCATTGGTTCATCTAAAATCCAGTTTTTAGGATCATGAAGTAATACACTTATTATTTGTAATTTTTGTTTCATGCCATGGGAATAACTTTGGATTCTATTTCTTAGTTGATCATATATATTAAATTCTTTAGCCAATTTTGTTACTTTTTCTAATCTGGTTTTTGATGGCACCTCATAAACATCACCTATAAAATTTAAATATTCTATTCCTGCTAATTTCTCAAAAACATCTGGAGTATCTGGAACAAAGCCAAAATTTCTTTTTGCTTCTATTGGGTTTTGTATTATGCTTTTGCCATCTATTAAAATGTCACCTTTATCAATATTTAAAACTCCTGTAATCATTTCTATTGTTGTGGTCTTTCCTGCACCATTTGGTCCAATAAATCCAAATATAGTTCCGTTTTCTATTGTCAAATTCATATTATCTATAACTTTTATACCATCTACATATGATTCAGTAACATTCTTTATTTCTATCATTTGTTGTTCTCCTCTTACTATTTTGATTTGATGATATCATAAAAACAGGTAATTTACAACTACCTGTTTTTTAATTTTTTTATTTTATTATGGTTTAACCTCATTTACACAAGTTCCCTCTTCAAAGTATTCTTTTATGTTGTCCATACTCACTTCTGCAATTTTATTTAAGGCTTCTCTTGTGAAAAATGCTTGATGTGATGTTATAATTACATTTGGCATTGAAAGTAATACTGATAAGTTTTGATTTCTTTTATATTCCATAGACATATCATTCATAAAGAAGTCTGCTTCTTCATCAAATACATCTAATCCTACTCCTCTTATTTTTTCACTTTCTAAGCCTTTAATTAAACTGCTAGAATCTATTAGTTTTCCTCTACTTGTATTTATAATTATTACACCTTTTTTCATTTTGTCTATTGTCTCATCATTTATTAAATCTATATTATCATCTGTAAGTGGGCAATGAAGTGATATTATGTCAGATTTTGCAAGTAATTCATCGAGTTCTACATATTTAAATCCAAGTTCTTCTGCTGCGTTTTCATCTTGATATACATCATTTGCTATAACTTTTGCTCCAAATCCTTTCATTATTTTAATAAATACTTTTCCTATTTTTCCAGTCCCAATAACTCCTACTGTTTTACCATAAATATCAAATCCTAATAAACCATTTAATGTAAAATTATATTTTTTTGTTCTTTGATATGCCTTATATATTTTTCTATCTATTTCTAAAAGTAAAGCTGTTGCATGTTCTGCCACTGCATTTGGTGAATAAGCTGGTACCCTTACTGCTTTTATTTTATCATCTAATGCTTTTACAGCAACATTATTAAATCCTGCACAACGCAATACTATTAGTTTTACTCCTAAATTTTTTAATATTTCTATTGTATCCTTGTCTGCTATATCATTTACAAATATGCATACAGCATCATAACCATTAGCTAAAGGTGCCGTTTCTTTATTTAGCTTTGAATCAAAATAAGTTATGTCATAATTATATTTTTTATTATATTTATCAAATATTTTTCTGTCATAATCTTTTGTGTCAAAAAATGCAATTTTTACCATTTTTAATCCCATTCCTTCCTTTACAAATTTGGTTGTAAAAAAATTGTAATTATTTTACACCCCTTTTGCTCCTTTATTAAATGATTTTTACCTAATAATGATATCACTTTTATTTTTATTTGTAAAGTTCAAATTCCATTTGTATTTTAAATAAATCCCCATCTAATATTAAATTGAATTTTCCATTTTGTAATTCTGTTAAGTTTTGAGCTATTGATATACCTAATCCGCTTCCCTCAGTTGCTCTTGATTTATCTCCTCTAACGAATCTTTGCATTAATTCATCAGCTGAAATATTTAATTTTTCCTTTGATATATTTTTTATTTCGACTTTTACACTTTTATCAAACTTTTTCAAATCAATATACACTCTTGAATTTTC
This sequence comes from uncultured Clostridia bacterium, assembly GCA_944386695.1. Taxonomy (GTDB): domain Bacteria; phylum Bacillota; class Clostridia; order TANB77; family CAG-508; genus CAG-269. Next base: position 16,460 of record CALXCB010000028.1, on the reverse strand, counting down.
TAATGCATATTTAGCAACATTACTAAATAGATTTTCTATTACTCTATACATATATTTACTGTCAGCCATAATATAAATTTCATTTTCTGTACTGTTTATTATTGTGTTTAAATTATGTTTTTTGAACCTATCTTCAAATTCTCCAACTGCCTGATTTACTAATTCTACAATATTTATTTTTTCCATATTTAAAGATACATTACCAGTTGAAACTTTTGATGCCTCTATTAAGTCTTCTGTTAATTTTTTTAGTCTTTGTGACTTATTATCTAAAATTTCTATATATTCTTTTGCCTTTTGGTTTTCTATTGTTTCGTTTTTTAATAAGTCTACATAGTTTATAATAGATGTTAGAGGTGTTTTTATATCATGTGATACATTAGTTATTAATTCTGCTTTTAATCTTTCACTTTTCATTCTATCTTGAATTGCATTTTCTACTCCTTCTGATATATGATTAATATATTTTGCTGTATTTTTTAACTCTGGTACAAATTCTTCTGTATTTAGCTCGATTTGATTATTTCCTTGTGTCATTTCTTTTAACTTATTTTCTATTTTTGAGTAATCTTTTAAAACCTTTATTATTTTGTATAATACATTTCCAAATAATATTAATTCCAAAAATATCATTATAGCACTGTCTCTAAACATAATTAATATAAAAAAGGCTATAATAAAGATTATTGCAGCATATACAATAACTTTTGCAGTTATATTTGTTGAATATGCTAATGTAGTAAATATTTTCTTAAATTCTTTTTTTAGCCAAAAATATATCTTTCCTACTAATGTAGTCTTCCAAAAACTTTTTGTTTTTATTCTTTTAATTAATGTTGTTAGACAAAACATTAAAACAACATAAATGATCAAATATGTTGTAAATATAAAACTGATTGTCATATTGTAATCATAGTCTGAAAAACTTGCACCTGCTATTAATGGTATCAATGATATTAAAACTGATATTGATCCAATTATTTCAAATGGTATTTTATCAAAATCGTTTAATTTTTTATCACTGCCAATATATATAATTAAATATAATATCATTAATAATGTTAATACTGAACATATTGGTATTATTACATAACTATTATCTGTAATTATAGAAGCAGCATTTAAAAAATCTAATATCATTAATTGTTCTGAATTTTCTTTAAATTCTTCTTGATAGCTACTATATATTTCAAAATCATTATAACTTGTAGTGATATATTCTCTATTTGATGTATTTACTTCTTCAGATGTAGTTTCAGTATCTGTTATAGTATAATATTTATTTTTTAAATTTCCTAAGTACTGTATTCCATTCGTTTGGAGCATTTCATTATCTGCCGAAATTTTGCCTTTTATTATATTTACTTTTTTAACTTGTTCTTTTTCATTTATATATTTTTGAATTCCTTCAATTGTTTTTGTACTATCAGTTAACTCTACATTTGTTAAAGCTTTATTTTTATAAATAATAAGGTAATTAAAGTCTTTTACATTACTATAATACTCTTGAACTCCTGTAAAATATATTGTTATATCTCCGTCTTTTATATTATAATATTGCTCATTATTATATATTAAATCTTCACATGCATTTGATATATCATTCATATATACTGCCACAAAACCTGTTGTTCGATAATATTGGTCTTCATTAAAATTATCATTATGTTGAATAGCTATTGAACAAACAGAAATTATAATTGCTATTATAAAAATTGGAATTAAAATATAACATATACTTTTTAATATCAAATCTTTTTTCATATCATTGATCAATTCCTCTCTTTAATTATTATTTTTATAATTTTTCTATTTTATATCCAACACCCCAAATAACTTTTAGATATCTAGGCTCTTTTGGATTTATTTCTATCTTTTCTCTAATATGTCGTATATGTACTGCAATAACGTTATCTGCTGCATAATATTCATCTTTCCAAACATTTTGATAAATTTCTTCTATTGAAAATACCTTTCCTTTATTTTCAGTTAAAAATTTTAAAATATTATATTCTGTTGGTGTCAATTTTATATTTTTTCCATCTATAGTAACTTTTTTTAATTCATCATCTATTATTAATCCACCATTTTTTATAACTCCATTTTTCTCTTTGTTTTCTCCAAAATTTGTATATCTCCTAATCATGGCATTTACTCTTGCAATTAACTCTTCTGGATTAAATGGCTTTGTTACATAATCATCTGCTCCTACATTTAACCCATGTATTTTATCTATATCTTCTGACTTAGCAGATAATAATATAATTGGAATATTTTTACTTTTTCTTATTTCTACTAAAGTTTCTATTCCATCTTTGTTTGGCATCATTATATCTAATATTATTAAATGTATGTCATTTTCTTCAGTTTGTTTTATGGCTTCATTTCCATCATATGCCTTATAAATTTGGTAATTTTCTCTTTCTAAATATATTTCAATCGCTTTTACTATTTCTTTATCATCATCAACTACTAATATATTATACATCTTTCCCTTCCTTTCAGCTCTTATTATATCAAATATTTTATTAAGAAAAAATAGATAAATTATTAAGATTTTTTTAATTTATCTATTAGATGTTATAATCCATGATTGAACTCAGTAAGACCGGTTCTTTTTGGCTAGAACCAAAAAGAACCGGTCCAAATGGTTCCTACTGGCATTTTAATTTATTAATTACTTCTAAACCTGCAACCGTCCCCTGATATACTGCCTTTGATATTTGCAAGATGCCTCCTGTACAATCTCCACAAGCATATATATTAGGAACATTGGTTTCCATTTTATCATTTACTATTATATAATTTTTTTCTACTCTAGCTCCTATTTTCTTTGCGAAATCAACACTACTTGCTACTCCTTCTGCTATAAATACTCCATCTATTTTTTGGGTTGTTTCATCTCCAAATTGTATTTCTTCGATTTTTTTATTACCTACAAATTTTTTTATTTTCTTTTTATTCATGATAATATTTTTACTTATATTATCTAATACTTTATTACCATTTGTAAGCAGTGTTACTGATTCTGCAATAGGTAATAATTCATTTATTTCTTGTATTGCATATGGGCCGTTTCCTAAAACTGCTACATTTTTACCTCTGTAAAAAGCAGCATCACATATTGCACAATAGCTAATTCCTCTTCCTTCAAATTCTTTTATTCCTTCTATATTAGATTTGTTTCTACTTACTCCTGTTGCTAATATTATATTTTTTGCCATATATTTTTCTTCTACATTTGGATCATTAACAATTACTTCATATAAGTTATCATTTGAAAATTTTATTGATACGACTTCTTTTTCTAAAATATTAACACCTAATCTTTTAGCTTGTTCTATACCATTTTTTATTAATTCTTTTCCTGATATTGGCTCTTTAAATCCATAATAGTTTTCTATTTTATCTGCTTTATTTAGTGCACTTTCTGATTTGGAAATAACTAGAACTTTATAGCCTGCTCTTACAATATATAGACTAGCTGTAATCCCTGCAGGCCCACTTCCTATTATAATACAATCAAACATACATATTACCTCTCACTTATTTTATTAAGTTTAAAATCTCTGACTTGTCTGCAAATCCTACAAGTCTATCAATTTCTTGTCCATTTTTTATTGCTACTACTGTTGGTATTGACATTACATCATAATCTAATGCTAAATCTCTTTGGTTATCTATATTTATTTTTACTACTTTAATATCTTCGTTTTCTTTTGCTATTTCTTCCATAACTGGTGATAACATTTTACACGGTCCACACCAGTCCGCATAAAAATCAACTAATACTACTTTTTCACTTTTTAATACCTCTTGTTCAAAATTCTCACTTGTTACTTTTAGAATATCCATTTATTTTTCTCCTCTCTTGGCAATTAGGTTACATTTCTTTTTGTCATTGTACCAAAAAAATCTGATCCCAATTGTACATAAAATATTGAAATCATTCTAACATATTATTTACATTTTTACAATAACTATTACAACTTTAAAGTTGTAAATATCATAAGAAAAACTTAATATTTAATTAATTTTTTCTTAAAGTATTTCTATTAGTTTTTCAGTATAATAAAACTATCATTTATAAGGAGGTTTTCACATGAAGAATAGAAAAAAGAAATTAAATAAAAGAAAATTAATATTTTTTATATTAATTATATTTTTGATTATATATTTAAGAAACTTGTTAAGTGACCCTAATGCAACATTCTTCTCAGATATTTTTGGTTTTCTAAACAATTCTAATTATAAAGTAATAAAACAAGATAAAAATAAAGAATATGTGGGTATTGGTCAAGAAACTGTAAAAAATAAAGATGGTTATTTTACTACATTTACGACTATAGAGGATAATAAAAAAATATATAAAGAATATAAACAAAACGGAAAGTCATCATGGGCTAAACATACTTATTGGGGCGGCACAATGACTGAAAATGGTTGCGGTATAACTTCAATGGCAATAATTCTTAGTGGATATAATAAGGATTTTTCTCCTGAAGATCTTAGAAATAAATATTATCCAGTTTTAGACTATAGTAAAATATCTAAGGAACTTTCATCGACATTCGAAATAAAAAACACGGACTTTTATTATGATAATACTCATTTATCTGAAAAAGCCATCTCTGAACATTTACAAACAAATAGACCAATTTTAGTTTGTGTTTGGAATAAACCTTCTGAAAATCGTTGGACGACTTCTTCTCACTATATGGTTTTATTAGCTACTGATGGAAATGGAATGGTATACATATCTAATCCTAATCGGGCTTGAAAATGATAGTAAAAGCTCTGGTTGGTATAATTTTGACGAAGTTATACCTTTTATCGCTAAAGCATTATATATTGAAAGCTATAATTAATTAGCAGCACCACGAAGACCAGTTCTTTTTAGCTCTTGGAGTCAAAAGAACCGGTCACAATGGTTCATCATAAAATTTCTATTTCTTCTTTAGTTAAACCTGTTAGTTCAATGATATCCTCTAAAGGCATATTTTTCTTTTTCATTTTTTGAGCTACTTCTATAATGCCTTCTCTTCTGCCTTCTCTTCTACCTTCTCTTCTACCTTCTTCTTTGCCTTCTTTTTTACCTTCTTTTCTGCCTTCTTTTCTACCTTCTTTTTTACCTTCTTTTTTACCTTCTTCCATTCCTGATTTATAACCATAATTTTTCATAGATTCAATGTCTCTAAGCATTCCAGCACGAGATTCTACAAGTAGTTCAAAATCTGGATCATTACTTAGATTTGCTAGTTCTTCCCTAGCTTGTTTTAAATATTTATTCTCTTTCATAAATTTTTGAACCTCCTTATCAGCCGGATTTTCAATAAACTTTAACCATTGAACTAACTCATCGTTTAATATTTCATTATTTGTTATTTTAGGTATTTCTAAAATATGCATTTCTATATGATCTGTAAGTATTATATTTGAAAAATCTTTTTCTCGTAAATTCCATATAGTATGATATTTAGATATATTTTTAGTTTCCTTCATTTTATAACCTGTAATTAATATAGAAATTGAAGGCTTTAGCACTTCATATCCTTCACCACTATTTATTTTATTGTCATACATGCCACTCCAATATTCCAGCATACGTGCAGGCATAAAATCATATGGTAAAACTTGAAGCTCAATATTACAATCTTCACCATTATTAAATTTAGCTCTAATGTCTAATCTCCCAGTTTTAGATGTTTTCCTACTCCTTAGCATTCTTTTATTTACATCTAAATCAATATTATAAATTTCTTTTTCTAGAATTAAAGATAAAAAGTGACTTGTGATTTTACTATTCTTAGGTTTTCCAAATAATTTTTGAAATACTAAATCGTTTTTTAGCTCTAATAATTTCTCCGGTATTTTTCTCACCTCCTATTATACATATTTCTTGTATTTTTTGCAATGCTTTTTTTGTTTTTAATTAATATAGTTATAATTTCCAGAAATTTGTATAATAAATTAATGAAAAATTAAATAGATATTTTTCAGATACAAATAAAATATTGGAATTAACAAATAAACTACAAATCTTAAAAAGAAATAAATTTCCACATCGCAGAAATATTATACTATTAAAATATAAAAAATGCAAGAAAAATCGCTCGACAAAAAACGACAAATTACAGTAAATCACAATTGTTATTATGAATCATTTTTTGATATTTACATAAAAAAGACCTGGTCCCAATTGTACAATGTCCAAAAAGAACCGGTTCAAACTGTGCTTATATAGTATTTAAATGACTACATATATGTTTTCTTGTAAGTTCCATTAAATTTAATTTTGTAAAACCTTCTACTTGGGTTTTAGCTCTATCTGATTTTAATTCTTCTTTTAAAAGTTGTTCGATCTTTTCTTTGTTTTCTTTATTTTGCATATCAATATAATCAATTATAATAATGCCACCAATATCTCTAAGTCGTAATTGCTTAGCTATTTCTATGGTTGCCTCTTGATTCACCTTAAAAATAGTTGTCTCTAAATCTTTTTTTCCAGTAAACTTTCCTGTATTTACATCTATAGCTGTCAATGCTTCTGTTTTATCTATTGTTATAAAGCCACCACAATTTAGCCAGACTTTTCTATTTTGTAACTTTTCTAGTTGCTGATTAAAATCATATTTTTCGAGTAATGATTTTCCTTGTTCAAGAGATATGGCTATCTTGCTATTATCAGATTTAAGAATTTTTTTAAATCTATCATATTCTTCTTCACTATTTGTTATAATTTTCCCCAAATTTTTTGTGCTTAGATCTGTAATAATTTTTTCTGCTATGTTTTCACTTTCCCATAATAATTTTGGTTCATTTGTTCTTTTGAATTTTTCTTCTATTGTTTTCCATGTATTTAGTAATTTTGTTGTGTCATTTTTTATTTCTTCTATTGAAGCTTTTTCAGCTGATGTTCTTATTACAGCTCCAAATCCATCAGGAAGTATTCCTTTTACTGATTTTATTAAATTTTTCTTTTTGTTTTCATCTTCTATTTTCTTTGAAATTGTAATAAAACCTGTATTTGGCATAAGTACAATAAATCTTCCCGGTATACTAATGTGTGTTGATACTCTTGCTCCTTTTTTATCGTCACTGTCTTTTTTTACCTGTATCAAAAGTTTTTGTTTTGGCTTTAAAATTTGCCTTATATCGAGAGATCTATCAATTTGTTCTTTTGTTTCATCTACTTGTGGGATTGCATCTTTTAAATGTATAAACCCCTTTCTTTCAAGTGAAAGATCTACAAAAGCTGACTGCATTCCTTTTATTATATCTCCAACAAATCCTACATATATATTACCTTCTAATCTTCTTTTTTTATCTTCCTCATCACTTGTATATGCTTCTAGTAACTTACCATTTTCTGCTAAAAGAATATTTTCTAAAGATTTTTCTTTATTTATTATTAGTTCTATCATTGTCTTACCTCTCATTTTTAAGTTTTGGCATTAATAATATTCATAGCATTATCAATACCTTTTTCTATTATTGCTTCTACAGCCTCTGCTCCTATATCTATACCTTTACACAAATTATTGTATTCATCTTTTGATAATTTTCCTATAACATATTCAATCAAATCAGATTTATTTATAGGAGAACCTGTTCCTATTCTAACATGTGGAAATTCAGAGGAATTTAAATTTGATATAACTGATTTCATTCCATTATGAGTTCCAGCTCCTCCTTTTTTTCTTACTTTAACAACCCCAGGCTCTATATCTATATCATCATAAATTACAATTAATTTGCTTAAATCTATTTTATAGTAATTTACAAATTTAATTATAGCATTTCCACTTAAATTCATAAACGTTTGTGGTTTACAAAGTATGACTTTTTCTCCACCAATCATTCCATTTCCATATAATGATTCAAATCCATTTTTTTTTACTTCTATTTCATATTTTTCGGATAATTTATTAATAACATCAAAACCCATATTATGACGAGTATAGCTATACTCTGGTTCTGGATTACCAAGACCGGCTATTAAATACATTTTATATTTCCTTTCTTTTTGTTATTATCTGTTTAAAACAAGCATAACTTTTTCTCTTATCTTTTTAATTAATAAAAATACAAATTCATCTTTAAAATAAATAAGCATTCCAAAATATACTATTACCCCTACACATATTTGTACAACCATACAAATAAATCCAGATAATACAAATTGTACTAACATACAACAAATAAACATTATTATTCCTGAAAATAGATATTTATAAGATAACTTAATCATATTTTTTATATTTATTTCTTTCCTAATATAATAGAATTGCATTATATCTACTGCAAGTTGTGATATAACAGTTGCAATACAGGCTCCTATACTTTTCCATAAACTTATCATTATATAATTTAGAATAAAATTTACTATAACACCTACAAGTACAGAAATAGTGTATTCTTTTTGTCTTTTGGTTGGAAGTAAATACTGTGTTCCCATAATATTGGCTATTCCCATAAATAAAATAATTGGTGTAATAATATCCATTAATATAATTACTTTGGTATATCCTGGTCCAAAAAACCATGGAACAAAGTTTTTTGATATCGAAATTAATCCAAACATTATTGGAAAACTAAGTAAATATGTAAAATTAAATGATTTTTTCATGTATTCGTTTATTTTTTTTGTTTCACCATTAGCAAACATATTCGCCATTCTTGGTACCATTACTGTTCCTAATGATGTAACCAATGTTAATAATACTCTTATAATTTTTTGGCTTTGCTCATAATAGCCTGCCTCAGATTTATCGGCTATCATCTTTCCTAGCATTGTTGTATCTAACATATTATAAACTTTATTTGCAATTTGTGGTACAAAAAGTAAAGTTATTGCTGGAATTTGCTTTATTATATCTATATTTTTTATTTTTATGCCCTTAAAATATTTTGGCAAGTAAAGCCATAATGATATATTACCTATTAAATTAGCTAAAGCATAGATTGCAAGATATTTATCTAAATCTGATTGCTCTTTTACTAAAATAAATATTAAACTAACACTAGCTAATCTCACAACTATATTTCTTAAAACTGTTTTTTTAAAATCCTCTATTCCCTGAAAAAACCAACTTATATCGAATGCTGCTGCAATTAATTCAAACAATAAAATTCTATAATATTGACTATACTGACCTTGCCTCATAAATGCAAAATAATAGATAATTGTTGCTATCCCAATAGTAATAAACCTAAATGATACTAGTTCTATAAATGTTTTTTTCATTTTGGATTTATTATCTTGTGCATAAGCAATTTCTCTTTGCCCATATATAGATATTCCAAGAGATCCAAATAAAACAAAATAATTTACTATTGTATATGTATAAATATAAATTCCATTTCCTTCTGCACCAAGTACTCTTGCTAAATATGATGCTGTTATGAGTGGTAAAATTAAAGTTAATATTTGATAAGTTAAATTATATAAATAATTTTTTGCTATACTTTTTTTGCCCATTTATTTACCTTCTTCTTTTTTTGTTTTTTACAAGTATACCAAATTTATTTTTTTTTATCAATATAAATCACAAAAATTATATATTTCATTTTACTTTAACAGAATTGCTGAAGGTTTAATACAGTGCTAACTCTAACGATATCGAATAGCCACAAAAAAATAAAGTAGCTTATTGCTACTCATTTTTTTACTATTATGCAAGTCCATATTTTTTCTTGAATCTATCTGCCCTGCTTCCTGCTGTATCACGTCTCATTAAGTTTCCTGTCCAGAAAGGATGACATTTTGAGCATATATCAACTTTTAAATCTTTTTTTGTTGAACCTACTTTCATAACATTTCCGCAAGCACATGTTATTGTTGTTTCTGCATATGCAGGTTGTATTTCTGTTTTCATTTATTTTCACCTCTTTTTCTATACTTTTAGTGTAATCTATCTTCACACAATAAAATAATCGCATACTATATTATCATATTTAACAAAAAAAAGCAAGTCTTATTTTATTACATTTTCTTCATCTCGTTCATATTCATATTGTTCAACCATATATCTTGCTGATGATAGTGCTTCTTTATTAAAAGATACTCTTCCTACCAATTTTAAAACTATGTTAAAAAGACATGCTACTATCAATATAAATATACAAACTTTTTTCCATATTTTTGATAACATATTTTTCTCCTTTATTTTAGAATAATAAAATATCCTCTAACATATTTATTATACCCATTTATTTTGACATTGTCAAGAGGCTATTTTCACATATTTTCCAGTTTATATTTTAATCCAGTATTTCTTTTTTCACTATCTAAATTTTGTATCATATAATTAACTGTATTTGCCCCCCCAATAACAATTAGCAATTCTTTTGCTCTAGTTATTCCAGTATACAGTAAATTTCTAGTCAGTAACATAGGTGCTGCTTTTGGTAAGCACATTATTACTACATCAAATTCACTACCGCTGAGCCTTATGTATAGTTATACTATAGCTATGCTCTATTTGATCTAAATCCGAGAATTCGTACAATGCGATTTTATCATCATCAAATTTTATTTCTACATTTTTATCTTTATCATTAATATCTATAATTGTTCCAAATTCTCCATTAAAAACTCCTGTTCCTGGCTCTTTAGAAGAAGATTTTTCCCAATAAATATCATAATTATTTTTTATTTGCATTATTCTGTCACCAACACGAAAGACTGCCCCTTGTGAGGTTCTTTCTTTCTTATTGCTATCATGTGGATTCAAAGCCTGTTGAAGAAATTTATTAAGTTCTTTTGTTCCGAGCATTCCTTTTTTAGTTGGTGTAAGTATCTGAATATTTTCAAAAAAGTCATAATCTCCAAAATTTTTTAACCTCCCTGTACATAAAGAAATTACTTGTTTTAATATTTTTTCTTGATTAAATTCATTTATAAAGAAAAAATCTTGTTTAGAATCACTTGGCATTTCAGATTTTGGAATAAAAAATTTTCCTTCATTCACTCTATGAGCATTTACAATTATTTTACTTTTAGCAGCTTGTCTAAAAATTTTATCTAAATGTACAGTTATTATTTTATCTGATTTTATAATATCTTCTAAAACACTGCCAGGTCCTACAGATGGTAGTTGATCACTATCCCCTACTAAAATTAGTTTAGTTCCCTGATATATGCTTTGCAAAAGACAATTCATTAAAAACATATCTACCATTGACATTTCATCTATAATAACAACATCACCATCTATCGGAGTTCCTTGGTAATCTTGTACTTTTTTATATAAACCATCTTCATCTATTTTTCCTATTTCTAAAAGTCTATGTAAAGTGCTAGATTCACTACCTGTTACCTCTGTCATTCTTTTTGCAGCTCTACCAGTTGGTGCTGCTAGTACTACTTTATCTTTCTTTTTATTATAGATTTCGATAATTGCTTTAATTATAGTGGTTTTTCCTGTTCCTGGTCCTCCTGTTATTACCACAACATTTTGCTCATTTATTAAGGTTATTGCTTCTTTTTGTTTTTCTGAAAGAGTTATGTTATTTAATTTTTCAAATTTATTTATTTCTTTTTGTACATCTTTTATTTCTTTAGAGTTTTGAGCTGTAGTTAATTTCATTAATCTATTAACTATTGCTTGTTCTGTATTATAAAAGCTTTCTAGATACACCCATTCTGTATCATCATCTCTTTCTTCTATCACAATTTCGCCTTTTGCTTTTAAATTTATTATTCCTTCTTCTACTTCTTCTAATGATACATTTAATAAATTTATAACATATTGTTCTAAGTTTTGTAATATTATACATGAATTTCCTTTATATGTGGTTTGTATTAAAGCATATTTTATACCACTTTTAATTCTTTTTAAATTTGACTTATCAATTCCTAAATCTAATGCCATTTTGTCTATTTGCCTAAAATCTACTCCTCTTGCTAAATCAATTAAAATATAAGGGTCTTCCTCAATTTGATTTATTGCAGTTACTCCTAATTTGTCAAAAATTCTTTTTGAATTTTCTATTCCTATATTAAATTTTTCTAAAAATCTAACAATTTGCCATACTTCCCAGCTTTCTATAAAACTTTCTGAAATTTCAAAAGCTCTATCTGTAGTTATGCCCCTTATCCTAGCAAGTTTAATAGGATCATTTCTTATAATATCGATGGTAGTTTCTCCAAATTCTGCTACTATCTTCCTAGCAGTTGCTTTACCAACTCCTTTTATTGTTCCATTTGCAAGATATCTCTCTAATGCATCTAATGTTTTTGGCATTATTTTTTCAAAATAATCTACTTTAAATTGCTCTCCATAATCTTTATGTTCTACAAATTTCCCAATTACTTTTATATTGTCACCTTCAGTAATAAAAGGTAAATAACCTACTATAGTTTCTACTCTTTCAAGTTCATCTGCATACATTTCAGCAATTGTATAACTATTTAATTCATTTTGATATATTATTCCAAGCACTTCTCCTGAAAGCTCCAAATTACTTTTCCTCCTATTTCATCTTTTTATTTTATTAGTAGTTGTTTTTTCAAATTCTTTTTCTCTGATTTCAATTTTACTTATTTTTTTATATATTGGTAATTCTTTACATACCTCTGCAATATCTTTCTTTAGTTTTTTCTCTATATTTTGGGCTTCGATTTCATTTTCCTGTTCTAAAAAAACTTCTGCACAAAGAGCTACTTCTTGTCCTTCTGGGCTCTTCACTCCTTTTACAATTACTTCTTTAATATATGGTATATTTAGTATATAATTTTCAATCTCTTCTGGATAAACGTTTTTCCCATTATCTAGTACTATCATATTCTTTTTTCTGCCAGTAATTATAAGCTGATGTTTATCATTCATATATCCATAATCTTCAGTATTAAACCAACCATCTTTTAAAACTTTATCTGTCTTCTCTTTATCTTTATAATAGCCTTTCATTACAATGTCACCTTTAACACAAATTTCCCCATTTCCATCTTCATTTACATTTTCAAATTTTATTTGGCAACAAGGTAAAACCACTCCAACAGTTGAACTATCATTAAATTTTAATCTATTTACACTTACTAATGGAGAGCATTCTGTTATACCATATCCATTAATTAAAGTAATTCCTATATCATTAAAAAATTTTCCTATCTCTGGTTTGATAGGTGCTCCTCCACATACAATTTCTTTTAAATTTCCTCCAAAAGCTTCATGGATAGATTTAAATAATTTATTTCTAAGATCAATACCTGTTTTTCTTAATCCATTACTTACTGTTATTAATTTTTTAAGAGCTTTTGCTTTACCTGTTTTCTCTGCATTTGTCCATATATTCTTATAAAACACTTCTGTAAATGCTGGAACTAAATATATAAAATCTGGTTTAAATAATTGTAAATTTTTAAGTACATTTTTTAAACTATCATTTATACATACACATGCATGTTTATGAAGTGCTACTAATATTCCTGCTACTGCTTCATATGTGTGATGATATGGTAAAACAGATAAACATTTTTTTCCAATATCAGCAACTTGCAAACCATAATATATTACACTTATTAAATTATGTTCTGTAAGCATGACCCCCTTTGGATCTCCTGTGGTTCCAGAAGTATATACTAGTAATTTCAAATTATTTTCGTCATCTGATAATGAAGTATAAATTTCACTTCCTTGATCTAATACTGTTTTTCCAGTATTTTTTAAAATGTCATAACTTAATATGTTCTCACTCGTTTCGTTTTTGTTTAATCCTATAAAAAATTTTATGTTTGGAATTGATTTTTTTATCTCTGGTATCCATTTTTCATATTTTTCTGAATAAAATAGAACTTCACTATCACTATGTTTTAAAACATTTATTAATTCTTGCAATGTAAGTTCTCTATCTATTGGTACAAATACTCCTGTGCTTTTAAGCATTGTTAAATAGACAGTAAGCCATTTATAACTATTTTCTCCTATTATAGCTACATGTCTATCTGCCATTCCAATACTTGAAAGTGCAGTTCCTAATTCTTCTGTATCTCTTACAAATTCTTTGTATGTCACTTTGATAATTTTTTGATTTTCATCTTTATATTCAAAAGCAATATCATCTCCTGCTTCTTTAACAGCTAATTCTAGCATTTCTTTTATTGATGTGATTTTTTCTACTTTATTTAATTCATAATTTTTATCCATATTATAGAAATCCTCTCTTTTACTATTTAAGCTAAATTGTATCATATTGAAAAAATTATTTCAATACATGATAATGTATAAAAATTTCTATTTTGGTGAATATTATTTTAAGGTGGTGATTTATTATGACAAGCAAAGAGCTTTTATATGTTGAAGATGCTTTAGCTCATGAAAATATTATGAAAACATGCTCTAAAAAAACATCTTCTAAATTAACAGACATAACGCTTTCTTCTTATGTGAAAGAATTAGAAGAAAAGCATACAGAATTATTTGATAATTTTTTAAATTTATTATAAGAAGGAGGTTAATGATGGAAGATAAAGAGTTAATGGAAAATGAATTGTTGAATATAAAAGGTGTTTGTGATTTATATTTACATGGTACAATAGAAGCAACAACTGCAGAAGTTCATAATGCTTTTAAAGAAGCTTTAAATACTTCTTTAGATATTCAAAATAAAATTTATAATTTGATGGCTGAAAAAGGATGGTATAAAACAGAAATAGCAGATCAAGCAAAAATTAGTACTGTTAAACAAAATTTTAATAATTAAGCCAATATAACACTATCTTCTTTTAAGATAGTGTTATTTGATATTATAATATTTTATTTTACGCAAAATGCGGCATACAAAGGAATAGCCTTTATATTATTTTCAAATCCAAAATTTCTAGTTGAAAATCTTATAGCATATTTAGGTTTATACTCATCAATATACATATTTAAACTTACTGATCTTACATTGTTGCCACTTTTAACTTCTATAGGAATAATTCCATCTTTTTCACTATATAAAACAAAATCTATTTCTGCACTTCTGTTAGAAGTCCAATAATATAATGATTCTCCTTTAGAGGTTAACTCTTGTGCAATATAATTTTCTGTAATAGCTCCTTTATAAATAAATGTTTTATCTTGTATTATATCTGGAAACTTTATTTCACTCATATTAGTTAGTATTCCTACATCACTTAAATATAATTTAAATTTATTTTCATCTATATATACTTTTAAAGGTATTTCCATTCTTTTTGAATTGTAATTTATTAAAACCATTTTAGATGCCACTAACCAGTCTATTGAGCTTTCATATTTTCTCTTTCTTCCTGTTTCTTCTATAAAATTATATTGAAAACTTTTATTATCTTTAGCTAGTTGACTAGGAATATTTTTATATACTTTTTCAATTTTTACTGTTTCTAAACTATTTCTAACATGTTTTTGCATATCAGCTATATACATATCTTTTATATCTGAAATAATATGAGAATCGAATTTTAGTATATCTAAATCATTTTCTATAAAATCATTTACTGCTTCAGGCATTCCTCCTACACACAAGTATTTTTTGTATAATCCAATAGCTTGTTCATGAGCAAATTCGGGCATAGGAGTCATTGTTTTATAACATTCTTCGATTTTCTCTTTTAACATTTCTTTTCCCGTTGCAATTAAAAATTCTTCAAAGTTCATCGGATACATAAACTCCATTCTTATTTTACCAACAGGAAATGAACTTTTAAATCGATTGATTTTTACTCCTAATAAACTACCTGCACAGACTATCTTATAGGCTTTGTCAGACTCATTAAAATATTTTAATGAAACTATAAAATTTTCACTTACTTGAACTTCATCAAAAAATAAAATTGTTTTTTCTATATCAATCTTCTTTCCTAAATATAATTCTAATTCTTCTATTATTTTTGTATCATTAATCGTTTTTTCAAAAATACCTCTTATCTCTGATTCTTTTTCTAAATTAAAATATAAGTATTGTTCAAAATTTTCTTTAGCAAATTTTTCTATAATATATGTTTTACCAATTTGTCTTGCACCTACAACCATTAGTGGTTTCTTCATTCCTGATTGTTTCCAATCTAATAACTTTTTTTCAAATAATCTTTGCATGATTTTTCCTCCATTTTTTAAGATTTTAGCACGATTTCAAAAAATAGTCAATAATTTTTGCCACTTTTTGCAGGGTTAATTTATGATTTTTTGCCACTTTTTGCAGGATAATATTTTCATTTTTACCACATTTTTAATATTTTGCCATAAAAATGAACCCTCTTTACTAAACCTATTTTGTCTAATAAATTTGGATTCATTTCAAACTTCTTTTTATTAATTTATATATTTAGCATTTATTTTTGTAACTTTTTCGTCTATTTTATTTAGAATTTTGGCATATTGAACCATTCTTTTAGAGTCTATTTTACTTAATTCATTTTTTGCTTTATATTTAATTTTATGTTCTGTTGTTGCCCAAAAGTCCATTGCCATTGTTCTTATTTGAATTTCAAT
>CALXCB010000027.1 GCA_944386695.1 uncultured Clostridia bacterium | reverse complement strand
GTAGAAGAACGAGAATTTGGAGCATTAAAAAAAATAGAAGATAATTATCCTAAATATGTAATTTCTTTAGATAAAACGAATTTTTCACAAAATGGAATTATACACAAAAATATAGTAGATTGGTTATTAGAAGATGATTAATTAAAATAATTGAGAAAATAGTCTATTCTTTTTGATGGTATAGACTATTTTTTTATAATAAGAAATATGCCTGGAATTTTGTGATAAAATATATTTAGAGGTGATAGTATGAGTCGTTTAAGAAGAAAAATTGATCAATATTTAATAGATTGGAAAAATGATAAAGGTAAAATGCTCTTAATAGTAAAAGGTGCTAGACAAATAGGAAAAACAGATGCAATAGAAATTTTGCACGAAATAATTATAAAAATATAGTAGAAATAAATTTTGCACTTGAAAAACAATATAAAGATATATTTGATAATGGATATAATGTAGATAAAATAAGAGAAAAATAATATAAATATATAATAAAAAATAATGGGATAAAAATCGAAAATATCACGGAACAAAAATTGAAAATATAGTGGAATGAAATTGACAAAAGTCACTGAATGATATAAAATTATAATAATGAAATCAATTATTAAATAGAAAGTTACTAAAAAAATATATAATTTTTTTAGTAAAGTAAGAGGTGTAAAATAATATGGAAATAAAAAACTATAAAAGAAGAATTGTAGATGATAAGATAGAACATTACTTAAAATTATTTGGAGCTATTAGTATTGAAGGACCAAAATATTGTGGTAAAACATGGGCTGGGCGTTATCATTCTAATAGTGAGGTTCTCTTGCATAAAACAACAGGAGAATTATCCAATAATGTAGAACTTGCTAAAATATCGCCTTCATTAATCTTACAAGGTGAAAAGCCAAAATTAATTGATGAATGGCAAGAAGCTACAAATTTATGGGATGAAATTCGTGCAGACGTTGATAGAACAGGATTGAAAGGACAATATATTTTAACAGGGTCTTCCACACCTAATAGAAAAGGAATATCACATAGTGGCGCAGGACGATTTGGTAAAATACATTTAAGGACTATGAGCTTATTCGAATCTGGTGATTCTACTGGAGATATATCACTTAAAGAATTATGTAATAATGAGCTAGAACCAAGACTAACAGGGGATGTTGATTTAAGACATCTTGCAGGATTAATCATTAGAGGAGGTTGGCCTGGCAATATAAATTATTCTCCAAAGGATTCTAGTGAAGCAATAGAGGAATATATAAAATTAATAATAGATGATGATTTAATCAGACTAGATGGAATAAATAGGGATAAGCATAAGGTAAAATTATTATTAAAATCTTTGGCGAGAAATGAAAGTACAACTGTATCTAATACGAGATTAAAAAAAGATATAAGTGAGATTGACAATGAAGACATAGATATAGATACATTGTCATCATATTTAAATGCATTAGATAAATTATATTTATTAGACAATGATGAACCATTTTCTACTAAAATACGTTCTTCAGTAAGAGTCAAACAGTCAGAAAAAAGACATTTTGCAGATCCTTCCATAGCTTGTGCATTATTAAATATAAAAGAAGAAAATAAATTAATAAACGACTTAGAAACATTTGGTTTTTTATTTGAGGCAATGGTCGAAAGAGATTTAAAAATATATGCAGATAGTTTCAATGCAAAATGTTATCACTACCAAGATTATCAAAATAGAGAAGTAGATAGTGTTATAGAGTTAGAAAATGGAGAATGGTGTGCATTTGAAATAAAACTTGGAGCTAATAAAATTGAAGAAGGAGCTAAAAATTTATTAAAATTAAAAGAAGAAATAGAAAAAGAGAAAGGAAAGGTGCCATCAGTTCTTTGTGTGATATGTGGACTTTCAAATGCAACTTACAAAAGACCAGATGGAGTATATGTTGTACCAATTACTGCATTAAAAAATTAAAATAACTGTCTAAATCAGAATCAAATAGAAGGTAGATTCTAGCAATTATGATTACAAAAAATATGCACACTTTAGAAAGACCAGATGGAGGGAGAGAAATCAGCATACACGAAAGTTGGCCATAGGCAAAAAGCCTATGACCCTCGTGGAAAACAGGTGTTTGTTAAAACGGCGCAGAGATATGTAAAAAGATTATGTAACACAAACTAAATAAACCCAACCAAGACTGGTTCTTTTGGATATCTTCCAAAAAGAACCGGTTTAAAATATTTCGATAAAAGCCAAATAAGGCATTGCTAAATTTCCAATTATATAGTAAAATAACAAATGAAAGAATTCTATGTATAAAAAATAAATTAAGAATAGATGATTTGGGAGGAATATTTTTAATGGAAGATGAAAATAAGGGGTTGCCATTACATATAGGAATTATAATGGATGGAAATAGAAGATGGGCAAAATCGAAAGGAAAAATGGCAAGTGAAGGTCATAAAGTAGGTGCAGATACTCTAGATAAAATGCTTCATTATGCAAATAAAATAGGAATAAAATATTTAACTGTTTATGCATTTTCAACAGAGAACTGGAAAAGAGCAGAAAATGAAGTATCTGTTATAATGAAACTTTTAAAAAAATATTTAGATGATTTTCTAGGTGGAATGGATGACGAAAATATTAAGGTTAATATTTTAGGAGATATTAGCAAATTAAATAAAAGTTTACAAAAAAGTTTAAATGAAACAATAGAAAAAACTAAAAACAATACAGGGCTTACATTCAATATTGCATTTAACTATGGAGGAAGAGACGAAATTGTAAGAGCCGTAAAGAAAATAACTCATAAAGCTTTATTAGGAGAAATTACTGAAGACGATATTACAGAAGAGTTAATAAGTGAAAATTTATACACAAAGAATATGCCAGATCCAGATTTAATAATTAGAACTAGTGGAGAATTAAGGTTGAGTGGATTTTTAATATGGCAATCTGCATATTCAGAATTATATTTTGTAGAAAAAAACTGGCCAGAATTCACAGAAAAAGATTTAGATGAAGCAATCGAAGAATATAAAAGAAGAAATAGAAGATTTGGTGGAAAATAAGGAGTTAAATTTGCAAGAACAAGAAAAATTTATGAAAGAAGCTCTAAAAGAGGCAGAAAAAGCGTATGAAAAGTTAGAAGTTCCAGTAGGTGCTGTAATAGTAAAAGATGGCAAAATAATTGCTAGAGCACATAATCAAAAAGAAACTACATTTGATACAACTAAACATGCAGAAATTTTAGCTATACAAAAAGCAAGCAAAAAATTAAAATCTTGGCGTTTACTTGATTGTGATATGTATGTAACATTAGAGCCATGTTCAATGTGTGCTGGAGCTATAATCAATTCAAGAATAAGAAAAGTTTATATTGGATCAAACGACGAAAAAACTGGAGCCGTAGGTTCTGTGCTTAATTTATTTACAGATTATAAATTCAACCATAATGTTCAATTTGAAAAAGGAATATTAGATAATGAATGTAAAAAAATATTACAAGATTTTTTTAAAGCTCTGAGAAAAATTAAAACAGATAAAAAATGATCTACAAAAAGAGGTGCATTAATGTCAGGTCAAAGATTAAGTAAAAAGATATTTAATATTTGTATTGTTTGTATAATTATAATTGCAATTATATTTATAGCAATGATGTTAATTTTAAATTATGATGTCAATGGTGAAACTAATATGCCATTTACTCTCTCAAAAATTTCCATAGTTTCAGCAGTTGAAGGACAAGATGTGGAAGATGCAAATAACAAATGGAATTTTAATGTAAATCAAAATAATGATATTTATGTTTATATAGAAAAAAATTCGGGATATAATAAGCAAGAAATAATAGCATCTGTAAAATTGGATAATTTTAATATACCTACAAATCCAACAGTTGGAGAAATAAAAATCTATAAACCAACAGTAAATGATACTACACTTTTTCAAAATTTAGAAGAAAATGAAGTGACAGAATTAGTGTTTGAGGGTACGGAATCAACAGATATGAGTAATTTACAAATATCAAATCAAGGTGGAGTAATTGGATTTAGGTGTGCGAATAATAATGTTGGAAGCTTCATATCTAATGATGATGAGCAGATAAACCATAATGAATTATTGAAAAAAATGAATATTGATGAAAACAGTTTAAAAGCAGAGGTTTCTTTTGATATAACCATTGAACTTACTTCTGGAAAAAAATTTAAAGCAGAAAATGTAGTGGTACAAATTCCTAATGAAAATATAGTAGAAGAGGGAACTATTCGGAAAAGAGATTACAGATTTAGATAATGTTATTTTTAAAAGAATAGAAAATTAATTAAAATTACTTGCCAAAAAGACAAATAAGTTATATAATGCAAATGGTATGAGATTAAATTCTTGTATGGAGAGCAACCAATAAAAGACTACGAACCTTGTCAGGTCCGGAAGGAAGCAGCAATAAGTAGGCACTTTTATGTGGAGTGCTTTCCATAGAGGAATTTAGTTTCACACCATTTTTTCTTAGGGAGATGAGTTTTATTATGGGGTATACAGCTCTTTATAGAAAATTCAGGCCTACAAAATTTTCAGAAATTGTAGGGCAAGAACATATAAAAAGAACGTTAAAAAACCAACTAATATCAGATAGAGTTGGACATGCATATTTATTTAATGGTGGTAGAGGTACAGGAAAGACAACTACAGCTAAAATATTAGCTAGGGCAGTAAATTGTTTAAATCTTAAAGATGGAGAACCTTGTAATGAATGTGAAATATGTAAAGGAGCTTTAGATGGTTCACTCACTGATATTATAGAAATGGATGCTGCATCAAATAATAGTGTTGAAGATGTAAGAAGTATAAGAGAAGCGGTCAATTTCTTACCTACTAAAGCTAAATATAGGGTATATATTATAGATGAGGTTCATATGTTATCAACAGGAGCTTTTAATGCTCTGTTAAAGACATTAGAAGAACCGCCTGAGCATGTAAAATTTATATTAGCTACAACAGAGCCACAAAAATTACCAGCAACAATACTTTCAAGATGCCAAAGATTTGATTTTAAGAGAATATCAAATGAAGATATTGTTAAGGATTTAGAGTATGTATGCAAAGAAAGTGAAATAAAAATAACTAAAGAAGCATTAAATTTGATTGCAGTGCTTGCGGAAGGTGGAATGAGAGATGCTTTATCAATTTTAGAAAGATGTAATCAAGAAAATACAAGTGAAATTGATGAAGATAAAGTAAAAGAATTAGTAGGAATTCCAAAAACCATTTTTATAAATAATATAGTAAATGCTATTGTAGATAGCAATGTGGATGCATCTTTACAAGCTCTTCAAGAAGTAATAGATGATGGGAAAGATATAAATAATTTAGTTTGGGAAATTATAAAATATATTAAAGATGTACTTTTATATAAATCAACTAAAAAAACAGAAATGTATAATGATGAAGAGATTGAAAAAATAAAGTTAATTTCAGAAAAAATATCTAAGCAAGAATTAATAGAATTAATATGTAATTTATCTGAAATAGAAAACAATATGAGATTATCCACTCAAAAATTAATTATTTTGCAAACAGGTTTAATAAAATTATGTAATAGACAGCTTTGGGAAAATAGCACTGATAACTCAAATAATAATATAAACAATAATACGCAAAATTCAGATTTGGAAAGAAGAGTAACAAAAATTGAAAATTTTTTACGAGCTGGTAATTTTGAAAAAGTTCAAAATTCAGAAAAAAAAGAATCAAATTTAAATAATAAAAAAAATGAATTGAAGAACAATGTTGAATTAAAACCAAAATATAAAGGAAAAACACAAGATTACTGGCCAAAAATAGTGGATGATTTTAGAAAACAAGGAAAAATGTTTATGTATATGAATTTAGAAGGAACTGTAGCCAGAGAATTAAATGATATGACATTAGAGATTGAATTTCCAAAAGGTTTTAATGAAACAGCTAAAAAGTATTTGTCAATGCCAGATGTAAAACAAGATCTAAAAGATACAATTCATTTGGCCTGTGGAAAAGAAATGCAGATAAAATTTGTGGATACTAAACAAGAGATCCAAAGTGAAGAAAATGAATTTGAAAGATTTATTGGTAATAATGATTTACCATTTAATATTATATAAAATATGAAAGGAGAATGTGAAATGAGTAAAAGAGGAGGATTCCCAGGAGGTATGGGAGGATTTGGAGGAATGAATTTAAATAATTTAATGAAAGAAGCAAAAAAAATGCAAGCAGATTTAACAAAAACACAAGAAGAACTTGCGGAAAAAGAGTTTACAGCTTCAAGTGGCGGAGGAGCGATAGAAGTAACAGTTAGTGGAGCAAAAGCAATAAAATCAATAAAAATAAAACCAGAAGTAGTAGATCCGGAAGATGTAGAGATGTTACAAGATTTGATTTTAACATGTGTAAATGAGGCTTTGCGACAAGTAGATGATGCAAGCAGTGATGCTATGGGTAAATTTAATATACCAGGATTTATGTAAGATGAAAAAATTTAATAATCAGACAGTAAATAAAAAGTGAGGAAATAGTAATGTCAGAATATGCACCATCGATAGAAAAATTAATAGAAAGCTTTGAAAGACTTCCAAGTATACGGACATAAAACAGCGGCTAGACTTGCTTTTCATGTTTTAGATTGGAATGAAGAACAAACAAATGAATTTGTGAATTCTATAATAAATGCTAAAAAGAACTTAAAATATTGTAGTACTTGTTTTAATATTGCAGATACAGATCCTTGTCCAATATGTTCAAATCCTAAAAGAAATAAAGACTCAATTTGTGTTGTAGAAGACGTAAGGGATGTTGTAGCTATGGAGAGAACACACGAATTTAAAGGGGTATATCATGTTTTACACGGTTCTATTTCACCAATGAACGGTATAGGACCTGATGATATTAAAATAAAAGAACTATTAGCGAGACTTGTTGGTCGGAGAAGTTAAAGAAGTGATTCTTGCTACAAATCCAAGAGTTGAAGGTGAAGCTACAGCTATGTATTTATCTAAACTTATTAAACCCCTAGGGATCAAAGTATCTAGAATTGCTCATGGAATACCTGTTGGTGGAGATTTAGAATATACAGATGAAGTAACTTTAACCAAAGCTTTAGAAGGAAGAAGAGAGATTTAGGGAACCATTAGGACCGGTCCTAATGGTTCCCAATTGTTCATTCTAATAAGATTTTACAAATATTTTCTGTAGAATTTGGTTTCGCAATTTTAGATATATTTTTTTTCATTTTCAATAATTGATCATTATTATTTAATAAATTATTTAAAATCATATCAATATCATCTGATTTTTTTATACAGATTGCACTTCCTGTTTGCTCTAAGAAGTTTGCATTTTCTTCTTCTTGGCCGAGGAATTGGGTTTATTGCAAGTATGGGTAAATTAGATACAAGTGCTTCAGTTGACGTTAGTCCACCAGGTTTTGTTATGACTAAATCAGATATAGACATAAGCTCTGCTACTTTATCTGTAAATCCTAAAATTTTTACATTTTGATTTCTATTATTTTCATTTACAATTTTTTCAAAGTTATTTTCTAGAGTTTCATTTTTACCACTAATTGCAATTATCTGAATATCTGGAAAATCTTTTACCAAATACTCAAATATTTTTAACGTTTTAGATTTTCCCAAACCTAATTCTCCACCACCAAAAAACAAAACGGTTTTTTTATTTTCATTTAAATTTAAATCATTAAATATTTCAGATCTATTATATTGTACTAAAAATTTTTTTGAAATAGGAATTCCTGTATCAAATATTTTATTTTCACTTACTCCTTTTTCAATTAATTTATTTTTTATTTTATAATGAGCTACAAAAAAATAGTCTATATATTCATGGTTATATATCCATTCATTATATGGATCATCACCATAGTCCGTAATTACTGTAGCAAGTTTGGCGTTAATTTTACCTTTGCGTTTTAAAATTGAACACATATGGCCAACAAAAAAATGAGTTGATATTATAATATCAGGTTGTATTTCTTTTAATAATTTTCCTAATTTGTAAGATAATATTTTATTAGATAAATCGATTATTTTTTCAAAAATTGGTTCTTGTGTATGATAATATATTTTTCCCCAAAACCAAGGAATATCTTTTGTAATTCTTGAATAGGTTGAACCACATACTTTATCAATTACACGATTTATATATTTCATTCCATCAAATAAAAAAACATCATAATCAGGAAAATTTTCTTCAATATACTCTTTTAAATTTTTTGCGGCAGAGAGATGTCCTCCACCATAAGATGCATAAGATATCATTATTCTTTTCATAAAATTAATCATTCCCTTTCAATTGATATACATTTTATCATAAAAATTAAAAAAATGGAATAATTTTTTACATTTAATACAAAATAAGAAAAGAAGGAGAGTATGTATGAAAAAAAATAAAAAAATTATAGTTTGGATTATAATAGCGATTTTGATTATAGCCATTGGAATTTTAAGTTATTTTTTGTATAAAAAAAATAGTGAAGCTAAACTTGTAAGTGAAAATTTATATAATAATAGTTTTTATGAGCTGGTAAATTATGTTCAAAATGTTGAAACATATCTTGCAAAATCAACTATTTCTACAAGTAATACACATGGAGCAGAAACATTAACTTATTTATGGAGAGAAGCAAATTTAGCACAAACTTATTTATCAAGATTACCCATTGAAAGTCAGGAATTGGAGAACACTGAAAAATTTTTAAATCAAGTTAGTGATTACAGTTATACACTATCTAGAAAAAATATTAAAGGTGAAGATTTAAATGATGAAGAGTTAAAAAACTTAGAAGAACTTCATAATTATAGTATTGAATTAGAAAATGTTTTAAATCAACTAGCACTTGATTTACAAAATGGAGCAACAACATGGAGTGATTTAGCGACAAATCAGAAAGAAGAATTTGCTCAAGCCGTAAGTTCTGAGCCAGATATATTTAGTTCATTAGAAGAAAATTTTCATGAATATTCAGGGTTGATCTATGATGGTGCTTATTCAGAGCATTTGACGTCAAGTACACCAAAAGGACTTACGGGAGACGATATTTCAGAAGATGAAGCTCAAAATAAAGTAAAAGAATTTTTGGGTGAAGAAAGTATAAAAGAAATCACAAGTCAAGGCTTGTCTGAAAATTCTGAATTACAAGCATATAATTTTTCTGTAAAAACTTATAATGAAGAAAATATTTCAATAGCAATTTCTAAAAAAGGTGGACATGTTGTATATGCTAACTGCAATAGGGATATTAATGAAGAAAAAATAAGTTATGAACAAGCAAATAAAAAAGCAATAGACTTTTTAAATAATGAAGGATTTAGTAATATGAAAGAAACATACTATTTAAATGAAAATGGAATAGTTACAATTAATTATGCTTATTCACAAGATGATGTTGTAATATATCCGGATTTAATAAAAGTAAAAGTAGCATTAGATAATGGTGAAATATTAGGAATTGAGACTAGTGGATATTTAAATAATCATACAGAAAGAGATATATCTACTAATTTGATATCTATCGAAGAAGCAAAACAGCATTTAAATAAAGATTTAAATATACAAAGTGAAAATTTAGCGATTATTCCAACTGAATATCAAACAGAAATATTATGTTATGAATTTAAAGGAAAAGTTGATGACTCAGAATTTCTAGTATATATAAATGCTGAAACTGGTGAGGAAGAAGATATATTGGTAGTTTATAATACTCCAAATGGAACACTTACTATGTAAATAATTTTTGGAACTTAGAAAATAGAAAAAAATAGATTTAAAAAATATATTTTTTTCCTCTGCCTCCAAAAATTATATTAATATTAATGAAAAAAATGATAATAATAAATTTATAGAAAGTGTTATATAATTTATACTTTCTATAAAGGGGGATTAAAATGTCTAAAAATAGTAAGTTAATGTCTGAAAATTTAAAAGAAGAAATAGCAAAAGAATTAGGAGTGTATGATCAAGTAAAAAAAGACGGAGGATGGGAAAACGTATCTTCTAAAACTTGCGGAAATATAGTAACTAAAGCTATAGAAATAGCTAATAGGAGTGTTCAGAAATAATAATTGAACAAAAGGGACAGGGTCTTTCTTGTACATTGTACAAGGAAGACCCTGTCCTTTTTGTTCTTTTTATGCAAAGTGTTGTTTTTTTTGGACTTTAATAATATAATAAAAAAGAAAGAGGAGGATATTAAATGGAATTGAAAATAGAAGATATATTAAAATGTACAAAGGGAGATTTAATAATAGGAGATAAATTAAAAGAATGCAAAAATTTTTCTAAAGATACTAGAACTATAAAAAAAGGAGATACTTATATTGGAATAAAAGGCGACAAATTTGATGGAAATTTATTTTGGGAAGAAGCTTTTAATAAAGGTGCAGATGTAGTAATAATAAATAAAATTATTTTAAATAATAAAGAAGTAAAAAAATATGATATGCAAAATAAATGTATAATTCAAGTTGAAGATACAATAACAGCTTTAGCACAAATGGCGAGTTATAAAAGAGAAATGTATAAAGGAAAATTGAAAGTAGTTGGAATTACAGGAAGCGTAGGAAAAACGAGTACAAAAGATATGATTGCAAATATAGTTTCACAAAAATATAAAACATTAAAAACTGAAGGAAATAATAATAATAATATAGGACTTCCTCTTACAATTTTGAGATTAAAAGATGAAGAAGTAGCAGTTATTGAAATGGGAATGAACCATTTAGGAGAAATAGATTTTTTAACTAAAATTGCTAAACCTGATATTTCAGTAATTACAAATATAGGAACATCTCATATAGGAAATTTAGGATCACGCGAAAATATATTAAAAGCAAAATTAGAGATTATAAATGGAATGGAAAATAAATTATTAATTATAAATAATGATAATGATTTATTAAATAAATGGAATTTAGAAAATAAAGAAAAAATAGAAATACATACATTTGGTATAAATAATGAAAGTGAATTTAAGGCAGAAGATATTGAACTAGATGAAAATATAAGTAATTTTATTTGTAATTATAAAAATGAAAAAATTAATATTTCTGTTCCTGTAGGGGGAGAACATTTTATATTAAATGCATTGTGTGGAGTAGCAGTTGGAAAATTATTAGATTTAAATAATGAACAAATAATAAATGGAATTAAAAGTTTTAAATTAACATCTAAAAGGATGGAAATAAATCATTTAAAAAATAATATAATTATAATAAATGATAGTTATAATGCAAGTTATGAATCAATGAAAGCATCGATTTTAAGTTTAAAAAATATGAGAGGAAAGAGAAAAATAGCAGTTTTAGGCGATATGTTTGAATTAGGTGAATTTTCAGAAAAATTACATAGAGATGTTGGAATTGAAATTTATAAAAATAATATAGATAAATTATTTTTAATAGGAGAAAATTCAAAATATATTGCAGATGAAGCAATAAAACGTGGATATGATAAAAAAAATATATTATATTTTAGTAATAAAAATATGTTATTAAGTAATTTAAAAGAAAATTTAAAAGAAGGTGATATTGTTTTGTTTAAAGCTTCAAATGGTATGAAATTATTTGAAGTTGCAGAAAATTTAAAAAAGGAGTTGAAAAAATGATAAAATTAGGTGTTATATATGGTGGGATATCAACTGAGCATGAGATTTCAAAAATTTCAGCAAAATCAGTTTTAGAAAATTTAAACAAAGAGAAATATGAAATATATCCAATTTTTATAGATAAGGATGGGGAATGGTATGAAGATAAAAATTCAAATAAAATAAAAATTGAAAATATAATAAAATATTTAAAAAATTTAGATATAATATTTCCAGTTTTACATGGAATTGGCGGTGAAGATGGAACGATTCAAGGAATGTTGGAAATGTTTGGAGTAAAATATATTGGATGTAAAGTTCTAGCTTCAAGTGTAGGTATGGATAAAGCATATACAAAAATAATTTTTGAAAAAGCAAAAATAAATCAAGCAAAATATTTATATGTGAAAAAATATAAAAATAGTGAATATATATATGTGGATAATAATTTAAATGAAAAAAATATGAGTTTAGAAGAGTTGTTAAATTTAGTAGAAAAAGAATTAAGATATCCTATATTTGTAAAACCATCAAATTCTGGGTCATCAGTTGGAGTTAATAAATCAGAGAATAAAGAGGAGTTAAAACAAAATATAGAAATTGCAGTAAAATATGATAATAAAATTTTAATAGAACAAGGAATTATAGGTAAAGAAGTTGAATGTGCAGTATTAGGAAATAGTGAACTTGGAGTAGAAGTAACAGATCCGGGAGAAATAGTACCTGCAGGAGAATATTATTCATTTGATTCAAAATATAAAGATGAAAATTCAAAAACATTAATATCTGCAAATATTACGGAGAAGCAAAAAAAGGAAATAACTAATTTTGCTAAAAAAGCATTTCTAGCAATAGACGGAAATGGACTTTCACGTGTAGACTTTTTTGTTGAATATAAAACAGGAAAAATATATATAAATGAAATTAATACAATGCCAGGCTTTACAGAAATTAGTATGTACCCAAAATTATTTGAAGCATATGGATACAAATATAGTGAATTGTTAGATAAAATAATAAAAATTAATTTATAATAAATTGTTCGGCATAGTTGTAAATTGTAGAATTATGTCGAACGATTTTTCTTTACAAAATATTTAATATATGTTATTATAATAAAGATTTATTTCAATATTTTCTAGTTACCATGTATACAAATAAAAGTATAAATATAATTAGTTTAATTTTAACATGTATAATTTTTTTTATTTTAAATTTTTTCATTTTTAATAATTCTAAAATTCCATTAGAAAAAATATCAAATATTATAATAAATATAAAAAAAGATATGAAAGATGATAAAGAAAATAATATGCCAGAAAAAGAAGAAAAGATTGAGCTAGGAAATTGGTATATAGAAATTCCGGCAATTAATTTACAAGCTCCCATAGCAGAAGGAACTGATAGCCAGACTTTAAATGCAAAAGTAGGACATTTTGAAGAAACTGCTATACAGGATGGTAATGTTGGGCTTGCTGCACATAATCGAGGATATGAATATAATTTTTTTGAAAATCTAAAAGAAGTAAAAATAAATGATGAAATTATATATACCTATGAAAATTATAAAAAAACATATATTATAGATAAAATAGAAATAATAGAAAACACAGATTGGAGTTATTTAGAAAATTATGATGAAAATAAAATTACTCTAATAACATGTGTAGAAAATGAACCCAAATATAGAAGATGTGTTCAAGCAACAGAATTATAAATTTAATGTATATAAAATTAACTTCTTGAATAAAAATGTATTGACATATAATAAATAGAACAGAAAGGAGTTAAATTTATGAAAAATAATAAAAAAATTTTTATAATGATAATTACTATTTTTATTATAGTAATAGGAGTATTTATTTATAAAAATATGATTAAAAATTCTAAAAATGGAAACAATATAAATAGTCAAGAAATCGTAGATTATATTTTAAATATTAATTCTTATAAAGCAAATGTAACAATTCAAGTAAATAGTAATAAAAACCAAAATAAATATATTATGAAACAAGAATATAATTCAGAAAATGGAAGTATTCAAGAAGTAATAGAGCCGAGTAATATTGCAGGAGTAAGAATAATAAAAAAAGATGGTAATCTTACTATTGAAAATACATCATTAAATCTTTCAACAATTTTTGAAAATTATAAAGGATTGGAAGGAAATTATTTAGATTTAAATACATTTATAGATGATTATAAAAATTATGATAAATCAAATTTTGAAGAAAATGATATAGAAATTATTTTAAAAACTAAAAGTAGTAATGAAAATAAATATACAGAAAATAAAATCTTATACATAAATAAAGAAAAAATGAAACCTACTAAATTAATTATAGAGGATAATAACCAAAATATGACAATAAACATACAATATAATGAAATAGAATTAAATTAGAAAATGGAATTAATTAAATAAAAATAATTTTATTTCCATATTTCAAAATTTATCTACGAATATATAGACTTTTAAAATACGCTAATAGTAGGAGTGAATATTATGACAATAAAAAGAGGAGATATGTTTTATGCAGATTTAAGTCCTGTTGTAGGGTCAGAACAGGGAGGAGTTCGACCTGTTTTGATAATACAAAATGACTTAGGTAATAAATATAGTCCAACAGTAATTGCTGCTGCAATAACTTCACAAACAAATAAGACAAAACTTCCCACACATATAGAAATACAAGGACATACACAAGGTCTAAAAAATAATTCTGTTATTTTAACAGAACAAATTAGAACAATAGATAAGAGTAGATTAAAAGAAAAAATAGGACATATAGATGATGAACTGGTTATGAATAAAATAAATAATGCACTAGGTGTGAGTTTTGGTTTAGAAGAATAGTTATTATGACTAAAAAATAAAAATTAATTTTAAAATTTTTTAAAATTAATTTTTATTTTTTTATTATACTTTTAATTTTTTTATTACTTTAATTTCATTATATAAATTATCAATTTTTTTCTTTCTAATTTCGTAAGCTGTTTTATAATTGTCATAAATATTATGAAAACTACCAACAGTTTCATTATCTATTAGATACATTTTCATATAATCTAAATAATAATTCTTTTTCTCTTCGGTTTTACTTTGTAACATTTTATTGTAATATTTTTCGATTTTTTTACATCTTTTAATATTTTCATCCAAATAATCAACATAATCTTGAGTACATGCTATCTCATAATAAATATCGTCTAGTACAACTTTTATTAAAACTTTTACTATAGCAGGATTATTTTTACCTAATTTTGCATTATTAGCTATTTCTTTTAAAGCATCAGATGAATTAACAGTTTTATTAGGCTTAGAATTTTCAATAATTATTTTTAAAGTATCAGAAATACCAATATGAGTTTTGTATTGACGTTTACTAACAATGGCATCATATTCATCAGCGACCCTAATGATTTGACCTTCATAAGGAATATCCTTTTTGGTTAATCCCTGAGGATATCCGGTACCATTTAGTGCTTCATGATGATATAGAGGACCTGCTGCATATGGACGAAGTTTTAAATCTTTCATACACATTTCATAACCTATAGTAGTATGAGTTTTAATAACTTCATATTCTTCATCTGTAAGTTTACCTGGTTTTTGTAAAACTTCTGGTGGAATAAATATTTTACCTATATCATGCAAATAAGCGCAAATTGTACAATATTCAGTAAAACCTTTTGAGCAATGTAAATATTCGCATAATCTACAAGTAATTGCAGCAACATTTTCACAGTGTTTTCTTGTAAAAACATCAAGTGATCCTAACGCATTTAATTGATCTTGCATAGTTCTATCTAAATTGTAAGACTTAAGTGATGTTCTGTCATAAAAATCAAAAACTTCTTTTTTCATTTTGTGTTTCTCCTTTAATTTTATCCTATTTAAATTATAATATAGTTTTTATAGAAAATCAATAATATACTTTGATAAAAATAAATAAATTGATTGCAAAAATAAATATAATATGCTACTATATAATCATAGCTTAATAAGAAAATTATTTTGCATTTAATAAACATAATTTATATTCTAGCAAGGTGTGAGCAATTATATATAGGGAGGTAAAAATGAAATATAAAAGAATTCTTTTAAAATTAAGTGGAGGAGCTTTAAGCGGAAAAAATAATGAAAATTTTGACAAAGAAAAATTAGATGCTATAACAGATGAAATAATTCATGCTAGAGAAAATAATGTAGAAGTAGCCATATTAGTAGGAGGAGGAAATATTTTTAGAGGAAGAACTGCAGATGAATGGAATATTGATAGAGTAGAAGCTGATAATATAGGGATGATGGCAACTATCATAAATAGTCTAATGATTAGAGGTGCTCTATGTTCTAAAAGTAAAGAAGATATAAGAGTAATGACATCAGTATCTGTTCCATCAGTCGCAGAACCATATATAAGATTAAAAGCAAAGAAACATTTAGATAAGGGGAGAATTGTTATTTTTGGAGGAGGCTTAGGTCAGCCATTTGTAACTACAGATTATCCATCTGTTCAAAGAGCTATTGAAATAAATGCAGATATTGTTTTAATGGCAAAAAGTGGAACAAATGGAGTATATACAGCAGATCCTAAAAAGGAACCTAACGCAAAGAGGTATAGAAATTTAAGCTATGATGATGTAATAAATAAAAATTTGCAGGTGGCGGATCAATCTGCATTTGTATTAGCTAGAGATTATAATATGCCTTTATATGTATTTGATTTTAATGAGAAAAATGCTATAAGTAAAATATGTAATGGAGAATCTATTGGTACTTATATTGGAAATACATGTAATACAGAACTTTATTAATAGAAAATAGGGAGGGGTTTATCCAACAACCCCTCTCTTATGAGTATTCCTTTTATACATTTTCACATATAAGATATTTTTTGCAGAGATCGCCTGAAATACGATGAAGCGCAAGCTTGATTTTTAGTTTAAGTATTTGAGTATTATTTTCTTTTAGGTCTTCAAAAAAATCAATACGTTCTTCGCCAATACGACAAAGAGAAAAAAAACCAGAATGATCTACGTATAAATCATGAGTTTCTCTACAAAATAAAACTGGATTTTGATGAGTTTTAGCTTGTGAACATGTACATTGGGTTACATAGACATCGTGTCCTTCGTTACACAGATGTTTGGCTCTGGTTTCGGAATAAATTTCTGAATAACCAAGCGAATGTAATTTTGCTAGAATTGTTTCAATAGAGATGCAGTTTGACATAGTACTAGGAAACAGTTCTGTAAATTTTACTGAAGCTTGTATTTTTTGGGAAAAATCTAAAATTTCCCGAAGCATATCATCTGACCAATTATCTATGGTTGGAGTAATATTTAATCTAATATTTAAAGATGGATAAATATTACGTGCAATTTTTAAGCCATTGATAACTTTGTGGAGAGAATTTTCCGTTCCAACTATTTCATTATAGATCTCCTCATTAAGAGAATGGATAGATACATTAATGCGATGAATATATTTTAAGAGATCCATTTTGTCAATGAGGAAGTATCCATTTGTGACGACAGTAATGTTAGCATCAGCTGCATAGAGTTTTTTACATAAATCGACAATATTTGGATATAAAAGAGGCTCTCCGCCAGAAATAGTGACGCCATTCCAATTTTCCATTTTAGAGTAAATGGAAAAAAGCGTAAGGTAATCATTTGTAGAAAGTTCATTATAAATGCGGTGATTAGAAATACCTTCGCGATGGCAAAAGCCACATCTGTAATTGCATGAATTTGTTACTAAGAACCGAATGTCTCTTTTCATATTATAACCTCCTATAAAAATATATAAAGATTAATTAAATAGTATCAATGGCATATTCTAACACAACATAGAAATTATGTCAACGAAATTAAATAACTTGACATAATTAAATTAATGGTGGTATAATGCTAAAAAATAAATCTTAAAGGAGGATTTTGATAATGAAAGTAAAAACACTCGTACCAATAGTTGGAATTCATTCATCAGGAAAAAGTACTATAAGAATGCAACTTGAAGACATGGGATTTATAACTGAAGAAGAATGTGCAGAATTATTACGGGTAAGTCAAAATTTAAAGGCTGGAGCTTCAGCAGATGTTTCATTTGAAGAGATGGTAAGTAGAGCTGAAATGAAACGAGATATTACTCGTATTTGGACTACAGATGTAATTTTTGTAGAAAGTTGGCATATTCTTACTTTAGCGTACTTGCTTACAAGAGGAGTTGCTAGAAGCAAAATTCAAGCATACATTGACTATGTGCAATCTAAAAATGAATTATATTCTATTCACTGTATTTTTCTTAAATCAGATCCATTTAAAATTCTAGAGCGTTCTAGGAAATTACATTCTGAAAAAGATATTGAACAATATTACGGATTCTATCAAAGGCTTGAAATCAATATTCAGTATATTTTAGATGAATTAGGATTTGAGTATAGAGAATTTAATACAATGAAATCCTTGAGTAAAACCGTCGAAGAGGTTGTAGAGTACATAAATACATTTATATAGAAATTTATGTTGGTTTCGATTGTGATACACATACTTTATTAAATCCTTGGGCATAGTTTCTAATAGGAATTATGCCCGTTATTTTATGAAAGGAATTGTGATAATATGGAAAAAGAACAAATTATTAAGAGAGTTTCGAAGTATATAAAAAATGTACTTCTTGGTGAGAGTACAGGACATGATTGGTGGCATATAGTAAGAGTACAGAATACAGCTAATTTCATTAATCAAGTAGAAAAGAAAGATAGTTTTGTAATCAATATGATAGCATTATTGCATGATATATATGATGATAAATTTTCAAAAGAAAATACCAGAGCTCAATTAATAAATCTCATGGAAAAATTACAAATTAAATCTCAAATAAAAGAAGATGATTTAGAAAATATACTCTTCTCTATAGAGCATTTATCATTTAAAGGAGGATTTGATGGAAAAGTGCCACTTTCGGATGAAGGAAAAATAGTGCAAGATGCTGATAGAATTGATGCTATAGGAGCTATCGGTATAGCAAGAGTTTTTGCATATGGTGGTAAACAAGGTAGAGAAATATATAATCCTGACCAGGGAATAGTTGAATTAAAAAATGAAGATGAATATAGAAATGTAAATCGACATTCTATAAACCATTTTTACGAAAAACTTCTTAAAATTAAAGATACAATTAATACTGATACTGGTAGAAAAATTGCCATTAATCGTACAAATTATATGAGAAAATTTTTAAATGAATTTTATTTAGAATGGGAAGGTAAAGATATAATAATTTCGAGAGATCCAATAAAAGATGATGGGGATGAGAGGTAGTTATAATTGATTTTTTATTATGTATTTTATTGACAGCTAATAATAAAATTTATATAATTTGCCAAAAGAAGGTGATAAAATGTCATTAAGAATAATATATGGAAAAGCAGGAAGTGGAAAAAGTAATTTTATTTTTGAAGAAATAAATAAAAAAATAAAATCAGGTGAAAAAAATAAAATATATATAATAACACCCGAACAATTTTCATTTACGGCAGAAAAAAAACTAATGGAAAATAAAAAATCAATAATTAATGCAGAAGTAATAACATTTAATAGAATGGCATACAGGGTTATGAATGAAATTGGAGGAAATATCCACAGCCAATTATCAAAATGTGGAAAAGCTATGCTAATATATTCGATTTTACAAAATGAAAAAAAATCTTTTAATTTATTAAATAAATCAGATGAAAATATAGATGTAGCATTAAGATCAATTTCTGAGTTTAAAAAAAATGAAATTACAGTACAAGATTTAAAAAATGAATTGGATAATATTAATGACAAATATTTAAAAATAAAAGTACAAGATATGATTTTAATTTATGAAAAATTTAATTTAAAAATAGAAAATAAATATATAGATGAAACAGATTTATTAAGCAAATTAGCATTAAATATAGATAAAGTTGATTTATTTAAAAATTCTATAATTTATATAGACGAATTTGTAGGTTATACAAAACAAGAGTTAGAGATAATAAAAAAATTATTAAGTATTTCTAAAGAAATAACGATAACATTTTGTTTAAATAATTTAGAATTAAATAGTAATCCTGATATAGATATTTTTTATCCAAATAAAATAACATTAAATAAAATATTAAAATTATTAAATAAAGATGAAAAAATAAAAATAATTAATTTAAATAAATTATATAGATTTAAAAATAATGAATTAATTTATTTAGAAAATTATTTATATAATACAAAAATAAAAAAATATGAAAATGAAATAAAAAATATAAATTTATTTTTAGCAAAAAATCAATATTCAGAAATTGAATATGTTGCAAAAAATATAATGAATTTAGTAAAAAAAGAAAAATATAAATTTAATGAAATAGCAATAATTACTAAAAATGTAAATACCTATTCATCATTATTTAAAGCGATTTTTTCAAAATATGAAATACCTGTATTTATTGATGAAAAAAAAGATTTAAATCAAAATATATTAATTAGATATATTTTGAGTATTTTAGAAATAATAATTAAAAATTATTCTTATGAATCAGTTTTTAATTATTTAAAAATTAATTTTTTAGAATTTGATCAAGAGGATATTTTTAAATTAGAAAATTATTGTATAAAATATGGAATAAAAAATAATAAATTTAAAAAAGATTTTATTTACGGAATAACTGAAAAAAATAAAAAAGAAATTAATTATTTAAATGAATTAAGAAAAAAAATAATAAATCCAATAATTAATTTGGAAAATAAAATTAATAAAAAACAAAATGTAGAAAATATTATAAAAGAATTTTATTTATTTTTAATAAATGAAAAAATAGAAAATAAATTAAATGAAAAAATAAAAAAATTAGAAAAAGAAAAAAATTTTGAATTAGCAAAAGAATATAAATTAAGTTATGAAATAATAATAAATATTTTTGATGAAATTGTAAATATATTTAATAATGAAAAAATTACATTAGATAATTTTTATAAAATATTTAAAATAGGATTAAAAAATAGTAATCTTGGAAAAATACCGGGAACACAAGATGGCGTAACAGTTGGAGATACAGAAAGATCAAGAACACATAAAGTAAAAGCAATATTTATTATAGGATTAAATGATGGGGTTTTTCCAACTATAAATAAAGATGAAGGGTATTTTAATGATACAGATAGAAATATTTTAAAAGAACAAGGAATTGAACTTGCAAAGGGTACAATAGAAAATTTATATGATGATAATTTTAATATTTATAAGGCATTTACAACAGCAGAAGAAAAATTATTTTTATCATATTCATCATCAGATACAGAAGGAAAATCTTTAAGACCTTCAACATTAATTTTAAAAATAAAAAAAATATTTATTAATTTAAAAGAAAAAAGTGATATATTAGAAAAAGATAATTATTTTATTAATGAAAAAGAATTATATGAAAATTTGATTTTTAATATTAATA
>CALXCB010000026.1 GCA_944386695.1 uncultured Clostridia bacterium | reverse complement strand
TATAACTCTTTCAAAATCTTGAACATTTTGAATTTCATCAAAAAATAAATAATATTTATCTTTATCTTTTATTTTACCTTTTATATATTCATTAAATTTTTTAGCTTCTGTGTATTCTATAAAATCATAATCTTCAAAATTTATATATATAATGTGGTCTTCTTTTATTCCTCTTTCTTTTATTTCTTCAATTATTTGTCCTAATAATACAGATTTCCCACATCTTCTTATTCCCATAATTACTTTTATTAGTTCGCTATCATATAAATCTCTTATTTTCTTTAAATACAATTCTCTTTTTATCATAGCTTTCACCTCTAATTAATAATATCATATTTCTTGTTTTTTGTAAAGTTTTTCTGTCTAAGGTCGAAAAACTTTTTATTTTTTGACTTTATTCGAGTTAAAGCTGTTATTGTTGCTATAAAATTATATTTTAAATTACTTTATTTTATAATAAATTTTACATTTACTACCATAAATACCAATAAACAGGACACCCAAATGAGGATATCCTGCTTTTTTGATATAAACTGAGGGGTACCTCCTGCAAATGAGCAGGAGGCGGTAAAGAGAATTTTACTCCTCTTTACCTTTTTTTGGTTGATACTCCAAGCTTGTCACCATCATGGTGACATAATCTAATGCTTTTATAAACATTAGACGCTTAAAACATCTTTTTGTATTTTGTAAGAGAGCTTCTTTATTTGCAAAGAATGTCTCTCTTTTTATTTCCCGGCCATAAGCAATTATGGTTCCGGGTGCCCAACTAGCAGGCCAGATATTTTCTGCCTGCCAACTAGTTTTTTTCGGATTTGGGTAGTCCCGCAACAAGCGGTTTACCCGTTTCCAATATTCTTCCGCTGGGAAGAATGGTAACAAAGTTACCATTTCTTTGCCAACCTTATAATAAAGATTGGCACCTGCAGATTCCCAACCTGGGATCTGCAGTTTGCCTCGAAGAAGAAGTTCGAGTGGCTGTATATCACAGCCATAAAATTTTCCTCCTATTTTTTGGAGGTTTACCACATTACCAGCTTTGGTAATGTGGATTTGTAATTGTTTTTCCAGCTCTGTTCTTGGAGCTGGAAAAACATCTTGAGGGAGTTGATTTAATAAAAACTCCCATGGTTTATGATTTGCTCTATAATCGAGCAAATCATAAAACTTTATTTTGAGAAGCTCGCGCTTCTCATCAGTATATCTTACAAATTGCTTTGTAAGATATTCAGGAGCTTCTTTTGGCATTTTTCCTGCCGAAAGAAGCTCTAAAGTTTCCCATAATTTTGGCCCATATGGGCAAAAAATTATGGAGATGGGAAAATCCCATCTTATAATTACCACCGGATTTTCCTCCAGTGGTGTTTTTTTGTCCCCAAACCAACTGTAAGGGAACATAATTTCTACATCTTTCATTATTTCTAATGAAAGATGAAAAGTATTGTTTACGAGATCTGTCGGATACCCTCCAACAGGTATCAGCGATCCCATGTCAAAAATTTTTCCCGATCCTGATTTTCCAGTTCGGGAAACCTTAAAAGTGATATCAGAAAGACATTTCATCTTTTCACGGTCTTTCTGAAATTTACAATCTAGCAGTTCGAAACTGCCAGATTTT
Organism: uncultured Clostridia bacterium; assembly: GCA_944386695.1. Classification (GTDB taxonomy): domain Bacteria; phylum Bacillota; class Clostridia; order TANB77; family CAG-508; genus CAG-269. The sequence goes on along the minus strand of CALXCB010000026.1, from coordinate 20,184 downwards.
GTTGGCGCGATGAACAGTGCTGTCCGTCCTTCGCCCCATAAGATTTTTTGTTCCATTTTTCCAATTTTTTTTGCCATAATAATTCCTTTCCCTAATACCCAGCTTATACTGGCGTTCGTTCCCAATATTGCAGCCGGCTAAACTACAATATTTTGCCTACTTCCAAGGCGGGCCTTTCTTTTTTGTTTTTTGTTTCTGTACAAGGAAAAACAGGCAAAAAAAATCACACCCTCAGTTTATATATGAGGTGCAATTCGCACCTATTTTTCAATGTACATATATGACTTACGCCATATATATCTATTATACTACTTTTTACACTTTTTTGCAAAGTTTTGTTACCTAATATATACAATATTGAAAAAATTTAAAAAAAGGGTTTTATTTATTTCAATAAGTGGTATAATGTTAAAAAATACAAAAGAATGGAGATGATTTTCATGGCTAAGCAAAAGGAAGAAACTCACATATCAAAATTATATGGTCAAGAGTGTATACTTCCTAAAGAAGAATTTTTACAAAAATATCATATTAATGAAAAAGGGCTATCTAGTGAAGAGGCAAATAGTTTAATACATCAATTTGGACTTAATGAAATACGTCAAACCAAACCCAAAAGATGGTATAATTATTTTTTAGATAGTTTATTTAGCCCATTTAACTCAATTTTAATTGGTATTATGGCAATATTATTTTATACAGATGTTTATCTTCCAGAAACGCCAAGTTATGCCAATATTATAGTTATTGCAATTTTAGTAATTACAAGTACATTATTAGAGTTTTTTGAGGAATTTCGTTCTAATAAAGCTGCAGAAAAATTAAAAGAACTTGTAGCAACTACTACAGTTGTTATAAGAGATGGTAAAGAAATTCAAATACCAATCAAAGAAGTAACATTAGGAGATATTGTTGTTCTATCTGCAGGCAGTATGATCCCTGCCGATTTAAGAGTTATTGAAGCTACAGATCTATATGTTGGTCAATCATCATTAACAGGTGAATCTGATGCTGTAAAAAAGGTTGTAAATTCAGAAACCGCTATAGAAAATCTAGACAATATTTCTGATTTAGATACTATTTGTTTTATGGGGACTAATGTTATTAGCGGCTCTGCAAAAGGAGTTATCATAAAAACAGGTGATAGTACTTACTTTGGTAAAATTGCACATACAATTACAGGAAAACCCAAATCTGCTTTTCAAACAGGTATAGAAAATATCAGCAGACTTTTAATTAAATTTATGTTGATACTTACCCCTATTGTTTTCATTGTAAATGCATGGAAACATTCACCTGTAACTGCATTCACATTTGCTGTAGCAATTGCAATCTGCATAACACCTTTACTTTTACCTGTTATTTTATCTTCTAGTCTTTCAAAAGGTGCTGTGCGTATGTCTAAGAAAAAAACCATTGTTAAAAAGTTGGATTCTATTCAAAATTTTGGTGCAATGAATATTTTATGTACTGATAAAACAGGTACTCTAACAGAAGATAAAATAGTATTGGAAAAATATTTAGATATTAATGGGGACGAAGATTTACGTGTTTTAAAACATTCATTTTTAAATGCTTATTTTCAAACAGGTTTAAAGGGAAATATTGATGAAGCAGTAATAGCTCGAGGGCTTGAACACGGAATGTCTAACTATGTAGATAAATATCAACTTATTGATGAAATACCTTTTGATTTTTCACGTAGAAGATTATCTGTTGCAGTATCTGATGGTACTAAAACTCAATTAATTACAAAAGGTGCTGTTGAAGAGATATTAAATATTTGTACTTTGTATGATTATAAAGGACAAGTTTTACCTATTGACAAAAGTGTAAAAGATAATGTTAAAAAAATGGCTAAAACTTTAAATAAAGACGGTTTAAGAGTAATTGCCGTATGCCAAAAAAATGATGTTGGAAATATTACAGATTTTAATATTGAAGATGAAAAGAATATGGTACTTTTAGGATTTATAGGATTTTTAGATCCACCAAAAGAAAGTGCTAAACGTTCTATTGAAAAATTAAACAATGCTGGTATTCGTGTAATTGTTTTAACTGGTGATAATGCAGAAGTTACTAAATGTGTTTGTAAAAAAGTAGGTATAAAATCCAAGAAGATTGTGGAAGGTTCACAAATAGAAAAACTTCCTGACAATGCAGTTTACAGATTATTAAAAAACACAAATATTCTTGTTAAATTATCTCCTATACAAAAGGCCAGAATTGTACGAATACTAAAAGAGAATAATAATGTTGTAGGGTATATGGGAGATGGAATAAATGATGCTCCTTCTCTAACTAATTCTGATGTTGGGGTTTCAGTTGATACAGCAGTTGATATTGCTAAAGAATCTGCTGATATCATTTTACTAGAAAAAGATCTTGATGTTTTATTAGATGGTGTAACAGAAGGAAGAAAAACTTTTGGTAATTTAATGAAATATATAAAAATGGCAACTAGTTTTAATTTTGGTGAAGTTATGTCTGTTATTATAGCAAGTGTGGCATTACCTTTCTTACCAGAAACACCTATACAATTATTGGTTGAAGGATTACTATATGATTTTGGACAATTGTCTTTACCTTTTGATAATGTTGATAAAGAATATTTACAAAAACCTAGACAATTTAGTTTAAAAAGTTTAAAAAACTTTATGCTTTTTATGGGACCTCTAAGTTCTTTATTTGATTTAATTGTTTTTGCTTTTTTATGGTTTGTATTCCATTTAAAAGATGCTGCAACATTCCAATCTGTTTGGTTTAGTTATAGTATTGTATCTAATCTTTTAGGAATGCATATAATTAGAACAGCAAAAATTCCTTTTATACAAAGTAATGCACATAAATGGGTATATTTAACATCTATTACATTAGCTATTATTGGAGTTATATTCCCATTTACATGGCTTGGAGAGGCTATTGGACTAGTCCCTATTCCTCTTCCATATATGTCACTTATATTTGGAGTTCCAATTTTATACTGTATTGTTGCATTATTTGCGAAAAAAGTTTATATCAAAAAATATGGAGAATGGATTTAAAAAAATCCATTCTCTATATTTTTTTCTATCCTTAAAATATGTTCTAAATAAATTCTTCACAAAATCTTAAGAAAAAATAAATATACTTTATAATATCTATATGTTAAAATAGAGAAAAATAAGGGAAGACAAAATTAAATCTATTTTTCAAGTAGATTTATGTCTTCAGAAAGGGATGATTATAAAAAATGGAAGAACCAATTTTAAAATGTGAAAAGCTTAATAAAACATTTGGCAAAAAACATATTTTAAAAGATGTATCTTTTGAAATTCAAAAAGGTGATATTTTAGGATTTATAGGACCAAATGGAGCTCGGAAAAACAACTACAATTAAGCTAATATTAGGCCTTCAAAAAATTACGAAAGGGAAAGTACAGATCAATGGTTTTGATGTTGAAAAACAATTCACCAAAGCAATTGAAAAAGTAGGTGCTATCGTAGAAAATCCAGATTTATATATGTATTTATCAGGATATGAGAACTTAAAATTAATTTCTAATTTATATCATGGAATAGATGAAAATAGAATTAATGAAGTAATAAAATTAGTTAAATTGGATAATAGAATCCATGATAAAGTATCTAAATATTCATTGGGAATGAGGCAACGTTTAGGCATAGCACAAGCAATTTTACATAGACCTTCATTATTAATTTTAGATGAACCAACAAATGGACTAGATCCAGAAGGTATTAAGGAAATGAGAGAATTATTAATTAAGTTAGCTAAAAAAGAAAAAATGGCAATTTTAATCTCAAGTCATAATTTAGCAGAACTAGATAATTTGTGTAATAAAGTTTGCATCATTAAAAATGGAAAAATTATAGAGTCTAGCAGTATTGAAAAAATAAAAAATGAGGTCAATTCAGAATATAAAATATTTGAAATAGATGATACTAGTAAAATAAAAAATCTCTTACCACAGGCTATTCTTCTTAGTCCAAACCAATTTAAAATAAATTTACCAAAGGAAAAAACTCCAGAAATGGTTGCAAAATTAGTAATAAATAATGTTCTAATTTACGGAATTATGGAAGATGAAAAGTCTTTAGAAGATATATTTTTTGAAAAGACAGGAGGGAATGTAATTGAGTAATTTAATAAAAAATGAATTAACAAAAATTTTTAAGAAAAAAGGAATTTATATTACTTTAATTGTTATACTTGGATTTATTATTTTAACTAATTGTATTTATAAATATTTTTATGATGACGGAGATTATTCTTATTATAGTGAGGGTTATATAAACTATGTTAATGAGGAAATTGCTAAATTGGATCCCACAAAACCAAGTGATACATCTTTATATATTGAGCTTAAAACAACTTTAGATATATATGAATTATTACAAAAATATGGCGAGCATTCTTGGCAAGCTCAAGTAATTAACAATCAAGTTTTCACTTACATAACTGAAAGAAATACTTATTTGTATGGTATTGACAAAAATGAGGAAAAAGTCGGAGAAATTAATAAAGAAATTGATACTATTATTGAAAAATTAGATCAAGATGATTGGATGTATTTTGCACTGGAAGAGCAAAATACTGCTGAAGAAAAAATAAAAGATTTAGAAGAAGCTATAAAAAATACCGAGGATAAACAACAATTAGAGAGTTTAGAATTAGAGTTAACTAATGCAAAAATAGATTTAGAGGTAGCAAATTATAGAGTAAATAAAAAAATTAAATATGGTGATGACTATCTTAATATAGCATTAAATTCTTACGGAAGTGATAGTAAATCTTTAGAACAAATGAAAGCTTCAAAACAAGATCTTTCTTATGAAGAACAACAAGAATATAATTCTTATTTGAAAAATATAGCAACTAATAAATATGTTATAGAAAATAATGTAGATATATATAAACAAAATGATATTAGAGGTATTTTTAGCAGTTTCTTTAATCAATATGGCTTATTTATTATTGCTATGGTAATTATTGTTGCAGGTACTATTGTTAGTGAAGAATTTAATAAAGGAACTATTAAATTATTATTGGTAAAACCTTATACTAGAAATAAAATTTTAATTGCTAAATTTATTACTATGTTAATTATAATAGCGTTTTCGATAATTTCTGCTATTGTTATGGAATTAATTGTTGGTGGAATTTTCTTTGGCTATGATAGTTTATCTATCCCTATATTAGAATATGATTTTACAAATAATACTTTATTAGAAATAAATGTATTTAAATATCTAGGAATTCAATTATTAGCACAACTACCAATTGTTATTTTACTTGCAACTCTTGCTTTTGCTCTTAGCACTATATTCACTAATTCGGCAGTTGCAATTGCTTTACCTTTATTAGGATATATGGGTGCACAAATTATTAATGTTTTAGCAGTTGAATATAATGTAAAATTTATGAGGTTCTTTGTTACTCTTAACTGGGATTTTACTAGTTATTTATTTGGAAATTTACCTATGATGGAAGGATTGACAGCTCCTTTATCTGCTTCCGTATGTATTGCTTATTTTGTTATAATGCTTATCCCTACTTTTATTGTTTTTAAAAATAAAGATATTAAAAATATTTAGGTATAAAGTATTAAATTATGGATAAAATACATTTAAATTTAAAAAAAGGAGAATTGATTCATGGATGATTTTAATAAAAATTTAAATGTTTTGTTATCAGATTTAAATGTATTTTATCGTAAAGTACAAAATTATCATTGGAATGTACAAGGAAAAGATTTTTTCAATATTCATGCCAAATTGGAAGAATACTATGATGAAATTAATGAACAAATTGATGAAGTTGCTGAAAAAATGCTTATGATCGATATTCAACCTTTAGGTACTATGAAGGATTATTTAGCAAATTCTACTATTAAGGAGGCTGAAAATGCTAAGATTGATGAAAATTCAGTTTATCCCATTCTTATAAAAGATTACGATACTTTATTAAATCAAGTTAAGACTATAAAAAAACAGGCTGATGACCAAAGTTGCTATATGATGTCTTCTTTTATGGATGAACTTATTTCTTCGTATAAAAAACATTTATGGATGCTAAAACAAAGTTCTATTTAAAAAATGTTTGGGGTAAATCACCTCAACATTTTTTGTTTTTAACATATATTTTTATATTTATAATATAATAAAGATCTTTGTTATCATTTCCTGGATTTTCTTCAACTTTTATTAGTCTATCATAATAAGCAAAGATTCAAATAAGGTTGGAAAAACATTTCTTTTTCAACCTTATTTTCCCTTTTATTTTCTGATCTCAATGTACACCATATTTTTATAGTTGTAAAGTACCCCCTATTTTACCAAAAACAGAAATATTATTCTATTACTTACGGAAATTACGTTTGAGATTTTTTTATTTCAAATATTAAAAATATATTACATTTTTGTTTCATTAATATTTGTAAATAAAAAAGATAGTCTTAAAAAATATTTCTAATTTTAAAACTATCTTTTTTTTAATTAATCTTTATTCCAAAAAGCTTTATATGCTCTATATGCTTCATAAACATCAAATTTACTTGTAACTTCATATGGTGCATGCATAGAAAGTACTGGAACTCCACAATCTATTACATCTACACCTTTGTTAGCTAAAATATATGCAATAGTTCCTCCGCCTCCTACATCAACTTTTCCAAGTTCAGATATTTGGTATTTAATATTATTTGTTTCAAATAAATTTCTTACCCATGCTACATATTCAGCATTAGCATCAGATGCCCCTGATTTTCCTCTAGCACCAGTGTATTTATTTAATGTAATACCTTTTGACATAAATCCACTATTGGCTTTATCAGAAACACTTGCATATAATGGATCAAAACCTGCATCAACATCAGATGATAACATTTTTGAATAGCAAAATACTTTTTCTAAAAGATTTACTCTATTTTCTCCAGTTTTATTTAATAATTCAGACATAAAATAGTCAAATACATGTGATTCCATTCCTGTATTTCCCATGCTTCCTATTTCTTCTTTATCAGAAAGTATACAAATTGCTGTTTTTTGCGGTCTTTGAATCTCCATTAAAGCTTTTAAAGCAGTATAGCTACATACTTTATCATCTTGACCATAAGCTGCAATCATTCCATAATCAAATCCTAGAGAACGAGCTTTAAAAGCAGGTACTAATTCTAATTCTGAACTCATAAAATCGGCTTCAGTAATTCCGTATTTTTCATTTAATATTTTTAAAATGTTTAATTTTACTTTGCTTTTTGCATCATCAGCCATAATAGGAATACTTCCTATTAGTAAATCCAAATTTTCTCCTTCTATTGCATCTCTTAATTTTTTACCTTCTTGATCTTTTGCTAAATGTGGCAATAAATCTGTTATAGTAAATATTGGATCTTTTTCGTCTTCCCCTATATTTATTGTTATTTTTTCTCCATTTGCTTTAACAATAACTCCATGTATACTAAGAGGTATTGTAGTCCATTGATATTTTTTAATTCCACCATAATAATGAGTATTAAAATATGCAAGTTCACCATCTTCATATAATGGATTTGGCTTTAAATCTAATCTTGGTGAATCTATGTGCGCACCTATTATATGCACCCCATTTTCCATTTTTTGCTCTCCGATTACTGCTAAATATATACTTTTTTCTCTATTTACAAAATATACTTTATCGCCAGTTTTTAATCTTTCCTTTTTATTTACATCTTCAAATCCGTTTGCTTCAGCTAATTCTCTTGCATTGGCTGCAAATTCTCTTTCTGTTTTTGAACGATTTAAAAACTCTATATATCCATCGCAAAAATCAAAAATCTTTTGAAATTTTTCATCACTTGTCTCTAGCCATCCTGATTTTTTTGTGTTAAATAATTCTTTTTCTAAGTTTCTTTCCATTCGTATCCTTCCTTCCTTTTTTATTTTTCTTATTATATCATGTTACTTTTTATTTTTCAAATTTCTCATTGGGGTCGTTTCTTTTCGCAAAAGGAAACGACCCTTTTGCAAAAAGAAACGACCCCAATGAAAAATAATTAATATTTTTTTATTTTTGTTACATACTATTAATAGATAGGATGGTGATTTTTTGAGTTCTTATTGGATAGATTCAATTAATAGTTTAAAAAACTTTGATACAATTACTAAAAATTATGAATGTGATATTTGTATAATTGGTGCCGGAATAACAGGTCTGACTTGTGGTTATTATTTGTCTAAATTAGGTTTTAATGTAATTATAATTGAAAAAGATATTATTGGTCTAAAGGCAAGTGGAAATACAACTGGTAAAATTACTTATCAACATAATTTAATATATGATTATTTAATCCATTCTTACGGAAAGAAGTATGCTAAAGCTTATTTAGATGCAAATAAAGAAGCTATTATAAATATCAAAAATATTATAGACATTGAAAATATTAATTGTGATTTTGAATATAAATCTAATTATGTATACACAACAAATCAAGATGAATTAACAAAAATTCATGCAGAAATAGAAGCTTTACACTCACTAAATGAAGATGTTGAATTTGTAACTGAAACTTCTTTGCCTTTTAAGATAGCTGGAGCTGTTATGAATAAAAATCAAGCACAGTTTAATTCTGTAAAGTATATGTATGGTTTGGCAAATTGTATTACAAAAAATAATTCTTTGATTTTTTGTAATTCTACCGCTTCAGATTTTCAGAAGGATAAAGATGGCTATGTTACTTCTGTAAATAGTTATAAAATTAGATCTTCTAATATTATTGTTGCAACACATTATCCATTTAAAAAACTTTCTCGGATTTTATTTTACTAAAATGTATCAATCCACCTCTTACGTATTAGGAATTGATACTCATTCTGAACTTTTTGATGGAATGTATATTAATCCTTCTTCACCAATTTATTCTTTTAGAACTGCAAAATTTGGAGATAAAAAAATACTCATATTAGCAGGAGCTGATCACAAAACAGGTTTTGCTCCTACCAAAGAAAACACATATGATACCTTAGAAAATGTTGCTAAAAAGTATTACCCTAAATCTGAAGTTGTGTATAGATGGAACACCAGAGACTGTATTTCCCTAGATAAAATTCCGTATATAGGAATTTTATCATCATTTATGCCAAATGTCTTTGTTGCAACAGGGTTTAATAAATGGGGAATTACTTCTTCTAATGTAGCAGCAAATATCATTACAAATAAAATTTTGGGAAAAGAGAATAAGTATAGTTTTGCATTTGATTCTTTACGATTAAAACCTATAAAAAATAGAATCGAATTGAAAAATATGGGAAAACAAGTCTTTAAGTCTTTTATTACAAATAGAATAAAAATTCCTGAAGATGAGTTATCTAAAATAGAAAATGATAATGGTGCAATTATTAAAATTGATGGCAAAAGTATTGGTATATATAAAGATACCTCTGGAAATGTTTTTGCAGTGAAACCAACCTGTACCCACTTAGGTTGCCTTCTTACTTGGAATAATTTAGATAAGACTTGGGATTGTCCTTGCCATGGTTCAAGATATGATTTTAAGGGACATAATATTTATGATCCAGCTTTTAAACATCTAATAGTCTTTAAGTTAACATAACATTTTTCATTGGGGTCGTTTCCTTTTGCGAAAAGAAACGACCCCAATGAAAAATTACTTAAAATTTTCAATTTCTTTTTTTATTTTTTGCTCAAATTCTTTTAATCCCATTGCACCAATGTCTCCATCTGTCCTTGAACGAACTCCAACAGCGTTATTTTCTATTTCTTTGTCTCCTATGACTAACATGTATGGAATTTTCTTTAATTGTGCTTCACGTATTTTGTATCCTATTTTTTCATTTCTCTCATCTAACTCAACTCTTAGGCCTTGAGCTTCAAAATCTCTTTGTATTTTTTTTGCATAATTAATATGTTTCTCTGATATTGGAAGTAACTCTATCTGAACTGGTGCAAGCCATGTTGGAAAAGCACCTGCAAAATGTTCTGTTATAATTCCTATAAACCTTTCTATACTTCCAAATATAACTCTGTGTAACATTACAGGTCTATGTTTTTCACCATCTTCTCCGATATAGGTCAAATCGAATCTTTCTGGCATTTGGAAATCTAATTGGATAGTACCACATTGCCAATCTCTTCCTAAACAATCTTTTATGTGAAAATCTATTTTTGGTCCATAAAAAGCACCATCACCTTCATTTAATTCATAGTCTTTTCCTAAATCCTTTAATACTTTTGCTAATGCTCCTTCTGCCATTTCCCATAATTCATCAGATCCCATCGAATTTTCTGGTCTTGTAGATAGTTCTATGGTGTATTCAAAACCAAATTTACTATACACTTCATCAACTAAATTAATTACACCTTTTATTTCATCTTCAATTTGTTTTGGCAAACAAAATATATGAGCATCATCTTGCGTAAAACATCTAACTCTAAATAATCCATTTAATTCTCCCGATTTTTCATGTCTATGAACTAATCCTAATTCTCCTGCTCTTATTGGTAATTCTCTATAAGAATGCATTTTACTTTTATAAACAATCATTCCACCAGGACAATTCATTGGCTTTATTCCATAGTCTACATCATCAATCTTTGTTGTATACATATTTTCTTTGTAATGATCCCAATGACCTGAACGATGCCATAACTCTTCATTTAGAATCATAGGTGTTTTTATCTCGACATATCCATGCTCTCTATGAATCTTTCTCCAATAATCTTCTAGTATATTTCTCAAAACCATTCCTTTAGGTAAAAAGAATGGGAACCCTGGTCCTTCAGGTGCTATCATGAATAATTCTAGTTCTTTCCCTAATTTTTTGTGATCTCTTTTTTTAGCTTCTTCTAATAGATGAATATACTCCTCAACTTGGCTAGCCTTAGGGAAAGAGATTGCATAAATCCTTTGTAGCATTTTATTATGCTCATCGCCTCTCCAATAAGCACCTGATGATGATAATATTTTTACAGCCTTTACTTTTCCTGTACTCATTAGATGTGGTCCAGCACATAAATCCGTAAACTCTCCTTGTTTATAAAAAGAAATTTCTTCTCCTTCTGGCAAATCTTCTATCAATTCTACTTTATAAGCTTCATTTTTTTCTTTCATAAATTGAATTGCTTCTTCTCTTGGAAGAGTAAATCTTTCAATTGGTAAGTCCTCTTTTATTATTTTTTTTATTTCCTGTTCAATTTTAGCTTTATCTTCATCTGTAAAAGGTTTTTCTACATCAAAATCATAATAGAATCCTTCATCTATAGCTGGTCCTATGGCTAAACAAGCTTTGGGATTTATTCTTTTTACAGCTTGTGCCATTATGTGTGATGTTGTATGCCAATAAGCTTTTTTTCCTTCTAGAGAGCTTTCAAATGTATGTATTTCTAAGTTACAATCTTTATCCAATACATATCTTAAATCAACAATTTTGCCATCAACAGTTGCACAAGTTGCTTGTCTTGCTAATCCTCCACTTATTTCTCTTGCAATCTCAATAACACTTTTTCCACTTTCAATTTCTTTTATGCTTCCATCTTTTAAAGTTAATTTAATCATAAGAATCCCTTCCTTTCTTTTATATTTTTTAGGACAGATGCAAAATATATAAAAAAACTCCCATAGATATTTTTATATCTACAGGAGCGTTATTATTTATACACGCGGTTCCATCCTACATTTTTACTTAATTTAAAGAATTGTAACGTATTCTAAACGTCTAGCTTATTCACTAGCAATATAAAGAGGTAGTCTTCAAATAGTTTTACTTTAGTTAGCTTTCAGCCTGTGACTAACATTCTCTTATAAAGATATTTTCTATTTTACTTGTCTCTTATTATTTTTAAACTTATTTATGTAACTATAATACTTCTTTTTTTTCTTTTTGTCAATTAGTTTACTGAAATTTAACAAAACGCTTTTTAATTTTTTCTATTTTTTCCAATAACTATCTCCACTGAAAAATTATTCATCGCCTTTTAATTTTTCTGCTCTATCTGCAGCTATTAAATTATCTATCATTTCGTCTAAATCGCCATTTAAAAAATTTTCCATTTGGTAAATGCTATATCCTATTCTATGATCTGTAATTCTTCCTTGCGGATAGTTGTAAGTGCGGATCTTTTCGCTCCTATCACCTGAACCAACCTGACTTTTTCTTGCATTTGCTATTTTGCTATCTTGCTTTTGTTTTTCTATATCATATAGTCTTGATTTTAAAAGATTCATTGCATATTCTCTGTTTTGCAATTGAGACCTTTGTGTTTGACATTCTGCAACTATCCCTGTTGGGATATGTATAAGCCTAACTGCTGATGATGTTTTATTTACGTGCTGTCCTCCTGCTCCTGATGCTCTAAATACTTCCATTTTTATATCTGCTGGATTAATATCAATTTCTACATCCTCTACAACTGGAAGTACTGCAACCGTAGCTGTTGAAGTATGTATTCTTCCACTACTTTCGGTATCTGGTACACGTTGAACTCTATGGACTCCACTTTCGAATTTTAATCTACTGTATGCTCCCTTTCCTGTTACCATAAATGAAATTTCTTTATATCCTCCTAATTCCGTAGCGTTTTCATTTAATATATCTATTTTCCAATGTTTTTTTTCCGCATACATGCCATACATTCTAAATAAAGTTCCTGCAAATAAAGCCGCTTCTTCTCCTCCTGCACCACTTCTTATTTCACATATTACACTTTTATCATCATTTGGATCTTTTGGGATTAAAAGAATTTTTAAATCTTCTTCTATTTTTGAAAGTTCTTCTTTGTCTTTATAGTACTCTTCTTCCGCTAATTCTTTTAATTCTGTATCTCCCATCATTTCCTTTGCTTCTTCCATTTTCTTTATCATTTCTTTATACTCTCTATATTTTAAAACTACATCTTCCATTGAGCTATGTTCTTTTACTAATTTTCTCCATTCATTATTATTAGCAATTATTTTTGGATCACTAATTTGTGAATTTAGCTCTTCGTATCTTTTTTCTACTAATTCTAATTTTTCAAACATAAACTTCATCCTTTCTAAACATATCTAATTATACTACGTTTTTATCCTTAAATCAAGACTAGAACAAATAGGAAATCCTTAAAATTCATTCTAATTTATTTTTTCTTATTGACTTTCCGTAAATTTGTTCTGCCCCAATTTTACTTAGAGTAAAATTGTATGAAAGACAAAAAACACACTTTAAAGTGTGCTTTTTTAATTGTCTTCATCTTCATCAATTGGTCCAAATAATTCATCAAATTTAGCTTCTAATTCCTTTTGTAAATCATATTCTTCTTCTGAATCAGAACTCCATGGAAGTATTGGCGCATCATCTTCTATTGGTTCAATATGACTTATTGGCTTTAAATCCTCAGCTTTATTTGTTGCTACAGATTCTTTTATTGGCTCTTTTACAGAATCATTATCTGTATCTTTTATTGGATCATCATCGAACAAATCATCTAAAGAATCTATTTTTAAGTCTTGTACTTCACTTTTTTCATTTTCTTCTACATATGGATTATATGGATTAAATTTCCTCCATGTACCTCTGTCTATTTCGCCTATATCATTATGACTAATCTGTACTTTTGCCAATTCTTTTGCCATTGGCTTTTTAAAATAATAGAATTTCTTTGCTTTTATTGGTCTTATTCCCTTTTCAAAAATGATACATAAATCATTATCCATTCTTCTTAATTCGTCTGGAGTCATTAATGCTCTCGCCATTATTTGATCAGAATCAGTCGTCCCTGTTTTTCTATGCTCTTTATCCCTGCTAGTTGATACATTTTCATGCGATATTGTTTTTTCTCCTAATGCTTTTGAGAAATATTCTACAGTTTTTTGTGAGTTGCTTCCTAAAAAGATATGTGTATCACAGTTTCCTATTATTGTTTCATGTGCTTTTTCATATATTCCCTCTAATTGATCTAAGTTTTGTAAAATAACACTAAACGAAATTCCTCTACTTCTTGATGTTGAAATCTTTTTATCAAAATCTGGTATTCTTCCAATATTTGCAAACTCATCTAAGATAAAATATGTACGTTCTTTTAATTTTCCTCCGTTGTTATCTGCAAAATCATATAATTGTTGTATCATTTGAGCAAAGAATATTGTAAGTAAAAAGTCATATGCTCCATGTGTATCAGATGATATAACATATACTGCTGTTTTTTGACTTCCAATTTCTTCAAAGTCAATTGTATCTGTTGATGTAAGTTCTGCTATTTCTTTTGAGTCAAATTTACCCAATTTTGATTGTAATGTACTTAAAATTGAACTATAAGTTTTTTCTGGTGCTATTTCTATTGATTTATAGTTCATTCTAGCTGGATGGTCGTATGGAAGTTGACTTATAAGATCTGTTAATAAGTTACTTCCTCCTTTATTATTTGCTGCTCTAACTAGTTCTGCACAACTTGCTAAGTTTTGCTCTTCTTCTGGTCTAGCAGCCATTAAATAATATATTAATGCTTTTAATAACATTTCTGCAGAGTCATCCCAGAACGGATCTGATCCTCCACCTTCTGTTTTCTGTCCCTTAACTATTGTATTTGCAATAACATCAACATCTATTTCTGATGATATATGCATTAATGGGTTGTATCCATCACTATATTGAGGATGTACTAAGTTTAGAACTTTTATTTTATATCCATGTTGCTTTAAATAACCTGCTGTAATATCATATAATTCACCTTTTGGATCTGTAAATACATATGAGCCTAGCATTTGATATGCATTTGGAATTGAGTATGATGCAGATTTACCAGAACCTGAACCTCCGACAACAAGCACATTTACATTTCCTCTTTTATCAAGTGGCAAATAATTATGTTCTGCAAGTATTATTCCTGATTTTTTACTTAAAACTTGATATTGTTCTCCATGTTCACTCCAATCACTTGAGCCATGTTCTATATCATCATACCTATGTTTTGGCATTAATCTTATAAATCCTACTACTACAAAAATACTATATATTAATGAAAATCCAAATAGATTTTTTAAATAATTACCAAATAATCCATATTGAATTAGTACTTGAAACCCTGTTCCTGGACTTGATGCTGTCATTGAAAAAACTCTTGTGAATTGTCCTGAATTAAATCCACCTAAGATTTCCATTTGATGCATTGCACAAGTAAAGGGCATAATAACTAGTATAGCCATTAATAACCATAATATTATAGCTATTATTATTACTGCCCTTCCCTTTTTTAAAGCACTTTGCATTTTATAATTCACATACATCACCTTCTTCTTTTGCTTTTATTATTTTGACATTACATCCTCTTCGTCTGATCTACTTATATCTCTTGAATTATCATATGCTTTGATAGTAGTTGGTAATACACTAATATCATTCATAACAATTTTTAGTTTTCCTTCTGCTTTCATATCTCCATATTCACGTTCTTTACCTTTTTCTATATTCATGCATTTTAAACTGCAATTTTCTTTATCGTTTTCACCTCTTGGGCTACTTTCTGTAGTTCTGTTCGGTTTTAAATCTTCCATTTTCATTATTTGAGCTCCTCCCTTATTTCTTATCTTCACCTAATTCAAATGCAAAATAAGATTTATATGGTTTTAGTTTACATTTTCCTTTAACTTCATTTGTTTCTTCATCATAGTAAAGAACTGGCTTTACTTCTTCTGTTGTTTCTGGATCTATAATTGTTATCGCTCTTTTTAAATTTGGCGTATATTTAAAATCTTTAAGTTCCATTTTTTCTTCTGAATATAATGTATTAAATTTAAAAGGCATAGGTTTTTTTGATATCCTTACCTCATTATTAATAAGCATACCATTATTAATAACAACTTTTTCTTTCGCAAAAGAAAAAATTATAAGTTGATTTCCACTATCTTGAGGATCTTCGACATAAAAAGTTTTCTTTTTTAAATCCCCTACCAATTGCTCTGTTGAACGTAATCTCTCTACAGTATATTTAGGGTATTTATGTAAATATTCCTTATTTGTCTTATATACCTCATAAATAACAGTATTTACACCTTTTGGATCTGTTATACTAAAATGTTTTCCTTTCCATGATTCCATTTTATTTTCCTCCATCTTTTATGATTTTTTTATATCATATTTTTTCCTTTGAGTAATAACCATATATTATTATACCAATTTTACGATTTTATGTCAATATATATTTGCAAAATCAATTATTTTCTAGGATTAAAGCTAGATACTGTACTTAATTTTTCAAACAATTTTTTTTCTTCTTTGCTTAATTCTTTTGGTACCATTATATTTACTTTTGCAATTAAGTCTCCTCTGCTTCCTTTCCCATCTTTATATCCTTTACCTGAAATTCTTAGTACCTCTCCTGTCTCTATTCCTTCTGGTATATATACTACTGTTCCTTCATCTATAGAATAAATGGTTGTTCTTGTACCTAAAGCTGCTTCCCATGGTGTTAAATATAAATTTGTATATAAATTGTTTCCCTTTAATGAGAATTTTTCATTGTCTTTTATATTTACTTTTATAAATAAATCTCCATTTTTACCACCATTAATTCCTTCTTTTCCTTGTCCAATTAATCTTATTTTTTCTCCATTATGTAATCCTGCAGGAATTGATACTGTAAATACTTTCATTTTTCCATCAACTGTTCTTAGTGAGATTTTTTTATCTAAACCATAAAATACCTCTTCTATATCAACATCTATACTAGTTTCTATATTTTCGCCCTTTATAGGTATTTTTTCTGATTTAGTTGTAACTTTTTCTTTCACATTTTCTACATTTCCAAAAAACATATTAAAAAATTCACCAAAAGCAGAATTAGTTTTTTTATTTTCTTCTTTATATTGTTTTTGCTTTGTTGCCATATTATTTCTTGTCCAAATTCTATCATATTTTCTTTTAGCTGACGGATTTGAAAGTATTCTATATGCTTCATTTATATCTTTAATTTTCTCTTCAGATAATTTGTCAGTTATATTTAAATCTGGATGATTCTTTTTTACAGCTAGTCTATAGGCATTCTTGATTTCTTCTGAAGATACTTTGTTTGTCTTTAGTTCCAATACTTTGTAATAATCTTTGAAAACCATTTTTCCCCTCTCCAAATTTAAAAGTAATGTTATTATATCAGCTAACGTAAAAAAAATCCATAGTTTTTATGGATTTTTTTTATTAATTAACACATTCTTCCGATAAGATAATTTTTTCATTATGTGATGTATCAATTTTCACTTTACTTCCTATAGGTATTACTTGTTTTTTCTCTGTATGCCCAAAATTATCTGATTTGATAATTGGAAATTTATATTCATTTTTTATTATATCTGTAACAATTTTCTCCAAGCTAATTCCACTTTCATGCTCATAATTTCCAATCCATAATCCTTTTATTTTAGAAAAAACATCATTTTGTTTCATATAATATAAGAAGCTATTAACAAATTTTGGATTAGATTCATACCCTAAATCTTCAATAAATAATATTTTATCATGGAAGTCCAAATTATATTTTCCGCAAGTCATTCTGCTTATGCAATTTAAATTTCCACCTAGTAATATACCTTCTGAACTACCTTCTTTTATCGTTTCAAATACTTCATCTTCTCTTTTTAAAGCTTTTTCTCCTTTCATAAATCTTTTTACAATTTCTTCAAATCCATATAATGTTTCCCAACTTGAAATAGATTTATATGTTGGTCCATGAAAAGTAACAAGATTTGTTTTTTGGTATATCATATTTAAAATAGATGTAGAATCGCTAAATCCGCAAATAATTTTAGGATTATTTTTTATTAATTCATAATCTAAATATTCAAATAATGAATTTGAATTTTCTCCACCTTTTACACAAAATATTGCTTTAATGTTTTTATCTTTAAAAGCAATATTTATATCTTCTATCTTTTCATCTGGTGTTGCACCATAACCTAAAGTATTTGAATATATATTTTTTCCATATTTTACATTAATACCTTTTGAATTAAATAATTTTTCTGTTTTTTCTAAATATTGCTTATCATCTTCTTGAACACTATTTGAAGGAGCAATTACTGCAATAGTATCTCCTTCTTCTAATTTTTTAGGTATCATTACTCATCCTCCACTCAATCTTATATTATTTTTATCTTAGGGAAATCATTGCTGTAGCCAAGCCATATTCTTTTCCTTCGGCTCTATAAGAGTGTATTTTTTCTTTATTACATACTGAACAAATATCACAATCTTCAATATTTTCTTCTAATATACCTGCTTGTTTTAAAATTATTTTATTTATTAAAACTGTATCTATATACCATTTTCCTTGCTTTTCTTCTATAAATTCATCTATATTTCCTAATTTTTGAAATTTATTATAAAACATTGTATATACATCTTCATCTACCTCAAAATGACATTTTCTTATACTCGGGCATATGCATACTATTATATCTTTAGGATTGCAATCAAATTCTTTTTTCATTTTATCTACTGCTTTTACAGAAATTTCTTGTAAAGTTCCTTTCCAACCAGAATGAACATTTGCAATAACTAGTTTTTTGGGATCAAAAAATAATAGCAAGATACAATCTGCATTTGTTGTAGCAAGTATTATATTTTTTTTATTTGTAATTAATCCATCAGAAGCTTCCCCAGTATCTATTGTTTTATTATCTGGTATTTCCGTAACATTTACTATATTATCTGTATGTGCTTGATTTGCTTTTATAATATTTTTATAATTTAAATTATTTTCTTCACATAAACTCTTATAATTATTCATATTTTTTATATAATCTTCTTTTAATAAAGGTTTTTTGTTTGCTTTAAATGTTCTATAATTTTTATCTATGCCTATAGAATACGCATGTGTAACAATATCTGAATATTTTAATAATTTTTTAAATTGTAAAAATTCTTGATCTCCTTTATTTATATCTACAACAACATTATTTGATAAATCCATAATAAAACCTCCAAATAAATATTTTATATTTTATTTAAAACTTCTTCCTTACTTTTTTTATTAATAAACCTATATTCTGTTTTAAAAATTTCAGAATTAAATCCACACATATTTTTATATATACAATATTCACAAGGTGTTTTTTTATTTTTATAATATGGTTTTAATTGAATATTTCCATTTAAAATTTCTTTTGCAATTTCTTTTATAGTATTATTAACATATTTTTGTAATTTTTCAAATTCTTCTTTTGTTGCAATATTACTTTTTTTAGGACTTAAATTTCCATTTTTATCCATATATGCTGGAATTATTTTAGATGATGTTGATGGCATTAAATTATTATCTTGCATTTTTGCTACTTTTACATCTGCCAAAATTAATCCCTTCATTTTGAAATTATTTTTTATTTTTTCTTCTATTTCTTCTTCTGTTAATTTTTTGCTAGAATTAATCATTTGCTCCAATAAACTAAAATATAAAATTCCAGCTGGAATAAAATCTTCTATTTTACACATCGCATCTAAATAAGTAATTAATTGTAATTGAATCCCTCCGTAAATACTGGTAAAATCAATATCTTTAACAGATGATTTATAATCAATTATTCTTATATATTTATTGTTTCCATCTTCTGCTATATCTATTCTATCTATTTTACCAACAATTTCTATTGTTTTTCCATCTTCTAAATCTATTTTTATTGGTTTATATTTTCCGTTTTTTTCATCAAAAGCAACTTCTGTTCCTATTATTTCAAAGTCACTTGATTTTAAACTTATTATTATATATTTTAAAGCTTTTAAAATAATTCTTTTTAATCTTTTTACTAATAATTTATATTTTTCTGTTGCAACAAATATATAATTTTTACTATTTTGTAATTTTTCATCAATTATTTTATTAATTATTTTTTCTATATTTTTTTCTTCAATATTTTTTACATTTATTTTTTGTTTATTTAATTCTTCAAAAAAAGAATTAATTACTTCATGCATAAAAGAACCTGTATCTAAATTTTTTATTTTTAATTCTTCTTTTTCTTTTAATTTTAAACTATATTGTAAAAAATATTCATATGGGCATGATTTAAAAGTTTCTAATTTTGATACACTTGTATTTAATTTATTTCCATATAATTTTTGAATATTTTCTTTTTTTATTTTTTCTGGCATTTTTAAATATTTAATATATTCTAAATTATTTTTTAATATTTTTTTATAATTTTTATTTTCTTTAAAATATTTATA
>CALXCB010000025.1 GCA_944386695.1 uncultured Clostridia bacterium | reverse complement strand
AGCTACACAATTTAGAAGATGGGCAACACAAGTCTTAAAAACTTTTACAATTCAGGGATATGTATTAGATAAAGAAAGAATGAAAAATGGTTCATTCATAGACAAAGACTATTTTGAAAAACTTTTAGAAGAAATAAGAGAAATAAGATTATCAGAAAGAAGATTTTATCAAAAAGTAACTGATATATATGCTACAAGTATTGATTATGATCCAAAATCTCCTATATCAATAGATTTTTTTAAGAAAGTGCAAAATAAAATGCATTATGCAGTATCTCATCAAACAGCAGCAGAAATAATTTATAATAGAGCTAATTCTGAAAAAGAGAATATGGGACTTACTAATTGGAGAAAATCCCCAAACGGAAAAATAATGAGATCAGATGTAATTATTGCTAAGAACTATTTAAATAAAGACGAAATAAAAGATTTAGAAGGAATTGTAAGTGCATTTTTGGAGTTGGCAGAGAACAGAGCAACAAGACATATACCAATGACTATGGAAGATTGGGTAACAAGAATTGATAAATTTTTATTAGCAGATGATAGAGATATATTAAAAGATGCAGGTAAAATATCACACGAGATAGCTTGTGATAAAGCTATTTCAGAATTTGAAAAGTATAGAGTAATGCAAGATAAGTTATATAAATCAGATTTTGATTTATTAATAGAAGAAATAGAAAAAGAAAAGAGTGAAAATAATGAATGAAAATAAAACAAACATAAACTGGTATCCAGGTCATATGGCAAAAACTATGAGGCAGATATCAGAAGATTTAAAATTAGTAGATGTAGTTGTTGAAATATTAGATAGTAGGATACCTATATCTAGTCGAAATCCAAATATATCAGATATTACTAAAAATAAGGATAAAATTATTATTATGAATAAAAGTGATTTGGCGGATAAAAAACAAAACACTTTATGGGTTGAATATTTTAAAATAAATGGCTTAATTGCAATTTTAACTGATTGCAATGCTGGAAAAGGAATAAATGAAGTATTAAGAACAATTGAAAAAATTAAGCAAGAAGAATTACAATTGTATGCTCAAAAAGGAAGAGCAGGTAGAAAAATAAGAGTAATGGTACTTCGGTATTCCAAATGTTCGGAAAATCATCATTTATTAATAGAGTCGCAAAGAATAATAATCTAGAAGTTGCAAATAGACCTGGGGTAACTAAGAAAAAGCAATGGATTAGAGTAAATGATAAAATCGAATTATTAGACACGCCTGGAGTTTTATGGCCAAAATTTGAAAGTGAACAAGTAGCCTTAAATTTGTCATTTACAGGTACAATAAAAGATGAGATCCTTCCTGTAACAGAAGTAGCTTATCAATTACTAAAATTTTTACTAGAAAATTATAGATCATCCATTATAGAAAGATATAAACTAACAGCAGATTATATAGAAGAAGTTTTATCTAAACCAGAGCCAGAAAATGTAAACATATATGAAATTATGCAAAATATAGGGAGAAAAAGAGGGTGCTTAATGTCTGGTGGAAATATAGATGATGAAAAAACATCAAAAATCATATTAGAAGATTTTAGATCAGGAAAGATGGGAAAAATAACTCTTGAAACAGTGAAAGAAAGGAAGTAAAATTTGAATATAGAAGAATTTATACCAATAAATAAAAAATCAGAAGATATAAACCAAATGTCACCACTTGTTTGGGCATATATAGGAGATTGCATATATGAATTATATGTTAGAACATATTTAGTGGATACAACAAATTTAAAACCACATAGCTTGCATATTGAATCAATTAAATATGTAAAAGCTTGTAATCAAGCAAAATTTCTAAATGAAATTTATGAGGATTTAAATGATGAAGAAAAAGATATTGTAAGAAGAGCAAGAAATACCAATAATCATCATGTGCCAAAGAATGCAAGTGTTCAAGAATATATGTATGCTACAGCTTTTGAGGCTTTGATAGGATATTTATATTTAAATAAAAATTATAGTAGAGTGAAAGAAATAATAGAAAAATTTATTTTAAAGAGGTAACAAAAGTTACTTCTTTTTTACTTTTTTGCATAATTTAGGAATAAAAAAATAAAATAAAGTAAATAATAAAATTAGGAGGATTAAGTAAATTTATGAAGCAAAAGTTTTTGGTTTTAGGTGGAGATCTAAGAAGTATTAGATTGGCTCAAATGCTAGCTGAAGATGAAAATAAGGTTTTTTCATATGCACAAGAAAGATCAGATGAAATATTAGATAATAAATTAATAGAAAAATGCAGTTCTTTAAAGTCAGCAATTAGTAAGGCACAAATAATTGTAGCACCTATACCTTTTTCTAGTAATAATGAGAGTATTAATACTCCATTTTCAGATGAAAAAATAACGATAGAAGATTTATTAAAATCAAATAAAAATAAAATATTTATTGGAGGAAGTATTAATGAAGAAATAAGAGAAAAATTAAATGATAAGTATATAGATGTAATAGATATTATGAAAAGAGAAGAATTAGCAATACTTAACACTATAGCTACAGCAGAAGGAACCATAGAAGTAGCTATTAAAAATACGGATAGAATTTTACAAGGTAGTAAAGTATTAATTTTAGGCTTTGGAAGAGTTGCAAAAATAGTAGCTAGTAAATTTAACAGACTTTCAGCAATGGTTACATGTGCAGCAAGAAAAAGTTCTGATCTAGCATGGATTAAGGCATATGGATATTATAGCTTAAATATAAATGATATGTTATATGACTTAAAAGACTTTGATATAATCATAAATACAGTACCGCAAACTATAATAAAGGAAAAAGAATTGAAACATATGAATTCTGAAGTTTTATTAGTTGATTTAGCTTCAGCACCTGGTGGAATTGACAGTACAACAGCAAATAATATGGGATTGAAATTTGTGTGGGCCTTAGCACTTCCTGGAAAAATAGCTCCAACTTCATCAGCTAAATTTATAAAAGAGACAATTTATAATGTGATTGAAGAAAAGTCGAAAAAAGTCGAATGACGCGACGAAAAACTGGAAAAAATTTCCAAAAAAGTATAGACAAATTTACTTAAAAGTTGTAGAATACAAACTGTAAAAAGTTGCAACAAAAAAAATAAAATTATAGGAGGCAAAAGAGAATGGAAGTTTTAAAAATTTCATCAAAATCAAATCCAAATTCAGTAGCAGGAGCTATTGCAGGATTGATAAAAGAATCACAAAGGGCAGAAATGCAAGCAATTGGAGCAGGAGCTTTAAACCAAGCAGTAAAGGCAGTAGCTATAGCAAGAGGTTTTGTGGCACCAGCAGGAGTAGACTTAGTTTGTATACCAGCATTTGCTGAGGTTGAAGTTGAAGGAGAAGATAGAACAGGGATTAAACTTATTGTAGAATCTAGAAAATAAAAATAAATATGTAAAATAGGATTACAAATATCCTATTTTATTTTTTTATTTTATGTTTTCCTCTTGACAGTTCCAAATTGAAAATGTTATACTAATATAGTAGAAAATATATCTAATAAAATAAAAGACAAGTTTTAATATATATATTTATTTGCACATTGAAAATTAAATAAGAAAGAGGTGTATGATTATGAATAGTTTAATCATTATTGCTACTTTCTTAATCTCGCTTGCAATTGGAATTATAGTCGGAATGACATTAAGAAAAAAAATTGCAGAATCTAAGATCGAAAGCGCAGAGGAAGAAGCTAAAAGATTAGTTGATTTAGCTAAAGTTGAAGCAGAAAATATGAAAAAAGAAGAAATATTTAAAGCTAAAGAAGAAATTATGAATAGCAGAAAAGAATTAGATCAAGAGATTAAAGAAAGAAGAAGCGAAATTCAAAAACAAGAATCAAGAATGATTCAAAAAGAAGAAAATCTAGAAAAACGTTCAGAGAATCTAGAAGAAAAAGAAAAAAATCTAGACAAAGAGTATGAAAGTCTAGAAAACCAAAAAAATGAAGTAAAAGGAATTTATGATAAACAAGTTCAAGAACTTCAAAAAATAGCTTCACTTACAAAGGAAGAAGCTAAAAATCAATTGTTACAAGAAATGGACAAAGAGATAACAACAGAAAAAGCAAAACTTATTAGAGAATTAAACCAAAAAGCAAAAGAGGATGCAACAAAAAATGCAAAAGAAATTATAACATATGCTGTACAAAAATGTGCAGCTGACCATACATCAGAAACAACAGTTTCTATAGTTAATCTTCCAAGTGATGAAATGAAAGGAAGAATCATAGGAAGAGAAGGTCGAAACATAAAAGCTTTAGAAACACTTACTGGAATTGATTTAATAATTGATGATACTCCAGAAGCTGTTATATTATCAGGATTTGATCCATTAAGAAGAGAAGTAGCAAGAATTGCTCTTGAAAAATTAATTGATGATGGAAGAATACATCCAGCAAAAATTGAAGAAATGGTAGAAAAAGCTAAAGAGGAGCTAAATACTATTATTAAAGAAGAGGGAGAGAGAGCAGCTTTAGAAACAGGTGTAAATAATCTACATCCAGATATAATCAAACTATTAGGAAAGCTTAAATATAGGACAAGTTATGGTCAAAATGTGTTAAGCCATTCTATAGAAGTATCTAATTTAGCAAGAATAATGGCAGAAGAATTAGGTTTAGATCCTAAAAGAGCAAGAAGAGCAGGACTACTTCATGATATAGGAAAAGCACTTGATCATGATATGGAAGGAACTCATGTTCAAATAGGTGTTGATGTATTAAAGAAATATAAGGAAAATCCACTTATTATAAATGCTGTTGAGGCACATCATGGAGATGTTGAGCCACAAACAATGGAGGCAGTTTTAATTCAAGCAGCAGATGCGATATCAGCTTCTAGACCTGGAGCAAGAAGAGAAACTTTAGAGGCATATATTAAGAGATTAGAAAATCTAGAACAAATAGCTGATTCGTTTGAAGGAGTCGAGAAATCATTTGCAATTCAAGCTGGTCGTGAAGTAAGAATAATAGCAAAACCAGACAAAATTTCAGATGACCAAATGACAGTACTAGCAAGAGATATTGCAAAGAGAATTGAAGACGAAATGGATTACCCAGGACAAATTAAAGTTAATATAATTAGAGAAAAAAGAGTAGTTGATTATGCAAAATAAGAACCATTTGGACCGGTTCTTTTTGGTTACATGAACCAAAAAGAACCGGTCCAAATGGTTCAAATGGTTCCAAAAAATAATAGACTTTTAATAACTTTTATGATATAATATCGATTGGAATAAATTCAGATAATAGTAGAATTAATATAATTCTGCTAAAATTTATTCTATGTAACTAATTAATTAATTTTTTCATAAGAAAAGGAGGAAAATCTTATGAGCAAAAAAGTAACTACAGATGTAAACTTCATTGACCAGGAAGAGGGAAT
This sequence comes from uncultured Clostridia bacterium, assembly GCA_944386695.1. Classification (GTDB taxonomy): domain Bacteria; phylum Bacillota; class Clostridia; order TANB77; family CAG-508; genus CAG-269. The sequence goes on along the minus strand of CALXCB010000025.1, from coordinate 16,617 downwards.
TCGGTTTGATCCAACTCGGGTAAAACCGTTCAAAACCTTCAAATATGGGACGGTTATATTTGGAGGATTTTTTGGAGATGAAGGAAAAGGGAAAGAGGTAGATATTGTAGCTGAACACTACAAAAAAAGATTAAATCTTAAACTTCTTTCCGTGAGAGGACAAGGAAGTGGAAATGCAGGCCATACTGTAAAGGTAGATGGCAAAAAATATGATTTCCATTATCTGACTTCAGCCGGACTTTTGGCAGATATTATGCTTCTTGGTCCAGGAATGCTGATTGACCCAATCAGAGTTCTTGAAGAAGCCAAAAAACTGCCAGAAGAAAAAAGAGATATCATAATGGTTGCTGAAAGAGCAGCTATTGTGACAGATCTTGACCGGGCAATGGACAGCTGGTGTGAAAACCAGCGAACAAACTCTGGGCAGGTAGCGATTGGAACTACCAAATCTGGAGTAGGACCTGGATCAGGAAACAGGGGCTACCGCTTCCATTTAACTTTTGCTGATGCAAAAAGATGTAAGGACGCGTTAGAATTAAGAGACTTGTTCCTGAAAAATCCTCTCTTCCCAGAGGAAGTAAGAGAGATTATGACCAGGGAATATGCAACTAAATTGTGGGAAGCAATAAACAAGTTGCATATTGTAAACAGCATGAAGGTAATATCCAAATGCCGTGACGAAGGAAATTGGGCAATATTACTTGAAGTATCTCAAGCAGTATGTCTGGATCCTTTATTCGGTAATGGAGGTCATTTTACAACCTCGACGCCATGCACGGATCTTGGAGGTATAATGGGCTCTGGCCTTACAGGATATGATTTTCCTGATGGAACTACCATGGTGATTAAAGCTTATGGCAGCAAAGTCGGTGGAGGACCATATATAACCAAATTTACCTCTGAAGAAGAGGAAATAGCCCGGTTCATCGATGATATGGTTGGAGAACATGGGGTCACAACAGGAAGAAAACGTGACCTTGGTTGGTTTGATGGTCCGGCAATACGGCACAGTATTGCACTTACAGGTGCAGATATATGTATCAATTGTATGGACGTCATCGCTAAACTTCCAGAAGTTACTGACAAAATCAAAGTATGTTTTGCATATGCAAATTCATACACATTAGAAGTAACTTATGATTGGCCATATCACCTCGAAGACTATATTCCACTTTATGTGGAATTGCCGATAAAAGGCAAATCTGAAGAACAGATTATAGCTGAATATATTCAGCTTATTGAAGCTGTGATCGGTCAGAAGATTGAAGGCTATGGTGTAGGCCCTTCACGGGAGGATTACCGCATAAGGGAGGAAGCTTTTAAAAATTTATAAGATTTTCTTGAATTAAGCAATAGGGCAGAGGTAAAACTCTGCCTTATTGTGGTTTACATATTATTCATAATATTTACTTTACAATTAAAAAAATTTGTTATATAATAGGCCTGAATTTAAAAATTTAGGAGGAACTATATGTATTTTGACAAAAGAATGATATATGCAATTATAGCGATCATGGTAATATGGGGAATATCAAAATATTTAATAGATATAAATTCACTATTAGGATTATTATATAGCATACCAGGAGTTTTAATAGCAATAACATTTCATGAATTTGCACATGCAATAGTAGCATATAAATTAGGAGATGATACACCAAGAATGGAGGGAAGACTTTCATTAAACCCATTATCTCATATAGATCCAATAGGATTTATAATGTTACTTTTTGCTGGATTTGGTTGGGGAAAGCCAGTCCATGTAAATCCAAGAAATTATAATAGAGATATTACAATAGAAAAAGCAGATGCAATAGTATCAATAGCAGGACCGGCAATAAACTTAATTTTAGCATTTATTTTTACATTAATCTATTTTGCTATCTATAAATTTGCAGGAACAATAATATATACATCTACAATCGGATATATAGTTATGCAAATGATAATGTATATTATAACTATAAATATAGGATTAGGAATATTTAATTTAATTCCGCTTCCTCCATTAGATGGATCAAAAGTCATAAAACCATTTTTAAGTTATAATTTAAAAACATGGTTTGAAAATCGTGAAGGAATATTTTATGTAATATTTATTGCATTATGGATTACAGGAATTGCAGGAATAATAATTTCTCCAATTATCGAATTTATATTTGACCAATTAATAACACTAGGAGCATTCATCTTTAGAGTGTAAAAAGATATCTATAAAAAGAGGTGATAAAATGATAAAAGCATATGCTAAATCCGATGTTGGTAAGGCACGAGATATTAACCAAGATGGCTTTTATATTACAGAAGATCAATTTTCAAATGTCCAATTATTCATATTAGCTGACGGAATGGGTGGTTGCAATGCAGGAGATATAGCAAGCAAATTAGCAATACAATATAGTAAAAGCTATATAGAAAACAATATAAAAGACACACCAAAAGACAAAGCAAGCCTTATTCAACTTATACGGAAGTAGTATGGAATATGCAAATATGGTCGTATATGAAAAATCTTTAGAAGATAAAAATTTCGAAGGTATGGGTACTACATTGGAGGTTTGCTTAATATATAATAATAGGGTCTTTATAGGTCATATAGGAGATAGTAGAATATATAGAATAAGAAATAACATAATAAGACAATTAACACAAGATCATAGTTATGTACAAACATTAGTAAAACAAGGAACGATTACAAAAGAAGAAGCCAAACATCATCCTAAAAAAAATATGTTAACAAAAGCTCTTGGTTGTAATGCTTTTGTAGAACCAGACGTTATGGTAAGAGGCTTTCAAAAAGGAGATATATTACTTATATGTTCAGATGGTTTAACTAATATGGTAGAACAAGAAGATATATTTAAAATTGTTACAAATAATTTTGAAACAGCACCAAAGGAACTAATTAATTTAGCAAATCAAAATGGCGGAATAGATAATATAACATTAATAACAATAAAGAATTTATAAAATTTTTCAATTTACAAAAGAATTGTAAATAGAACATTCAAAGGAAAGGAATGTAAAAATGGAGTTAGAAGGAAAGTTATTAGGAAACAGATACGAGATTATAGAAAAAATCGGAAATGGTGGCATGGCAATGGTATATAAAGCAAAATGTCATGTGTTAAATAGATTTGTAGCTGTAAAAATATTAAGAGATGAATTTACAACAGATCAAGAATTTATAAAGAGATTTGAAGTTGAAGCTCAAGCAGCTGCCAGTATAACACATCCTAATATAGTATCAGTATATGATGTAGGGAAAGAAGATAATCTTTATTATATAGTAATGGAACTTGTACAAGGAAAAACTTTAAAAGAAATAATAGTAGAAGAAGGTGGACCTTTACCATGGAAATGGTCACTAAATATTACTATCCAAATAGCATCAGCACTTGAAGTTGCACATAAAAATAATATTGTACATAGAGATATAAAGCCACATAATATAATAATCACAGAAGATGGTGTAGCAAAAGTAACAGATTTTGGAATAGCAAAAGCTGTTTCGAATTCAACTATAACAGCTTTCGGAACCACAATAGGGTCAGTTCATTATTTTTCACCAGAACATGCAAGAGGAGGTTATACTGATAGTAAATCAGATCTATATTCATTAGGTGTAGTAATGTATGAGATGCTAACAGGAAGAGTTCCTTTTGATGCCGATACACCTGTTTCGATAGCATTAAAACATATGCAAGAAGAGCCTCAGCCTCCAAAAGAACTAAATGACAAAATTCCAAGTGCTGTAAATGATATAATTTTAAAAGCAATGAGGAAAGACACTAACCTACGATATCAAAATGCTACTAGCATGTTAAAAGATTTAAGAATGGCTTTAAAAGATCCAGAAGGAGATTTTGTTGATAATCAAGATTATGAAGATGACATGCCAACTCAAAAAATATCTATTAAAGATATCGAAGAGGAAGCCAAAAACAATAATAATAAAAAATCAAAAAAGAAACCAAATAAATTTGTTAATTTCATAAAAAAACATAAGAAATTATCTATAATTATAGGATTAATACTATTATTTACATTAAGTTTAGGGGGAACAATTCTATATTCAAAAATTACTAATCCTAATGAAGTTTTATTACCAAACTTAGTTGGAATCAATGAGGAAGAAGCTAAACAAATGGTAGAAGACTTAGGTTTAGTCTTTGAAGTAGGATCAAGAGAATACAATAGTGAATATGCAGAAGGATTTATTATTTCACAAGATCCAACTTATGCTGATAATTACAATATAAAGGAAGGGTCAACAGTCAAAGTTGTGGTAAGCCAAGGAATAGAAGAAGTTACAGTTCCAGATGTTGTAGGAAAAAGTCAGGAAGAAGCAATAAAATTGATTGAAGAAGCCAAATTAAAATACGAAATAGTAGAAGAAGAAAGTAAAAAGATCGAAGCAGGATATGTAGTAAGTCAAGAAACAGATAGTGGTACAACAGCTTATGCGGGAGATACATTAATAATTCATGTAAGTACAGGAGTAAAAAAAGTTTCAGTTGCATCAGTTATAGGAAAAACAGAAGATGAAGCAAAAAGTTCATTAACAGCATTAGGACTAAAAGTAGATATAAGCTATGATGAAGATAGTTCAAAAGAAAATGGTACAGTACTAAAACAAAGCATAGATGCAGGTAAAGAAGTAGAAGATGGAACATCTATAACAATTACAGTTAATAAGTTAACAGAAACAAAATCAGCTACACTAACAGTAAATGTCAAATCACTACTTGGAGGAGAAGTTCATTATGAGGAAGAACCATCAAGTTCGGAAAATGAAACAAATACTACAACAAATAAAAAAGTAAAGGATGTAGAAGTTAAAATCGTAGTGGGTGAAGATACAGTTTATAAAGAAAGCATAGACCCCACTACAACAAATCTTGTTCATACTATTTCAGGAAAAGGAACAGTAACTGTTAAAGTTTATATAGATGATGTATTAAAATCAACAAAAGATATAAATTTAAATAGTACAAATAGTTTAACTATAGAATAAATCAAAAATCCTGATAATATTTATCAGGATTTTTCAAATAAGGAGGAGTTTTATGATAGAAATATCAACATCAATATTAAATATAAAAGCAAAAAAAATCCCAGAAACAATTTTGGCTCTTGAAAAAGCAAAAACAGATTATTTTCATATAGATGTTATGGATGGTAAATTCGTACAAAAAGATACATATGAAAAAATGTTTGAAATTGCTAGTTATATAAAAAGAATATCAAATTTACCTCTAGATGTACATTTAATGGTAAAAGATATTGTTACTGCAATAGAAGAATTTACATCTTTAGAGCCTAATATAATAACATTTCATTTAGAAGCTTGTAAAGATGATGACGAAGTTTTTAAAATGATAAATTTAATAAAAGAAAAACATTCAAAAATAGGAATAGCTATAAAGCCTAATACTAATATAGAAAAAATTTATAAATTTTTACCATATATTCATCTCTGTTTAATTATGACTGTAGAACCAGGTAAAGGTGGACAAAATTTAATAACAGATATGATAACAAAAATAAAAAAAATGAAAGAATATATAGAACAACAAAATTTAGACACTCAAATAGAAGTAGATGGTGGAATTAATTTAGCAACTCACGAAAAAGTTAAAAAAGCCGGTGCAGAAATATTAGTTTCGGGTACAGCAATTTTAATGGCAAAAGATTATAAAAATATAATTGATGAATTAAAAAACGATATTTAAATTGAAATAAAATATAAAACATCAAAGGTATAGGGTCTATACATATCTTTGATGCTTTATTTATATTTATAAAAGAATTGGCTCAATTTGCTCTCTATCAAGAGCCGCTTCCATAGTCTTAATTATATATTCTGGATCAAAAACAATTGATCTAGGTTTAGTAATAGGATTATCTTGTTTAAATGGAACAAAATAATAATTTTTTCTATTAATTAAATTACCAATACTGACTAAGTTTGCACCAAGCCCATTATTAGTTGAAGGTGCAATTACTACTGGTAAATTATTTCTTAAGTGAGATTTTACAGCCATTAATGCTGGTGTATCTATAATATCACATGCAAGTTTAGACATAGTATTTCCACTTGCCGGTGCAACTATCATTATATCAGTTAAATGTTTAGGACCGATAGGTTCCGCAGCTTGTATTGAATGAATAATATCTTTTCCTGAGATATCTTTTATCTGTTTAATAAATTCTTTCGCTTTTCCAAATTTTGTATCTAATTCATAACTATTATATGACATAATTGGAATAATATCTGCCCCTATTTTTTTTAGTTCTTTCATTTTAGGAATGGTTTTACTAAAAGTACAGAAAGAACCTGTAAGTACAAATCCGACTTTTTTTCCTTTAACTTCCAAAATTCATCACGTCCTCCTTTCAAAATACATTTATATATAATATGAATTTTGTTTGTAAATTTTGAATGAAAATTGTAAAATAATGTTTTTAATATGTATTTATAAAACTGAAAATTCATTGCTATAGAGGAATAAGTTAAGAATTTATTAAGTATCTAGACTTTTTCATATTTATATGATAAAATTCCGTAAAATGTATATAAAAAATTTAAAAATTTCATAATAATAAAAAACTCAAAAAGAAAGGATGAATTTTTTATGAATAAAAAATATCAATGGAATTTAACTGATATATTTAAAACAAAAGACGATTTTGAAAGTGAAATTGCCATATTACAAGACACTTTAGAACAAATAGAAAATTACAAAGGCAAGTTAGAACAAAGCTCTCAAAATATTTATAAATGCTACCAACTATATGAAAAAGCACTAGAACATTACGAAAAAGTATATGGTTATGGAATGTTGAAATTCCATTTAGACATGGCAGACAGTGAAAATATTAAGCTTTACAAAAAATGTGAAGGGATTGGAACTGAATTCGAAAAAACGATTTCATTTATTACGCCAGAAATTACACAAATTGACACAAATATACTACTAAAATATATCGAAGAAAACAAAGAATTAAAAAGATATGAAAGAGAATTAAAAGAGATAATCAAAAATAAAGCTCATATATTAAGTAAAGAAGAAGAAAATATTTTAGCAAATTATTCGGAAGTTTTTAATAATAGTGAAAATACCTATGATATTTTAACTAATACTGAATTTAAATTTGGCAATATTATTGATGAAAATGGAAAAGAAACAGAAATGACAGATAGCAATTACACAGTTTTCTTAAAAAGTAAAAAAGAAAATATAAGAAAGCAAGCATTTAATTTGATGTATAAAAAATACAAAGAATTTTTAAATACAATTGGTGAACTTTATTTAGCCAAAGTAAAGCAAGATACAATAACAGCAAAACTTCGTAAATATTCATCATCATTAGAAAAAGCAGTAGAAAATGATGATTCTAATTTAAAAGTATATAATAGTTTAATAGAAGCTATTAACGAAAACATAGCTGTTAATCATAAATTTATTAAAATAAAAAAAGAATTATTGAAAAAAGATGAAATGCATATTTATGACATCTATGTTAATCCAATTGAAACAAAAGATGAAGATATTAGTTTTGAAGATGCAAAAGAAGAAGTATTAAATTCCCTAAATATCTTAGGGAAGGAATATATAAATAAATTAGAGGAAGCATTTAGTCATAACTGGATTGATGTATATCCTAAAAATAACAAACGTGGTGGGGCATACAGTATGGGAGTTTATGGAGTTCATCCATATGTATTGGATAACTTTGTAAACAAGAAAAGAGATATAAGTACAGTTGCTCATGAATTGGGTCATGCTATGCATTCTTATTATTCAAATGAAAATCAAAATATAATTGATAGCAATTACACCATTATGGTAGCAGAAATAGCTTCAACTACTAATGAAATTTTGCTTGCTAAATATCAAATAGCAAATGAAAAAGATAGAATAAAAAAAGCGGAAATTATTTATGAATTATTAGAAATGATTAGAGCAACTTTATTTAGGCAAGCTATGTTTGCAGAATTTGAGAAAGAAGTGCATCAAAAAATTGAACAAGGGTCTATACTATCACCAGATGATTTGTCAGATATGTATTATAAGTTAAATATAAAATATTTTGGAAAAGATTGTGTGAGTGATGAACAAATAAAATATGAGTGGGCAAGAATTCCTCATTTTTACACACCTTTTTATGTATATAAATACGCAACTGGAATTTCTGCAGCTATTATTATAGCAAATAATATTTTATCAGGTGAAGAAGGTTATGTCCAAAAATATATCGAAATGTTAAAACAAGGTTGTACAAAAAAAACAGTAGAATTATTAAAAATGGTAGATGTAGATTTAGAAGATATTAATACCTATAAAGGTGCCATTGATTTTTATAAAGAATTAATAGATGAATTGCAGATATTAGTTAAAAATTATTAAATAAACTTATTAAAAATGAAAGGAGATTAGGTTAGATAAATCAGCCTAAATAATAAAAATGGAACAAATTTTAGAAAAAATAGAAGAACCAAAAGAAATAGAGCCAAAACCTATTCCCCAAGAAGAAAAGAAATATTTTAGAATATTAGGAATTACACTTTGGAGACTTTTTGCTTATTTTATTATTTATAGTGTTATAGGATTTGTCGTAGAAACCATATTTTGTATTGCAAAATATGGTACAATAGAAAGTAGGCAAAGCTTTTTATATGGGCCATTTTGTGCCATATATGGTGTTGGAGCTATTATCATGATACTTTCGCTCCAATACTTTAAAAAAAGTTATAATACTCTTTTTATTGGAGGATTTATTGTTGGTTCTATTACAGAGTATTTAGTTAGTTGGATAGGGGAGATGATATTACATCTAAAATGGTGGGATTATTCTAATGCTCCATTAAATATTAATGGACGAGTTTGTTTGCTATATTCTATATTTTGGGGATTTTTAGGATTATATCTTATGATTTCTTTAAATCCCAAAGTAGATCGATTTATTAATTTTGTAAAAGAAAAAGTATCAATTAAATTTTTACAAACATTTGTAAGTATTTGTATTTTATTTATGCTTTTAGATTGTATAGCAACAGCTTTTGGTTTATCTTATTTTACCATAAGAGTAATAAAAGAAAATAATATAGAAGTAAAAAACCAGGAATATATTGATAAAGCTTATGATAGAATCTATAATAATGAATGGAAAGTAAAGTTAATTAACAAATTTTTAAATGATGAAAAAATGCTAAAAACTTTCCCAAGATTAACAGTAAAAGATGTAGATGGAAATATTATTTATGTGAGAGAATTGTATCCTGAAATACAGACTTATTATTATAAATTTAGTGCCAAAAGGGACAGGGGCTTTTTGACAAAACCAATAATTAAAGAATCTCTCGCTTTCAAGATAAGAAAGCGAGAGATGTAGGATTAAATGAAGACGCGGTGAAAGACTATATCTCCATCTTTATAAATCAGCCAAAGGATTACTCTCAACAGCATTTCGTACTTGCTCATTACTTACATGAGTATAAATCTCAGTAGTTGCAATACTTTCATGACCTAATAATTCTTGTAAAGCCCTTATATCAACACCACCATATTGATACATAAGAGTTGCTGCAGTATGACGTAACTTATGTACAGAATATTTATCTGTATCAATACCAGCTAATTTAAGTTCTTTATAAATAATATCCTGAACTGTCCTTTTCCCAATACGCTGGCGCCTTTCACTTAAAAATAAAGCTTTATCTGAATCTTTAGAATCTTTTTTAATACCTTCTTTTGGGCGAACTACTAAATATTCTTTAATTGCTTTAATACAAGCTTTATTTAAATAAATTGTTCTTTCTTTATTTCCTTTACCAATTACATTCATTTGGCAATCTTCAAAATTGATATCTTTTATATTAATTCCAACAAGTTCTGAAAGACGCATACCACAATTTAAAAATAAAGTAGTAATAGCATGGTCACGTTCATAATTTCTGTTATCTTCATTTTCAGAAACTTCTAATAATTTTCTACTTTGCTCTAAAGTTAGATATTTAGGAAGTCTTTTATCTAGTTTTGGTGTTTCTAAATTTTGAGTAGGATTTATTTCAATCATATTTTTAACACATAGATAATTAAAAAATACTCTTAGACTAGAAACTTTTCTTGATCTAGTCGAAGCTTTACTATGAAAATTAGTTGTTAAATACGCTAAGAAAGAATGTAAATCATCTAATTTTATTTTTGAGATAGTATCTAGCCCAACATCATCATAATCTATTTTTTGTAAGTCTGTTTCATCTGTTAAGTGAAAATGAATTTTAATAAATTTTAGAAAAGTTGCTAAATCATAATTATATTCTTTTACGGTATTAGGTGATTTATTTTGAATAGTTACCATATAATCTAAAAACCCATTTAAATAATCTGGGTTTTTTTCTCTTGCAATCATAATATTTCCTCCTAACTGGAACCAAATGGACCGGTTCTTTTTGGTTCCATTTATATTATATTTTGTACATAAATTTTATAACTACAAGAAAGCAAAACAGCTTTTAATAAATATTTATTATCATTTTTTGAATCTGTATCTACAAAATCCTGTTTATTATAAGCACAGCTTAATGCTTTTTCAAATAGACTACAAAATTTATCATATGCATATTCAACACTAGAATGTTCTAACGCTATATTAATTAAATTATATATTTCAGTCATTGTATAGACTTGTTTTAATATACATATAACAAAGATTTTTGCACATTGAATTTTTGAGTATTTTTTCTTGATAGGTGCTTCTATTAAATTATTTTTTACATAATTGTTGATCATAGTTTTTGTTAAAATTTGATTTTCGTTTTTATTTGATTTATCTAAACCTGCATTTAAAAAAAGAAATTCAGATAAAGAAGAATTTATAAAAGTTACTATTTGGTCTAAATATAAATCGACATTAGGTAACTCATTCCATCTTGGAATATGTATTTTATCTAATGAAATTAAATCTTTTTTGTTGTCCATATTATCACATCCTCTATGAAATAATACCATTTTTAGCAAATTTCGTCAAGTGACTGATAATGTATCGTTTTACAATTACATATACAGAAAAATGTAAAATATACATTTCGTAGACATGTAGTATAAACAAACTAAACTCTTGACTTTTTTTCTTGGGGAAGGTATAATTCAATCTATAAAAGGAGTGTGATGTAATGCAAGATTTAGAAGAATGTTCTAAAGTAATAAACAAATTAAATACCAAATTAAAAGATTTAGGTGATTCACTTTGAAATACCTAAATTAGAAAAAGATTTAAAAGATTTAGAAGCGGAAACAATGAAACCAAACTTCTGGGATGATAGTAAAAATTCTAATATTATACTGGAAAAAATCAAAAGTATAAAACGAAAATGTACAAAATATAGAGAATTAGAAAATGAAATAAATAATACCATTGAATTGTTAGAATTATTGAAATTAGAATATGATGAAGAACTAGCAAATGAAATTCCTATAGACATAAAAAAAATAGAAAAAGCATTAGAAAAATTTGAGATAGAAACCTTGTTGTCAGGTAAATATGATAAGAATAATGCCATTCTAACAATTCATCCAGGTGCTGGAGGCACAGAAGCTCAAGATTGGGCAGAAATGCTTTATAGAATGTACTCAAGGTGGGCCAATAAATCTGGATATAAAGTAGAAGAATTAGATTTTCTAGAAGGAGATGAAGCGGGTCTAAAGAGTGTTACATTTGAAATTATAGGAGAAAATGCTTATGGATATCTGAAAGGAGAAATGGGAGTACATAGATTAGTTAGGATATCTCCTTTTGATAGTGGAGGAAGGAGACATACTTCGTTTGCATCTGTAGAGGTTTTACCAGAAATTTCAGATGATATAGACTTATATATCAATCCAGATGACATAAAAATGGATGTATTCAGAGCTTCTGGAGCAGGGGGGCAACATATAAATAAGACTTCATCTGCAGTAAGATTAACTCATATTCCAACAGGAATTGTTACATCTTGCCAAACACAGCGCTCTCAACTTCAAAATAGAGAATATGCATTCAAAATGTTAAAATCTAAATTATTAGATTTAAAAGAAAGGGAACATAAAGAGACAATAGAAGAACTAAAGGGAGTCCAAAGAGACATTGCTTGGGGAAGCCAGATTCGTTCTTACATATTCTGCCCTTATACATTAGTAAAAGATCATCGCACAAATTACGAAGTTGGAAATGTGCAAGGAGTGATGGATGGGGATATAGATGACTTTATTGAAAGTTATCTAAAGATGTTTACATAACATTTTTCATTAGGAAACGACCCTTTTGCAAAAAGAACCGTCCCCAATGAAAAATGTAACATTATTTTATAACAAACATAATATATTAAAGTAAGCCATATTTAATTAAATAGGCGCGTAATAAAATTTAAAGAAGGTGCCGCGATATGGACACAGTAGTATTAAAATTTGGAGGAAGTTCAGTTGCAGACAATATTAAATTAAATGTTGTTGCAGAAAAAATAAGAAATTTTTATGAAGATAATAAAAATGTAGTAGTTGTTGTTTCCGCCCAAGGAAAAACAACTGATGGATTAATTAAAGAGGCTATGACATTATCTAGTATTCCGAATGAAAGAGAATTAGATGTGTTATTAAGCTCAGGAGAACAAATCTCTATGGCAAAACTTGCTATTTTATTAGATAGATTAGGTATACCTGCTATATCATTAACAGGTTGGCAAGCTGGGATTTATACAAATAATACAAATCAAGATGCTATAATAGAAGATATAGATATATCACGAATAGAAGAAGAATTAGAAAAGGGAAAAGTAGTTGTTGTTGCAGGATTCCAAGGAATAAACAAAAATATGGATATAACAACATTAGGAAGGGGAGGTTCAGATACAACAGCTGTTGCTCTTGCTGCAAAGCTAAAAGCCTCAAAATGCTATATTTTTTCGGATGTAGATGGAGTGTATACAACAGATCCAAGACAAACGAAAGTAGCAAAAAAAATTGATACTTTATCATATGAGGAAATGTTAGATATAGCAGATGAGGGAGCAAAAGTTCTTCATAATAGATGTGTAGAAGTCGGAGAAAAATTTAGTATACCAATAGTTACAAAATCCACATTTAATGACAATGAAGGGACATTGATAAACAATAAAATAGAAGGTGGATATGTAAAAAATATTGTGAAAAATGATAACATACGATATGTACATCTTACATCAAATGATTACTCATTAGAAAAATTTAATAATATATACAATTCTTTTATAGAGAGTCAATTAGGTGTAAAAAATTTGGTAAATAGTAGTGAGGACAATTTAGAGATATCCTTTACTATTCCTAAAGTAAAGTTTAACAAATTAGCAAACCTTTTAGAAAATAAATTTCCAGAATTAAAAAGTAAATATTTAGATATTACAAGAATATCTATAATTGGAAATGGAATTATGAGTAATAATGTGGTTTTGAACAAAACAATGAAAATAATTGAAGATAATAAACTTGAAATCATAAGTATGGAAATAAATGAAGCTAAGATTGCAATTATGTTTAAAGAAATTATTCCAGATGAAATTTTAGAACAGTTGCATAATGCTTTAATATAAAAGATTTACTCTAAATAATATTTTAATATTATTTAGAGTATTTTTTGTTCTAAAACTAAATATTCTGAATATAATTATTTATAGCAAGGGGGCGATCTTTATGGTAGTAGAAGATAGAAAAACTAATATTAATACTATAAGTGGAGTAATACAAAATTTAATATTAGAAAATCGAAACAAATTAAGTATATCTGGAGTAAAAGATGTTTTAAGTTTTGATGATCAAGTAGTTATAATGGAAACAGAACTAGGTCTTTTGACTGTTAAGGGTGAAAATTTAAAAATAAATAAATTAAGCATAGATACATCAGAAGTAATAGTCGAAGGGGAAATAAATAATTTAGCATATAGTGATCACTCTAAAAAGGAGCAAGAAAGTGGTATATTTAGCAAAATTTTCAAATAAACTTTAGGAGATTAGAGGATGGCAATTAATCAAGCTTACTTATTTTTGATTTTTACATTAAATGGAGTTTTAATTGGTTTGTTATTTGATTTTTTTAGAATTCTTAGAAAAATCACAAAAAATATAAATATAATTACATATATAGAAGACATTTTGTTTTGGATACTAACAGGAATAAGTATAATATTTTCAATGTACAAATTTTCTGATGGAAACTTAAGAATATTTATGTTTTTAGGACTAGGTTTTGGCATTACTATATATATGTTAACATTAAGTAAAATTATAATAGAAACGTTTACATTTATTATAAACACAATTAAAAAGATTATAAAAACAATTATCAAAATAACACTAATTCCATTCAAAATTCTTTATAATTTTATGGATAAAGCAATATTCAGGCCATTATATATATTTTATATAAAAGTCAATACTTTTTTGACAAAATATTTTAAAAAAACTGTTAATAGGATAAATAATATGAAAAAAGTTAAAAAATTTGATATTTTTGAAGGATTTAAAAAAAAAATGGAGAATAATAATATAGAATAAATAATTTAGAAAGATGGTACGTATGAAGAATAAAAAAACAATATTAAAAAAATTAATATTTATAGCAATTTTGATTTATGCTATAATAACTTTTATACAACAACAAAAAGTATTAAATACATATACAAGCCAAAAAGAAAGCTTAGATGCACAAATAGCAGAAGCTGAAGAATATCAAGAAGAATTAAATGAAGAAAAGGCCAATGTAAATTCCCCAGAATACATTGAGGCAATTGCTAGAGAGAAGCTTGATATGTATTTACCAAATGAAAGAGTTTATGTAGATAATGAAAACTAATTCCTTGAAATTGTTTAAATTCAAGGTTTTTTTATCTTTTTTACTTCACAAAAAAGCAAAATTATGGTATAATATTAAAATGATAAAATATTTTTTCTAAAACAATTCCAATTTAAAATAAAATAATATAATAGAAGGAGAATATAAATATGCTAGATTTAGAAAGTTTGACTTTACTAGAGTTAAAGAAATTAGCAAAAGAAAATAATATAAGAAATATATCAAAACTAAAAAAAGAAGAACTTATAGAAGTATTAAGAAGTTTGCAAAATAACAATTTTGAAGAAAACGAAGAAGATACTTTTGAAGACGAAGAGGATTTTGAAGAAAATGAAAAAGTCGATCAAACAATTGACAGCAGAAGGCGTTATGACGCATCAGATGATGAGGCTGAACTAGAAGAACAGAATACAGTTGCATATCAAGTAAATAATGAAGAAGATGAAATAATAGAAGGTATTTTAGAAGTTTTACCAGATGGCTATGGATTTTTAAGAGGAAACAATTATTTATCAAGTCCAAAAGATGTATATATATCGCCTGTTCAAATTAGAAGATTTAAACTAGTTACAGGAGATTTAGTAAAAGGAATTTCTAGATGTAAAGAAGGAGAAAAATTCCCTTCTCTAATATTTGTTGGAGAAGTAAATGGAGAACATCCAGAAAAGTCAGCAAAAAGAATTAGATTTGAAGAATTAACACCAATATATCCGAATGAAAGATTAAGATTGGAAACAATTCAATCAAATTATGCAACCAGAATGATAGACATTATTTCACCAATAGGTAAGGGTCAAAGAGGGCTAATAGTAGCTCAACCAAAAGCTGGAAAAACAACTTTATTAAAAGAAATTGCAAATAGTATAACAACTAATAACCCAGAATGTGAATTAATAATGCTTTTAATTGACGAAAGACCAGAAGAAGTTACAGATATGAAACGTTCTATTAAAGGACAAGTAGTTTATTCAACTTTTGATGAATTACCAGAACATCATGCAAAAGTTGCTGAAATGGTAATAGAAAGAGCTAAAAGACTTGTAGAACAGGGAAGAGATGTAGTAGTATTATTAGATAGCATAACTCGTCTAGCAAGAGCTTATAACCTAGTTGTTCCTGCATCTGGAAGAACATTATCTGGTGGTATTGATCCAGCATCTTTACATAAACCTAAAAAATTTTTTGGAGCAGCTCGTAATATTGAAGATGGAGGAAGCTTAACAATTTTAGCAACTGCTCTAACAGAGACAGGAAGTAGGATGGATGATGTTATATTTGAAGAATTCAAAGGAACTGGCAATATGGAAGTCTTACTTGACAGAACTTTAGCTGAGAAACGTATATTTCCAGCAATTGATATTAATAGATCTAATACTAGACGTGAAGATTTATTGTTAAATGATAAAGAATTAGAAGTTGCCAGTTTAATTAGAAAAGCTATGTCAAATATGGCTGCTGCTGATAGCACAGAACAAATTTTAAAAGTTATTAAAGCTACAAAAAATAATGAAGAGTTTTTAGATAAAACTAAATTGGCATTAGAAAGATTTAGAGATTAGAAACAAGTTCAATTTGCAAATTTATTTTCATTATGATATAATTAGTAACGTTTACTAATAACCTTGCAGCAAAAAGAAGGGAGATATTATTATGTCAGAACTAAAATTTTTTCGGTCAGAAACTATCCTCAAAAACGGAGTTGAATTAACAGTGTATATTCCTGCACCACAAAAGATCACTCCTGATATG
>CALXCB010000024.1 GCA_944386695.1 uncultured Clostridia bacterium | reverse complement strand
GGCTTTTAATTTTTCAAATCTTTCTATGTCTTCTCCAAACATTAATGTTTTATCAATAGGCAAGTCTAGCCTATACAGTTGTTCTAAAATCTCTTCTGATATATCTTCTGAAACAATAACCTTTTTTAAACTTTTACAATTTTTAAAAGCATCTCTTTCTATACGTACTACCGTTTTAGGAATATTTATTTGTGTTAAACTTCCACAATCATAAAATGCTTCTTCTTCTATACTCGTTATTCCTTCTGGAAGTTTTATTTGGGTTAAACTTTTACAGCCATAAAATGCTTTTCCTTCTATTCTTGTTACACTCTCTGGAAGTTTTATTTGAGTTAAATTCGTGCACCTGTAAAATATCTCCTCTCCTATACTTGTTATTCCTTCTGGAATTTCTATTTGGGTTAAACTTCCACAGTCAGAAAACACATAATTTCCTATACTTGTTACACTATCTGGGATTCCTATTTGGGTTAAACTTTCACAATTATAAAATGCCTGTCTTCCTATACTTGTTACACTATCTGGGATTTTTATTTGGGTTAAACTTTTACAATTATAAAATGCTAAATATCCTATACTTGTCACACTATCTGGGATTTTTATTTGGGTTAAACTTTTACATCTTGCAAATGCTTCATATCCTATACTTGTCACACTATCTGGGATTTTTATTTGGGTTAAACTTTCACAATTATAAAATGCTAAATTTCCTATACTTGTCACACTATCTGGGATTTTTATTTGGGTTAAACTTTCACAATTACAAAATGCTAAATTTCCTATACTTGTCACACTATCTGGGATTTCTATTTGGGTTAAACTTATACATCTTGAAAATGCTTCATATCCTATACTGTTTACTCCCTCTGGAATTTCAAATTTTCCATCAATTATTTCTTCGTCATCTACTTTTAATAGTACCCCATCCTCTATTATCATTATTTTTTTCTCTCCTCAATAAACTATACTTTCATTAATAAAATCTCATAAATACATATATATTTTACTATAGCGTAATTTAAATTGCAATGTAATACTTTAAAATTCTGTTATAAAATAAATAAAGAAGGTGTTCATATTTCACAGAATACCTTCTTTATTTACCTAATATTTTATTAATAATTTTTTGGTACCAACTCTCATTTGAATCACTAGACTCTACTGAATCACTACTTGATGCTTCTACATAGTCTTTTTTATCTAGAGTAACATAAACTTTTTGATCATTAGTTAGTTTTTGCATTCCTAATTGATTTTTTGCTTCTTCCTCAATATTGCTTAAATTTAAACTGCTCTCTATACTAACTTCTAATTGTCCATTTGTTTTCTCTATTGAAGCTAACTCTTCTTTTGTATTTTGTATCTCGTTAAATTTCTCATTTATCAGTGAACTTCTATAACTTATAGTAAGTAATATTAAGAATATTGCCATAACTAAAGCTACATTTTTATTATGCCTTTTTCTTTCTAAATTCATTGCTCTTTTCTTTTGTTCTTCATTTATTTTTATTTGTTTCTCTATATCTTTTTTTCTTCTTTTATTTGGCTTATGATCTGGTTGTAACTTTCTTGGGTTAGTGCCATATTCATAATCATATATACTCATAAGTTTTTAAGTTTCACCTCTTTTCTGTATCCCTCTTATATCCTTTCAAAAATTCTAAGTTTTGCACTTTTCGATCTTGAATTTTCTTTTTGTTCTTCTTCTGTTGGTATTATTGGTTTTTTGGTAATTACAATTCCTAATTTTTCAGCATTACATACACAATATGGTAAGTCTTTTGGGCATGTACATATTCCTTTTGCTCTATTCATAGCTGTCTTAACTGCCCTATCTTCTAAAGAATGGAATGTTATTACACATAACCTTCCTTTTGAATTTAAACAATCTATACAATCTCTAATTGTTTTTTCTAATGGCTTTATTTCATTATTAACTTCTATTCTTATAGCTTGAAAAGTTCTTTTTGCAGGATGTCCATCTTTTTGATTTTGCTTTGGTATGGATTTTTCTATGATTTTAACTAATTCTTCTGTTGTCTCTATTTTCTTTTTTGCTCTTGCAATACAAATATTTTTTGCAATATTTCTAGAAAAACGTTCTTCTCCATATTCATAAATTATATTTGCAAGATGTTCTTCTTTATAACAATTTACAACTTCTTTTGCAGTTAGTCTTTGAGTTTTATCCATTCTCATATCAAGTTCATTTGAACCAATATAACTAAATCCTCTATTTTTCTCATCAAGCTGATAAGATGAAACTCCCAAATCTAATAGAATTCCATCCACCTTTTTTATATTTAATTTATTTAAAATTTCTTTTATATTGTCATGATTTCCATGTATATATTTTACATTTTTATACTCTGATAAATTTTGTTTAGCTGCATCTATTGCTTCTTCGTCTCTATCAATTCCTATAAGCAATCCGCTTTCTTTATCTAATTTTTTTACTATTTCTTTACTATGTCCTGCTCCTCCGCAATGTACCATCTACATATATTCCATTTGGATTTATTTTTAATCCTTCTATACATTCTTCTAATAATACTGGTTTATGACTAAATTCCACTTTTTTCTACCTTTTTTATATAATGATTTATAGCAGCTAGTATTCTTTTTATGTGAAATACCAGCTGCTATCTTATAATTTGTATATTAAAAATCTTATGTACTTTTTTCTCTTGTACATATGTCTTTTGAAAACTATATTTTAACTTTGGTATTTTTTTCTTTTGCAAATTTGTCTTTGGTAAAAAATAGGGATTCTTTAGTACATTTAATTTATGTATTTTCCTCATAGGAGTTTTGTCTTTTGTTTGAATTGGATTTATTTATTTTGTCTTTTGTTCTTTTTTATTTTTATCTTTAGTATTTTTTTCTTCTGTTTAATTTTCTTTTGTTTTTAACATAATCAATTCCTATAAAATGTTCTAGAATTTGATTATTATATAAACTTTTCTTTTTGGAAAAGATTATATACCAAGCATTGTCATATTTTCGGCAATTTCTTCTGCTGATATTTCTTCATCTTTTGATTTCCAAATAGTTTTGTCCCAAATTTCTAATCTTGTTCCAACTCCAATTATTACTACATCTTTTTCTAATGATGCTGCTTTTCTTAAATTATTTGGAATTAAAAATCTTCCTTGCTTATCTATTTCGCATTCTGTTGCACCTGCTAAGAAAAATCTTACAAAATTTCTTGCATTTTTATCTGATAGTGGAAGTGATTTTAGTTTTGTTTCAAAATTTATCCATTCTTGTCCAGAAAAAGCAAATAAACACCCATCTAGACCTTTTGTTAATACAAACGTATCTCCCATATCTTTTCTTAATTTTGCAGGCATTGAAATTCTGCCTTTGCTATCTATAGTATGTTCATACTCACCCATTAGCATAGTAAAATTTCACCCCACTTCATACCACTTTTTTCCACTTCGATTAAATTTTAATACACTTTTATTTATTTTGCAATACTTTTTTGAAAAAAAATTAAAAAAATTTCAAATTTTGTTACAAAACACAGTCGAAGAAAAATTTTAGTATAAAAAACAAAAAAAGGAACTAACTTTTTTATATAATAAAATTATATAATACTGTTAATTCCACAAACTATTTTATTCTGAAAAATCTTCATAGATTTTTGTAATTTCAATTTTCGATTTTCCTTGCTTTATTTTTTCATCTGCTTGTACTTTTAAATCTACATCATAAGTTTCTTTTAAATTAGTTATATTCTCTTTTTCCGGACCTATAACATTATCTACATCTATTGGGTTTATAGTAATAACAACCTCTTTTACTTTTGTATTGAGTTGTTTTATTTTTTCAACAATAACATCATACCACATTCCAGATTCTACTAATTGCCTAAATGCTGGATGATATGGTCCGAGCTACAACTTTGCTTTTTTCAATTACTGACTCATTTGTTGTATCTGCTGATTGATTTCCTATTCTAATAACTTCTATATTTTTCTTTGCAAATAACTTTACTAGTTCTTTACATGTTTCAACAGCTTGTACAAGAGTTAAAGCTTTATATTTACCTTCATTATAATCTTTTTCTAATTTAGTATTTTTTATAACAAGCACTGGATAAATCCTTACCATTTTAGGCTTTAATTTTATTAATTGTTTTGCTGTATTTATTTCATCTAAATTTGTACTTTCAGGAAGACCTACCATCATTTGATGTCCCAGAGTAAACCCATGTAACCTAATTAATCTAGATGCTTTTTTCACATCATCAAAAGTATAATCGTTTCCCGATTTTTTTAAAATATAATCATTTGATGATTGTACTTCTAATTCTATTGTCTTAACTTTATACTTTTTTAACCTTTTTAAAAATTTTTTATTTATATTATTTGGTTTTACTGATATTCTTATTGAATCGGTTTTTCCTAATTTTATATATTCATAAGCTTCTAATAATAGTTCTTTTTGTTTTTCTTCGTCAAGTTCTCCAAAACTGCCTCCAAAAAAACCAATTTCTACTTTTGAGCCTTCTTTTACATATTTTAGGTGTTCTTCTATTATTTTTTTTACATCTTCTTTATTTATTTGCTTTACTTGTTCCTTTATTGAGATTAAGTTACCAAATATATAATCATTTGAATTTGATATTGATGGTATAAATATCGGAATAATATATTGCTTTTTCATAGAATTCACCCCTTTTTCATTTTTTCAATAGCAAGCTTTGCTGCCTCCATTTCTGCATGTTTTTTACTTTTTCCGCTTCCTGATGCCAAAACTTTTTTATTACATAATACTTCTGCTACAAAACTTTTATCATGATCTGGACCTGATTCTTTAATTATTTTATATTCAATGTGGACATTTCCATTTTTCTGTAATATTTCTTGTAATACTGTTTTATAGTCTTTTTGTCCTACATTTTGAGTAGCAAATTCTATTTCTTCTTTTAAGTTTTTTATGATAAAATTATTTACTACTTCTAGTCCTCCGTCAAGATACATGGCAGCAATTACAGCTTCTACACTGTCTGCAAGTATTGCAGATTTTACTTTTCCTCCAGATACTCTTTCTGATTTTCCAAGTCGTAAGAAATCACTAAAATTATGTGCAATTGCTACTTTATGGAGACTTGCTTCGCACACTACCTGGGCTCTAACTTTAGTCATTTCTCCTTCTTTTAATTTTGGATAATTATTATAAATATATATACTTGATAAAAACTCTAAAATACTGTCTCCTAAAAATTCTAACTTTTCATTGCTTACTGTTCCTTTTTCATATGCAAAAGATGTATGAGTTAAAGCTGTTTGTAATAAGTTTTTATCTTTAAACGTATATCCTAATTCTTTTTCTAATTTTGAATAATCCACTTTTTCACCTACCTTTTCAATACTACTATATTATAACTTTTTTTGCTTTTTTTCAAGTATTTTGTACAAATTATCATAAAAATAAAAAACGAGTGACTTTCTTTGTTTTTTAACATCTAAAAAAGAAAACCGCTCGTTTTTTGTCTATGCAACATGTTCTTTTATGTAGTCAACTACATCTCCTACTGTTACAACTTTTTCAGCTTCTCCATCTGGAATTTCTATATTAAATTCCTCTTCAATACCCATAATTAATTCTACTAAATCTAATGAATCTGCTCCTAAATCATCTATAAAATGTGCCTCTAAAGTAACAGCCTCTTCTGATACTTGTAGTAAGTCTACAATTATATTCTTTACCTTTTCAAATATTTCTTCTGAACTCATACCTTAAGTTCACCTCCTCTCAAGTTTGCAAATGATATATATTTTAATATCAATTGTTCTATTTGATATAACCATTTATATTATATGTTCTTTCATTTGTCAATAGAAAAGACAAATTTATTTTATTTTTGAATTGTCATTCGGTTTTTTCTCAAATTCTGAAATTAAATTTTCAACTGTTTTATTGTTAACAAATACTTCTGCCTGTTTTATGGTAAATTCAAATAGTTCTTCGTCGCTACTTCCATGAGCTTTTACAACAGGTTTTTTTACTCCTAGAAATAGTGCTCCCCCATATGATTTATAATCCATTTTTTTAGCAAATTTATTTATTGCAGGTAAAGATGGTATTGCAGCTATTGTTGATAAAACATTCCCTGTTAAACTTTCTTTTAGGCTTCTTTTTACAAATTTTCCAAGTCCTTCTACAGCTTTTAGAAAAACATTTCCTGTAAATCCATCTGTAACTACAGCATCTACTTCACCAGAAAAAGCGTCTCTTCCCTCTATATTTCCAATAAAGTTTATATTTAATTCTTTTGATTTTTCTTTTAATAATTTATAGCTCTCTTTTGTTAAATCATTTCCTTTTGTCTCTTCCGTTCCTATATTTAATAATCCTATTCTTGGATGCTCTACTCCAAATGTATTTCTTATATATATACTTGACATTTGAGCAAATTGTAATAAATTTATTGGCTTGCAATTAGTATTTGCTCCAGAATCTATTAAAACAAGTCTACTTTTATAGGCTGGTAATATTCCCGCCATTGCTGGTCTATCTATTCCCCTTATTCTTCCTACCAAAAGAGTCGCACCAGCAAGTAAAGCTCCTGAATTCCCAGCAGAAATAAAAACATCCCCTTCACCTTTTTTTAACATATTAAATCCTACTACCATTGAAGAATCTTTTTTATGTTTTATACTATCTGTTGGTCCATCTTCCATTTCTATTGTTTCTGTTGCATTTTTTATTATAAGTCTTGGTGATATTTCTTGAAGTGTTTTTCCATAAAATTGTTTTACTTTTTCCTCTATAACTTCTTGCTTTCCTATTAATACAACCTCTGCTTTTATCTGATTAATTGCTTTTACAGCTCCTTTTATATTTGCATCTGGTGCGTTATCTCCTCCCATTGCGTCTAGAAGTATTTTCATTATTAATTACATCCTTTCTTTTGATTTTATTAATATATAATTCATTTTATTATGATTTTATGAAAAAATCAATATATATTTTATTATCTGAGTTGTATAAATTTACACATCGTTTTTTATCCATTATATATTTGCTTCAATATTTGTTCTGCTACATTTCTTCCATCTCTTGCCGCTTTAGCAACAGATCCTCTTCCTTCCACGAGATCTCCTCCTGCAAAAATTTTATGGTTTGATGTTTTATAATTTTCATCTATTTCTATATAATTTCTTGTTGTTAAATCCAAATTCAAATCTTTTACTAAATTATCTGTCCTTGAACCTAAAGCCATTATTACATAATCAGCATCTATTTCATAATTACTTCCTTGTATATCAATAGGAGAAAGTCTACTTTCACCTTCTTTTTGTACAAGTTCAGTTTTTATTAATTCAACTTTTTCGACCTTTTCATTTCCTATAATCTTTACAATATTATTTTGAAACAAAAATTCTATTCCTTCATTTATCGCATCATTTATTTCTTTTTCTTCAGCAGGCATTTGCTCTTTTGCTCTTCTATAGACAACTTTAACTTCTTTTGCACCTAACCTTTTTATTGTTCTTGCAGTATCCATGGCTACATTTCCTCCGCCATTAACCAAAACCACCTTTCCATTGTAATCTGGATGGTTTTTATATTCTAATAATTCATTTCCACCATATACACCTGCTAAATTTTCTCCTTCAATTCCCATTTTTGAAGAAACATTTGCACCTATTGCTAAAAATATATAATCATATTCTTTTAATAAATCTTCTAGTTTTAAATTATTTCCAAGCTGTTGATTATATTTTACTTTTACTCCTAAATCTAATATTTTTTGTATACTGTCTTTTACAACTTTTTTAGATAATCTAAATTCTGGAATTCCATGAACTAATAATCCTCCTAAATAATTATATTTTTCAAATATAGTTACTTTAATTCCATGCTTAGCTAAAAAAGCACTACAAGTTAAACCTGCTGGTCCTCCACCTATAACTGCTACTTTTTTATCAATACCTTTATTATTATTTCGCTCTATTTGTAAATTATTTTCTATTGAATAATCTCCAATAAAACTTTCTAAATCTCCAATACTTACAGGTTCACCTTTTATACCTCTTATACAAGAACCTTGGCATTGTTTTTGATGAGGGCAAATTTTTCCACAAACAGCTGGTAATACTGTTGTATTACTTAATATTCTATATGCTTCTTCATAATTTTCATTTTTTATTTGTTCTATAAATCCTGGTATATCATTGTTTAAAGGACAACCTTTATTTGAACAAGGTTTCATTTTACAATTTAAACAATAATCCGATTTTTGTTTTATATTTTGATTCATTTTAAATTCCTTTCTTTTTATTGTACATTTGGGACCGGGTCCTTTTTGTCAAATTCTCGCTCTTTTTTAATAACTTCTTTTAAATCATTTATAAAATCTATTTTCTTTGTTTCATCTCTTAATAATGCTGCTGGATGCCATGTTGGCATATAAAGAATTCCTTTTTTCTCTACCCATATGCCTCTACTCGCTGTGATTTTATATTCTTTTCCTAAAATATTTTGCAAAGCTATCCTTCCTAGTAATACTATAATTTTAGGTTTTACTATTATAACTTGATTTCTTAAATAATTCATACAACCTTGTATTTCATCAGGTTCAGGATCTCTATTATTTGGAGGTCTACATTTTACAATATTTGCTATATATACATCTTCTCTATTAATTCCTAAAGCATCAAAAGCTTTATTCATTAATTGTCCAGCTTTTCCAACAAATGGAATTCCTTGCTTATCTTCATCTGCTCCTGGCCCTTCTCCTATGAACATTATGTTGGCATTTTCGTTTCCTATTCCAAATACTATATTTGTCCTATTTTTACAAAGTTTACATCTATTACAATTTTTAATTGCATCTTTTAATTCTTTCATTTTTTCATACATATTATCACCATTTTTATTTTCTCTTATTGTATCAAATTTAGTTTTTAATATCAATATTTTTTCTAAAAATGTTTATATTACTACTATTTTAGTATTGCAATTCACAGTTAGTGGAGTGATCACTCCACTAACTGTGAATGGTAACATTTTACTAGCAGTAAATTGTAACATATTTCGACAAAATTCATAATTTATTAAGAGGTGATATCATGTTTATAAATACTTTTATCTTAGCTATATCTAGTAGTATTGACTCACTTGGAATTGGTATTACATATGGATTAAGAAAAACTAAATTATATAAAATAGATAAATTCATACTATTTGTTATTTCGCTTATAATGACTTTAATTTCGGGTTTCATCGGTAATATCTTAAAAAACATATTGTCTACGAGTATTTGTGATTTTCTTGGTTCTTTTATATTAATTTGTATGGGACTTTTCATTATTATACAAACTAATGAAAAAGAATTGTCTTTTGATTTAGATAATTCAAATGATATTAATTATAAAGAAGCTATACTATTAGGTTTAGCTCTTTCTTTAGATAGTCTATGTATTGGTATTGGAGCAGCTACAATTGGCATTAATATTTATGTTTTTTCTTTTTTTACTGCAATTTTACAATATCTGTTTTTAAGTTTAGGAAATTTTTTAGGAATTCATTTGGTCAATTTTAAATTCGTGCCTCAAAGTATATGGACTAAAATTTCAGGTATACTTTTGATTTGTATTGGATTATTTAAATTTTAACTGCAAATATTATTTTTTGTTACGATTCATTGCCAGTAAATTACAAAATTTCTTTGAATAAAAATAATTAATTTGAACAAAATAAATTGACGAACGCAAAAACGTATGTTATAATTTTATTATATGAAATTGGAGGTGTTTAAAATGACAAACGTAAATATAACAAATTTTAGAAAAGATATCTATAAATTGCTAGAAAATGCAATAAAATATAACGAACCTATTAATATCTCAACTAAAAACGGAAATGCTATTGTTTTATCAGAAGATGATTACAACAGTTTAATCGAAACTTTATACATTGAATCTATTCCTAATTTGAAGAAAGAATTACTAGAAAGAAAAAACTCTTCAGATGAAGATTTTATTAATGAAGATAAGGTGGAATGGTAAATGTATATTATAGAATATCATAAAAAAGCATTAAAAGATATTGTCAAATTAAAACAAAGTAAATTAGACACCAAAGCCAAACAACTAATCAATTTATTAAAAGAAAATCCTTTTCAAAATCCCCCTCCTTATGAAAAATTAATTGGTGATTTAAAAGATTTATATTCAAGGAGAATTAATATTCAGCATAGATTAGTATATCAAGTTTTAGAAGATAGAAATATTGTAAGGATTTTAAGTATGTGGTCACATTATGAAAATATATAGTTTTCTTTTGTAAAAAAGTAATTAAAACTTTAAAATAAAAATATAGCAAGGTGCTACAATTATTTGTAAACCTTGCTATTTTTATATTTATTAAATTATTCAATAATATCTGCAACAACACCAGAACCAACTGTTCTACCACCTTCACGGATAGCAAATCTTAATCCTTTTTCAATAGCGATAGGTGTAATTAATTCTATTGTCATTGATACATTGTCACCTGGCATAACCATTTCTGTTCCAGCTTCTAATTCAATAACACCTGTAACGTCTGTTGTTCTGAAATAGAATTGTGGTCTATATCCATTGAAGAATGGTGTATGACGTCCACCTTCTTCTTTTGTTAGAACATATACTTGTGCTGTGAATTTTGTATGTGGATGAATTGTTCCAGGTTTAGCAATAACTTGACCTCTTTCGATGTCTTTTCTATCTATACCTCTTAAAAGAACACCTATGTTGTCTCCAGCTTCTGCTTGATCTAATAATTTTCTGAACATTTCAACACCAGTAACAACTGTTTGTTTTCTTTCTGTTGAAAGACCTACTATTTCAACATTGTCTTGTAATTTAACTGTTCCTCTTTCTACTCTACCAGTAGCAACTGTTCCACGTCCTGTTATTGTAAATACGTCTTCAACAGGCATTAAGAATGGTTGGTCTGTTGGTCTTTCTGGTGTAGGTATATAAGAATCTACTGCGTCCATTAATTCTTTCATTGGAGCATATACTGGATCATTAGGATCTGTTGATGTGCTCTCTAATACTTTTAATGATGAACCTTTTATAACTGGAATTTCGTCTCCTGGGAAGTCATAACTTGATAGTAAGTCTCTTACTTCCATTTCAACTAATTCTAATAATTCTGGATCATCTACCATATCACATTTATTTAAATAAACAACGATGTATTTAACACCAACTTGTCTAGCTAATAGTATGTGTTCTCTTGTTTGTGGCATTGGTCCATCAGCTGCTGAAACAACTAATATTGCACCATCCATTTGAGCAGCACCAGTAATCATATTTTTTACGTAATCTGCGTGTCCTGGGCAGTCAACGTGAGCATAATGTCTTTTATCTGTTTCATATTCAACGTGTGCTGTATTGATTGTAATTCCTCTTGCTTTTTCTTCTGGAGCACCATCGATTTGATCATAAGCTTCATATTGAGCTTTTCCTAGTAATGATAGGTATTTTGTAATAGCTGCTGTTGTTGTTGTTTTACCATGGTCAACGTGTCCGATTGTACCAATGTTAACGTGTGGCTTTGTTCTTTCGAATTTTGCTTTTGCCATCTTTAATTCCTCCTTTTTTAGGTAAAAGGACATATCTTTATTCACAGGTCATTTCTTGTAATTAAGATATGTCCCTTTTTGTGAATAAATAATGTTATTTTTTGATAGTCCATTTCCTTATCTTTATTATTTTTAAATTTAATAACGTTTTTATAGTTTGCCAGCATTATATACTATTTTAAGTAAAAATGCAAGCCCCTATTTTATTTTTCTAAGCATTTTTGTTTTTTGAAGCTACAATTTGTTCATGTACTGATTTTGGAACTTCTTCGTAATGAGATGGTTCCATTGAATAATTTCCTCTACCTTGTGTTTTTGAACGTAAGTCTGTAGCATATCCAAACATTTCAGAAAGCGGTATAAAAGCTCTTATTTCTTCCATTCCTTGAATTTCATCCATACCTTCTATTCTACCACGTCTTGAGTTTACGTCTCCAATAACATCTCCCATGTATTCTGTTGGAACTGTAATCTCAACCTTCATAATTGGCTCTAATATAACAGCTTTTGCTTGTTTACATCCTTCTTTAAATGCCATTGAAGCTGCAATTTTGAATGCCATTTCTGAAGAGTCAACTTCGTGATATGAACCATCAACTAAAGTTACTTTGAAATCTATAACTGGATAACCAGCAAGTATACCTGTTTGAGCAGCTTCTCTCATACCTTGTTCAATTGGTTTAATATATTCTTTTGGAACAGCTCCTCCTACAATTTTACTTTCAAATTCAATTCCTTTTCCTGCCTCTAATGGTTCCATTTCAAACCAAACATCACCATATTGTCCTTTACCACCAGATTGACGAATGAATTTTCCTTGAACTTTTACTTTATTTCTAATTGTTTCTTTATATGCAACTTGTGGTTTTCCAACATTACATTCAACTTTGAATTCTCTTTTTAATCTATCAACAATTATTTCTAGGTGAAGTTCTCCCATTCCTGCTATAATTGTCTGTCCAGTTTCTTGATTAGTATATGCTTTGAATGTTGGATCTTCTTCAGAAAGTTTTGCTAAAGCTATACCCATTTTTTCTTGAGCGGCTTTATCTTTTGGCTCAATAGCTATATCTATAACTGGTTCTGGGAATTCCATTGATTCTAATATTACAGGATGTGCTTCATCACATAAAGTATCTCCTGTTGTAACATCTTTTAATCCTACTGCTGCTGCAATATCTCCAGCATATACTTTTTCAATATCTTCTCTATGATTTGCATGCATTTGTAGAATTCTTCCGATTCTTTCTTTTTTATCTTTATTGGCATTTAAAACAGATGATCCTGATTCTAATGTTCCAGAATATACTCTGAAGAAACATAATTTTCCAACAAATGGATCTGTCGCTATTTTAAATGCTAAAGCTGCGAAAGGTTCATTATCATCAGTTTTTCTTTCAACTTCGTTTCCATCTAAATCTATACCTTTTATATGTGGTATATCTATTGGTGATGGCATATAATCAATTATTGCATTTAATAATTCTTGTACTCCTTTATTTTTATATGAAGAACCACAACAAACAGTAACTATTTTGTTTGCTATTGTTCCTATACGAAGACCTTTTTTTATTTCTTCCTCTGATAATTCTTCACCTTCTAGATATTTCATCATTAATTCTTCGTCTTGTTCACAAGCTGCTTCTATCATGTTTTGTCTCCATTTTTCTGCTTCTTCTTTCATGTCATCTGGAATATCACACTCTTCTATTTCTCTTCCTAAATCATCTTTATGAACAAAAGCTCTCATTTTTATTAAGTCTACTATTCCCTTGAAGTTATCTTCTTTTCCAATTGGTAATTGAATTGGAACTGCATTTGCTTGTAGTCTTGTTTTTAATTGATCTACGCAAAGCATAAAATCTGCACCAATAACATCCATTTTATTTACATATACCATTCTTGGTACACTATATTTGTCAGCTTGTCTCCAAACTGTTTCTGTTTGTGGTTGAACACCACCCTTTGCAGCTAAAACTGTTACTGCACCATCAAGAACTTTAAGTGATCTTTGAACTTCTACTGTAAAGTCAACGTGTCCTGGTGTATCAATTATATTTATTCTATGATCATTCCAGAAACATGTTGTAGCAGCAGATGTTATTGTGATTCCTCTTTCTTGTTCTTGAGCCATCCAGTCCATTGTTGCAGCACCTTCATGAACCTCTCCTATTTTATGTGTTTTACCTGTATAGAAAAGTATTCTTTCTGTTGTTGTAGTTTTTCCTGCATCTATATGAGCCATTATTCCTATATTTCTTGTTTTTTCTAATGGACATAATCTTCCTGCCATTTATTTTTTCCTCCCCTCATAATATTAGAACTTATAATGTGCAAAAGCTTTATTTGCTTCAGCCATTTTATGAGTATCTTCTTTCTTTTTAAATGCTCCACCATTTCCAGCTACAGCATCTAAAATCTCTCCAGCTAGTTTTTCAGCCATTGTTTTTTCATGTCTTTTTCTTGCATATAATACAAGCCATCTTAGTCCTAATGTTTGTCTTCTTTCTGGTCTAATTTCTAATGGAACTTGATATGTTGCTCCACCTATTCTTCTTGCTTTTACTTCTAAAACTGGCATGATATTTTCTAAAGCTGCTTCAAAAACTTCTAATGGATCTTTTCCTTCTTTTTCTTTTATAATATCAAATGCATCATATACTATTTTTTGAGCAATTGATTTTTTTCCATCTAACATTATGTTATTTACTAGTTTTGTAACAACTTTACTGTTATATATTGGATCTGGCAATACATCTCTTTTTGCTATATAACCCTTTCTTGGCACTATTCTTCACTCCTTTTTTCTTAAGGTAAGGGGATACATTTTTTCATAAGCTTTTCTTTGGGGCTAAGATATGTCCCCTACTTATGAATTACGATATAATATCTCCTTACTTTATTATTTTATTCTAACACCCATAAGGTGTTTAAGTTACTCTGATAAGATCTTTCACTTACCCGCATAATGCTTTATATCTATTGCTAAATTTAAGTACCCTAATTTAGTAAGAATTAAGCACTATTTTCTATAATATAATTATTTTATTTTTTTGGCTTTTTAGCTCCATATTTAGAACGACCTTGCATTCTGTCTTTAACTCCTGCTGTATCTAATGTTCCTCTAATTATATGATATCTAACTCCTGGAAGATCTTTTACTCTTCCTCCTCTTATTAGAACAACACTATGTTCTTGTAAGTTATGTCCTATACCTGGGATATAAGATGTAACTTCATAACCATTAGATAAACGAACTCTGGCTACTTTTCTTAAAGCTGAGTTTGGTTTTTTAGGTGTTACAGTTTTAACTACTGTACATACTCCTCTTTTTTGTGGACTTCTTGCATTTGTTAATTTTTTGTTTTTTGAGTTATATCCATGTTGTAATGCTGGTGCTGTAGATTTTGTAACTCCTGTTTTTCTTCCTTTTCTTACTAATTGATTAATTGTTGGCACTTAAATTCACCTCCTATTTAAAAATTTAATCGTTATGGTATAAAATCCCATAACGATCTATATTTTATCATCTTTTTTTAGCTATGTCAATAAATTTTAACAAATTTACTTCTCGGTTATCAATAACATATAAAATTATTACTTTTAAGAATTAAATACTCTATCAAATTCTTCTCCATCGATTTTTTCTCTTTCAAGTAAGATTCCTGCTACTATATGAAGTTTGTCGATATTTGCTGATAATATCTGTCTTGCTGTATTATATGCTTTATCAATTATTACTTTTACTTCCTCATCTATTATAGCAGCTGTTTCCTCTGAATAATTTTTAGTTTGTGCTAAGTCTCTGCCTAGGAATACTTCTCCTTGACCTTGACCAAACATAATAGTTCCTACTCTTTCACTCATACCATAAACAGTAACCATAGCTCTTGCTATTTGTGATGCTCTTTCTATATCATTACTTGCACCTGTTGAAATATCATTTAATATTAAAGCTTCTGCAACTCTACCACCAAGAAGTGAAACAATTTGTTCTTCCATTGCTGTTTTTGACATAAATGATTTATCTTCTGTTGGCCTATACATAGTATATCCTCCAGCCATTCCTCTAGGTACAATAGATATTTCATGTACTGGGTCTTGTGTAGGTAAAAATTTACTTACTACTGCATGACCTGCCTCATGATATGCAACAAGCTTTTTCTCATGATCACTTCTTACTTTTGTTTTCTTTTCAGGTCCCATAGTAACTTTTACCATAGCATCTTCTATTTCTTGCATTCCAATTTCCGTTTTATTTCTTCTGGCTGCAAGTAAAGCTGCTTCATTTAATACATTTTCTAGATCTGCTCCTGCAAATCCTGATGTATTTTTAGCTATAACTTTTAAATCTACATCATCAGATAATCTCTTCTTTTTACTATGAACTTCTAATATTTGTTCTCTTGCCTTTACATCTGGAGCTCCTACTACTATTTGTCTATCAAATCTTCCTGCTCTTAATAAAGCTTTATCTAATACATCTGGTCTATTAGTTGCTGCCAAAACAATAACACCCTCATTTGCTGAGAATCCATCCATCTCAACTAACAATTGATTTAGTGTTTGTTCTCTCTCATCATGACCTCCACCAAGGCCCGCTCCTCTTTGACGTCCTACTGCATCTATTTCATCTATAAATATTATACATGGCGCATTTCTTTTTGCTTGTTCAAATAAATCTCTAACTCTAGATGCACCAACACCTACGAACATTTCCACAAAATCTGATCCACTTATTATAAAAAATGGTACTCCTGCTTCTCCTGCTACTGCTTTTGCAAGAAGTGTTTTACCAGTTCCTGGTTGACCAACCAAAAGCACTCCTTTTGGTATTCTTGCTCCCATATCAGTATATTTTTTAGGGTTTTTCAAAAATTCTACGATTTCTTCTAATTCTTCTTTTTCTTCATCTACTCCTGCAACATCGTCAAATGTTATTTTGTTTTTTTCAGCTGAATTTATCATTCTTGCTTTACTTTTACCGAAAGTCATTGTTTTGCTTCCGCCCTGTGAATTTCCTGTATTCATCATGAAGAACCAGAAAACAAAAAAGATTATAAGTAATCCAAATGGTGTAATTAAACTAAGTATTGTTATCCAAATGGATTCTGAATCCTCTTCTAGGGTGAATCTTCCCTCTTTTAAGTAATCCTCTGTATAACTTATAAAACTATCTAAACTTGGTATATTTACCTGTTTTTGTGTCTTACTATTATCGTTTAGCGTTACTGTTGCTGTATCTCCACCAGAAGACAATTCTATACTTGCTACATTTCCAGCTTCTATATTTTCTACTAATTCAGAATATGTCATTCTTAAATTACTATTTTCCATTATTGAAGAAATAACTACTATTAAAATTATTCCTATTATTAACCATACAGCTAATGATTTTATTCCGTTTTTCACTATTCATTTCCTCCCTTATGTATTGAACTATAACATATCCACATTAAATTTGCAATAGTTTTTAAGCAGATATTTATACTTTTTCAAAAAAGATTTTTCCCTTATTTAACGATACTTTTATATGTTTATTTGGCGTCAAATATTTATTTCCTATATTATTATTACATAGTTTTATTATATCATCAATATTTACTTTCTCTATATTTTGAACATTTCCTATTGTTTTCTTTATTGTATATATAATTAATCTGTTTTTTAATACTATCTCTTGTTTGTTAAATTCTTTTAAGTCTAACACTATATACCCTTCTTTTTCATTTATTTTTAGTTTTTGGTAAGTATCTATTGTGATTTTTTCTAAAAATTTATCTTCTTCATCTATAATTTCAGATAGCCTTCCTAGAGTTTGCATAATATTTGGATTAAATTCTTTTTGTATGTATGGTAATACTATATTTCTTATTTTATTTCTTGTGCAGTCATTTTCAAAATTTGTTTTATCTATTCTAGGTTCTAAATTGTTTTTTTCACAATAATCTTCTATTTCTGCTCTTTCTATTTCAATTAAAGGCCTTATATATTTGTTTTTTCTTTTTGGTTCTATACCTTTTAATCCTGCCGTTCCTGCACCTCTAATTACTTTCATTATAATTGTTTCTATTTTATCATTTTTATTATGTGCTATTGCAATTTTATTTGCATTTTCTTTTTTTAAAACTTCTTCAAAAAAGTTATATCTCGCTATTCTTCCAGCCTCTTCAAGGCCTTGTTTATTATTATTTGCATATTTTTTTATATCTATTCTTTTTACATAAAATTTAATATTATTTTTTTTACAATAATTTACCACATATTCTTCATCTTCTATTGCCTCTTCTCTAATAAGATGATTAATATGGCAAACTATTATTTCAAAGTTTATTTTTCCTTCTTTGCTTATTTTTCTTAAAATATCTAGCATACATATTGAGTCTGGCCCGCCAGATACTCCACATATTATTTTTTCATTTTGATTTATTAAATTATATTTTTTTATTGTATTTAAAACTTCCTTTTCTATCATATTAATCATCATATCCTCTTGCAAGATTTACAAATTTTGTATAATTTCCCATCCATAGTAGTTTTACCGTTCCTGTTGATCCTCCTCTATGCTTTGCAATTATTATTTCTGCTATGTCTTTTTCTTCACTATCTGGATTATAATAGTCATCTCTATATAAGAAAATAACAATATCCGCATCTTGCTCTATTGATCCAGATTCACGAAGATCTGAAAGCATTGGTCTATGATCTGGTCTTTGCTCTACTGCTCTAGATAATTGTGAAAGAGCAACAACTGGAACATTTAACTCTTTTGCTAAAATTTTTAATGTTCTACTTATTTCAGCTATCTCTTGTTCACGACTTCCATTTTTTCTATTACTACTTCCTTGTATAAGCTGAATATAATCTATTACTATTAATCCAATATCTTTTTCCATTTTTAGTTTTCTACATTTTGTTCTTATTTCCATAATTGAGATACCTGGTGTATCATCTATGTATATTCCAGAATCTGAAATTGGTCCTACAACTCCTGCTAATTTATTCCAATCGTCTTCTTCTAATTTTCCTGTTCTAACTTTATTGCTATCTACCATTGCTTCCATACACAAAATTCTATTTACTAACTGATCCTTCGACATTTCTAAACTAAATAATGCAACTGGCACATTTTCCCTTATCGCTGCATGTGCTGCAATGTTTAATGCAAAAGCTGTTTTTCCCATAGCAGGTCTTGCCGCTATTAATATTAGATCTGATCCTTGTAGTCCAGCTGTCAAATTATCAAAATCTGAAAAGCCTGTTGGAACTCCTGTGATTTTTGATTTTCTATTATACAATTCCTCTAATTTGGTAAAACTTTCTACCAATACTTCATTTATTGGCGTATAACTCTTTTGGCTATTTTTTTGAATAATATCAAATATCTTTTTTTCTGCACCAGCCATTATGTCTTCTACATCTTCTGTAGGATTATACCCTAAATCAATTATTTCATTTGCTGTTTTAATTAAATTTCTCAAAGTCCATTTTTCTTCTACTATTTTTATGTATTTTTGCACATTTGCTGTTGTAGGCACTTTATCTGGTAATGTTACCAAATACTCAAACCCACCAACTTTTTCAAAGCTTCCCATAGAAAAAAGTTCATCTTTTACTGTAACTAAATCTATTGGTTCTGACTTATTATATAAATTAACTATTGCTGTAAAAATTAATTTATTGTCTTCCCTATAGAAACTTTCTGGCTTTAATACCTCAACTGCTTCCATCACTGCATCTTTATCTGTAAGCATACTTCCTATTACTGCTTGTTCTGCTTCTATATCATGTGGTGGTATTTTTCCTAATTCCATTTTTTATCTCATTCCCTTCTGAATGTATAGATATTCTACTTCATTTTTTATCTGCCTTCTCCTAATACATCTATACTTAATGTACCAACTACTCCTTCTGATAATTTTATTTGAACTTTAGTAATTCCAAGTGTTTTTATTGTATCTTTTAGCTCTATTTTCTTTTTATCTACTTTTATTGAATGATCTTTTTCTAGTTTTTCAGCTATTTCTTTACTTGATACTCCTCCAAATACTTTTCCATTACTTCCAGTTTTTACTTTAAATTGTAATCTTATTTTTGACATTTTATCTGCTATTTTTAATGCTTCTTCTTTTTCTAAATCCTTTTTATGTTGTTCTGCATCTTTTTTAGATTTTAATTTTGCAAGATTTGTATTATTTGCTTCAACTGCTAAATTTTTTTTAAATAAATAATTTCTTGCATACCCATCTGAAACATTTATTATTTCATCTTTTTTTCCTATTGATTTTATATCTTGCTTTAAAATAACTTTCATCTTATATAGCCTCCTTGATTTTATTTTTATATTTTACAATAAATTCTATTAATTTTCAATACATATTTTTTATATTACAAAAATCGATTATGCTATTATACATAACCGATTAATTTTCAATCTCATTAAAATACTCATTTATTTTATCTATTAATTCTGTTTTTACTTCTTTAATTGTTTTATCTTCAATTTGGGCTCCTGCAAGGGTAATATGCCCTCCTCCGCCCATTTTTTCTAGAATAACTTGTACATTTATATCTCCTATAGAACGTCCACTTATATTTATTTTTTCACCATCATTGCCTAATACAAATGAAGCTGTTATATTTCCTATTGAGAGTAACTCATCTGCTGATTTAGCACAAATTATATTTGCATTTTTATCTTCTTGCTCATATATTGCTATTCCTATTGAATCATTTATAATTTCTGTTGTTTTTATAATTTCTGTTATTTTATTGTATGTTGCTAAATCACTTTGAAACCATTTTTTTACTCTTATTATATCTACACCATATTTTCTTAAATATGCTGCTGCTTCAAATGTACGTACTCCTGTCTTAAATGTGAAGTTTTTAGTATCCATCATAATTCCTGCATATAGCATTTCTGCTTCTATTTTTTTAAGATTTATTGGTGATTGAGCATATTGTAACAGTTCTGTTACAAGTTCAGCTGCTGAAGAAGCATATACTTCATGAAATGTTAATATACTGTTAATTGTATATTCTGGACTTCTTCTGTGATGATCAATTATTGCAATTTGATTTGTTTTTTCTAATAAATTTGGTGCTTCTACGTAATTGGACTTATGTGTATCAACAACAATTAATAATGTTTTACTGTTTATTTTTTCTTCTGCTACTTCTTTGTTGATTATTACACCATCATACTCTTTTTCCTCATCTATACTTGCTTTTACATTTTTTAATGCCATTGTATCTGTCTCTGCCACTATGTAGGCTTCTTTTCCTAAATTTGTAGCTAATCTATATATTCCAAATGCAGATCCTAACGCATCTATATCTGCATTAACATGCCCCATTATTAAAACTTGTTCGTTTTCTAAAATAAGTTCTTCTAATGCATGGGCTACAATTCTTGCTTTTACTTTTGTTCTTTTTTCTACCTCTTCTACTCTGCCACCGAAAAAATGATATTTTCCATTTTCTCTGATTGCTGCTTGATCTCCACCTCGTCCTAATACAACGTCCATTGTACTTAATGCTGATTGATATTTTTCTTTATCTGTTTTTCCTTCATTTGATATTGCTATACTTAAAGTTAATCTTACTCTTCCTTCTATATGTATGTCCTTTACTGTATCTAGTATATTGAATTTATTTTCTTTTATTCTGTCTAAATATCTCTGTTCAAATAAATAGATAAATCTATCTCTATCAGATTTTACTATTATTCCATCTGTTTCGTTTGCCCATTCATAAATTGCTTTTTCTACCTCAGCTGTTATTTGTGGTCTTAAATCAACATCTATTTGTTGTATACTTTCTTCATAATTATCAATTGCAATTATTCCTACACAACTTTTAGAGTCATTGTATTCTTTTTTTAATTTAATTTTTTCTGTTTCATCCATAAAATATAAAATCATCATATATTTATCTACTTTTTTTCTATCATGATTTCCTGATTTTACGAATTCTCCTACTATTTTATAAGTTTTATTTTCTAATTTTAAATTTGTAACTATTGATTTGTCTTTTTTATCTTCTCTATTTTCTATTTCTAAATTTATATTTTCTAATAATTCGTTTATATAGCTATTTATATCTATATTTGCAAATTCTGAAACAAACTTTGTGCTTCTCCATATTATGTTTCCATCTGTTTCCACTATTATTAATGGTATTGGTGAATATATCAAACTGTTTTTAGCTGCTGAATTTACATTTAATGTTAAGTCTTGCAAATGTCTTGATATTTCACTTTTACGCTTATTGTTTGCAAAATATGTATAACCTAAAATAGCAATAAATATTATTATTGCCGGAATTATTAGACTTGGTCTAAATATACATATTACAAATAGTAAGATAAATATAATTACTAAATAAATTTTGGTTCTTGATACTAAACTATCAAATAATTTTCTATTATTATTTTGCAATTTTATTTCTCCCTTAAAATTTTCATGGTTGTAGTTTAATAAACTACAACCACTATTTTACCTGAAAACTTGGGATTTGTCAATATGTGTTACTTTATGTAAAGTGCAGAGCGGCACCCGTAGCTGCCTTTGCTGTCGGTCGGATCGCTGCCGCCGCGGTTACTGGCTGGAACGTAGCCGCCACCGCCGTAGAAGCTGAAGCTGCCACCACGAGAGATCCTGACGTCGGTAGTGGAAACCTCTAGGGTCCAGTCGTACACGTTTCCGGCTAGGTCGTAGATATTATTTGCCTTTGTGTACTCTGCACTTCCAGTTGGGATTATTGTAGCGTGATTTTCGCTCTTTGTACTCGTTCCTCCACTTGTATTTATATACTCGAATGTTGCATCTGTATAATTTCCCCAGTCACTTGAATCATCATTTATATCATTCTCCGTTATTTCTCTCGTTCCTCCTTCTCCATCTTGGATTTGCGCTCCACATTCTAATAACCATTGTAATGTTTCGTCCCACAAGCTTCCCCATATCATTGATGTTTCTATGTTTTCCTTCTCTCCTTCTAGATTCTTACTTTTTTCATACATTACGTACCATGTTATATATGTATCGTTTATATATCCTCCTAATTCCTCATTCATCTTCTTCACTACTGCTTTTTCTTCT
>CALXCB010000023.1 GCA_944386695.1 uncultured Clostridia bacterium | reverse complement strand
GAAACGACCCTTTTGCGAAAAGAAACGACCCCAATGAAAAAAAATTATAAATATATTCGATAATCAATCTCAGGAAATATTGGATCTTTCTCTTCAATTTCTTTAAGAAATTTTTTATCGATTTTGTTTGAACTTAATTGTTCATAAAGTTTAGTAAATCTACCAATATGATCTTTTATTCTTCTGTGGGCATAATCAACCATAGTATTGTTTGTAATAATAAATAACCAATCACTACTTTGTGCTAAAAGCAATTCACGTGCAGCCTGATTTAGTGCTCGTACTTGAAGTTTTGCATTTTTATATTTTGATGTTGATGTGATTGTTGTAACAGATTTTTTTTCTAGTTTTAGTTGTTTTATTTTATTTTCTAAGTCGATGAGTGTATCATAAACATCTCTAAATTTGTATGCTAATTCACACATTCTATCTCCAGCAACATGTAAGTGCCTGTGAGCATAGTCATTTGAAGGATTAAGCCATACTTCACTATAACCATTTGCACCCCAACTTGATCTACAAGGTTCACATTGCTGAATTTCTGGATATTTATCCATGTATTCAGATGGAGTAATAAGTTCGAAATTGCATTCATCATAATAGATTTTTTTGAATAATATATATAGCCAATAAGGACCTTCATACCACCAATGACCATAAAGTTCTGCATCATAAGGACATAAAACAATAGGTGGTTTGTCCATATATTTAGAGGCATTTTCGATTTGTGCAGTTCTAGAATCTAAAAAATGTCCAGCTTGTTTTTCGGCAGAGTCTTTTGCCCACTGAATGTCATAAATATCTTTATTATCTGTTTTGCCAGTTATTCTATGATATTTAATTCCTGTATGTACTCTAACCCCATTATGTGCAATATATGGTTTTATATAATCATAATCTGCTTCATAACCAATATCTCTATAAAAATCTCTATAATTAAAATCTCCCGGATAACCATTTATAGAACTCCAAACTTGTCTTGAAGATTCCATATCACGTCCAAATACAGTAAAGCCTTGAGGAGAAACAATAGGTGCTAGTGTTCCGTAAATAGGAGTAGGGTTTGCATATAATATACCATGTGATTCCACAATAGCATATTCTAGACCAAATTCTCTTAAGTATTTATCTGCTTCTGGAATATAACCACATTCAGGTAACCAAATACCGCGAGGCTTTCTTCCGAAAAATCGTTCATAAGTTTGAACTCCAACAGCAATTTGAGCACGAACTGTTTTTTCGTTTACATATAAAATTGGAAAATATCCATGTGTTGCACCACAAGTTATAATTTCTAATACACCAATATCTTGGAAATGCTTAAACTGAGATATTAAATCACAATTAAATTCATCCCTAAATAATCTTAGATCTTCAGAATATCTTTCATAATAATATTTTGAAAGATTATTCATTTTTTGATTAAAAGTAGTTCTTTTTATTTCTTTTTCTGATAATTCAATTAATTGCTCTAGATAGTTTATATATTTTTGTTGTAGTAATTTACTATCAAGCATAGAAAGTAGAGGAGGAGTCATAGACATTGTAATTCTGAAATTTACTTTTTCATCTACTAGTTTTTTAAAATTTTTTAATAGTGGTATATATGTTTCTGAGATTGCTTCATATAACCAAGATTCTTCTAAATAATCATCACTTTCAGGGTGATGAATAAATGGAAGATGAGCATGTAATACAAAGCTTACGTATCCTTTTTTTTGCATTTATTCTTAGTATAGAGTTAATTTCTCTATACCCTCCTTTCTTTTTATATTATATATAAAAATAAAATTTAAAAATCTAGCTCTGAAATCAAACAGAAGCTAGATTAAAGAGCACATATAACTTTATCTAAATTTTGATGAAGGGTTTCCAGAGCCTGGATTTCTAACTCCAGAAGATGGATTGTTTAAATCAAGACTATTATTTGAAATTTCTTCTTTATATAGATCTTCGTAAAGTTTATATATACTAATAAATTTATTGTCATCTGCAACAAATGGAAAGTCTTTAATGTCTTTTTCTATAACTTGATTTGTTTTTATATTTCTAAAATATAGTTTATTTTTTGTATTGAATAAAATATGATCGTTAGGTGCTTCTAGTTCATTTGATGAAGAAATATAAATATAAGAAGTTTCAACTGGTTTTATTGGTCCTTCTTTTTCTAAGTCATATTGTGGCATATAACTATAATTTATAGGAATTGGACGTCTTCCAAGTTCGATCTGATATTCACAATTGCTATCATTTACTTGTAAATACCAACTATTGGCAAAATCGTTTATATCAACTTCAAAAGAGTAGTTCATAGTTTGGTTATGTACTACTAAAACAGGTTTTGTTATTTCAAAGAAATATTTACCATATTGTTTTTTTAGACTTTCTCTATCTTCATCAGAAATTTCCCAATATACAAATAAATTTGTTGGCGTTTGAGCTAGTATTTTTATAACTGTTTGATTATATTTGTAAGGTAAATCATAATATTCTGGCGAAAATGTGGTTTTTGCAACAGAAGATTTTTTATTATCAGAAGATGATACTGTGTCTTTATTAGTTTTGACTTCAATTTTTTCGATTGAAGTTGTTTTTGAAGAAACAGCTTTATTTTTAGCTGATTTAGTTGAGTTTGCCTTTTTGGTAGTAGTCTTTTTTGAGGCTTTTTTAGTTGTAGCTTTTGTTTTAGTTACTTTGTTTTCAGCTATAATTTCTTTTTTGTTTTTTGGTTTAGCAGTTGTTTCAGTTTTAGGTGCTTTTTCTTTAGAAGTTGTTTTGTCTTTTGAAGATTTTTTTGAAAATAAACTACTTAATATATTTTCTTTCTTTGTATCAGCTTCTTTAGTTTTTCTAGGCATAATTTATCCTCCTGTTATGTTTTTCTATATACTATACTAAATTTAAAATAAATTCAAGAGTTTTGATTAAAATTTTAAAAAAAGATATTGCTAAATTTTTTGAAAATGATTGACAAATAATAAAGTCTTATGTATAATTTTATACAGTTAAAATCTAATAATCAGTTGCTTAATTTTTAGCACAGTAAAATTATTAATTTTTTCAAATTATTTTTAGTAAAAAGGAAGTGATGCCAAAGTGAAAAAAATATATATAGCGAAGGGAGGTGTGATATGGAGAGTGTTATTTTAGAGCATTTGATGAAGTTATCAGATCATGTAATAGATTTATCAAAGCAAATGGGAGAAGTTAAAACCGAGCTAGGAGATCTTAAAACAGAAATGAGAGAAGGCTTTAAAAAAGTTGATCAGAGATTTGAAGAACAAGAAAAAGACATCAAGGAATTAAAGCAAATAGCAAAAGAACATGGAGAAGACATCAAGGAATTAAAGCAAATAGCAAAAGAACATGGAGAAGACATCAAGGAATTAAAGCAAATAGCAAAAGAACATGGAGAAGATATCAAGGAATTAAAGCAAACGACAAAAGAACTAAAAGAAATAACAAAACAACATGCTCAAGAAATGACGGAATTTAGAAAAACATTTGATGATAATGTTGTTGATACAGCTACAATATTTAATGACATATTTAAATATATGGATAAAAAACAAGACAAAGTAAAAAGCAACAAATAATTAAATAAAGCAAAATCTCCTTTTGATTAAAAAACCAAAGGGAGATTTTTTTTGGAAAATATTTTTATTTATTTAATCCATATAAATCTTCATCAATTAGAGTATGAACTCTTTTTAAAGTTTTTTCATTTGTAGATTTTAAACTATTTTCAATAAATTCTGGATGATTTATTAAAAATTGCCTCATAGTTTCATCTGGATTATCAAAATATTTATTTATTATATCTAATTGTTCTTGATTAATAAAACCAAGTTCTAAAGCCTTTTTAAATACAGTTTTATCAATAGTAACTAAAGCATGAGAAGTAATACCGATTTCTTTTAAATTATCTTTGCCGCCTTGATTTCTATCAACTAAAACCAAAGAATAGACCATATGTCCATTTAAATTAGTAATTATTGGAGCCCACATTTTAACATAACTTGAAGCAGTTGTAATTAGATCTGCTACATGTAAAACTTTAGCACCATTTAAATTTTCAATATTTTTAGTAGTTGAAAAATTGAAAGAGCTTTCTAAAGCTGACATATCTTTAAAAACTGTTAAATGAGGTTTATTTAGTAAATTAGCTAAAATAACAGAAAAATACCAATCTCTTCTTTCACCACCAGATATGTATTCAAAATTATTTGTTCCAATATTTTTTTCAACATATTCCTTCATTTGATTTATAACATCATTATAAATAGAATTTGAGTTGTATTCAACTAACACTTTATCTAAAAGTTTTTTTGGTAAGTCTAATTTATTAGCTTTATTATTTTTGGTAAGTTCTAATTCTTCTGTAATATA
Source organism: uncultured Clostridia bacterium (assembly GCA_944386695.1). Lineage (GTDB taxonomy): Bacteria > Bacillota > Clostridia > TANB77 > CAG-508 > CAG-269. Next base: position 19,113 of record CALXCB010000023.1, on the reverse strand, counting down.
ATTTAAAAATTTAGTAGATTCTTCTTCTCCACCATAAACATATTGACTATTAAAGAAATATGGACCTATTTTTCCAGAAGTGTACCAAAAAGGTTCATTTTCTTTACAAAATTTTATAGCATTTGTTTCAAATAAATGAGATAAAATATCAGACATAATTGTTTGCCTCCTTTATAATTTGTAATCATATTAATATATTTTATTGTTTTTGTCAATTTATGTATAAGATTTTTACAAATATTACACTTTTATTACAAGAATATTACAAATTCGACAAACATATTGCAAAACGAAAATAAGTAATGTATAATTAAAATGTATAAATAAAATATGATAATATCATACAAAAAAGAATTTGGAATTAATCAACAAAAGCTGATTTTAAAGTGAATAAAGAGCTTTTGTTGTGTAATAAAAGGAGGGCGCCATGCAAAAGAGTAATAAAAGAGAAAAACATAAAACCCCTGGTACTCTAAGAGAGAGAGAGAGAGAGAGAGTCGTAATTTAAAAAGAGAAAGTAGTAGAAAATTCAAAGTCCTAAATCTAAACTTAAGTGCAACAATGGTAGTGGCAGTAGCAATTGTGTTTATAATTATAGCAATAATAGCAGTAAGAATGATAGTAACTGCAATAAATTCGAATAGCCAAAAGGCATTGGCGGAAGAAGAAACACAAGGCTATACAATGATAGATAGCACAGAAATAGGAGAAGATGGAAAACCAATACAAGTACCAGTGCCAGATGGATTTACAGCATCACAAGTACCAGGAGAGACAACAGTAAATGGAGGGTTTGTAATATATGAAGGAGAAGTCGATTGGAGTAAAATCGAAGACTTAAGTTCATATGCAGAGGTAGAAACACAAGAATTAACAGACAAAGAGGAAGAAAATGTAAGCACAGAAAGTATTAATTTAGATGAAAATACAAATACAGACTCAAATACAAATTCAGAAAACAATAATACAGCTGAAAATGAAAATAGTACAAGCAATATAGATGAAGAAGGAGCAAATACAGAAGAAAATAGTGCTAATACAAATGCAAGTGAAGAAAATAATACTACAGCAAATAAAGAAGCAGAAAATAATATAGAAAGCCCTGATAGTAATGTAGTAGGAAGTAGTGAAAATAATACAAAAGGTACAGAAATAGAAAATACAGAAAAAGAAAAAGGAGAAACAAAAAATATAGAAGAGACAACAGAAACAGAAGAAATAGGAGAAGGAGAGAAGCAAATAGAAGAAGGAAATATAGAAGAAAAAGAAACAGCTGAAAAAGAAATAAAAGAAGAAGAAAGCCAAGAAGAGAAAGAAACAGTAAAAACAAACGAAGAAGAAGAAACACTAAATAATGAAAATGCAGGAATAGCAACAATGTCAGAGGAAGAAAATGGAGGAATAGCAACACTAGCCGAAGAAGAAGCACCAACAACAGTATTTGAGTTACAAACAAGTAGGAATCAGTATGTATGGGTACCAGTAAAAGACGTAAGTAGGATATATGGGGCAGATAGTAATGGAAAGTTGTGGGGAAAATTGTATAATTATGCAAGAGAGCCAGAATCAACATCATCAAGAAGCCCAAAATGGAGCGAAAGTAATGGAGTAATGAGCAAGCCGGGAACAAGCTGTCGAGAGCCAGATGTAGTGCCACGACATGGATATGTAGGATCATATGAATATGATAAAGACTCAGAATTACAAAGTCGATTAGACGGAATAGAGCAGTATCAAATGCTAAGTCAAGAGATGGAAGAAAGCTTTTATAGAATGATAGAAAGTGTAAAAAAATACGGAGGATATTATATAGGAAGATATGAAACAGGAGATTTAGGAGAAGAAAAAGCAGTAGTGAAGAAGATGAATGAGGAATTAGGAGGATATATAAACGATACATATATAACATGGTACGAAATGTATGAAAAAAGTAAGAATCTAGAAGAAGAGAAGGAAAACATAGAAACGACAATGATATGGGGAAGCTTGTGGGATGAAACATTACAATGGTTATTAGAAAGTGGAGCGCAAATCCAAGATGGAGAAGGAGGGACGAGAGAAATAACTGAGAGTGATATAAATAGTAATTCAAGTGACTGGGGAAATTATAAAGATGTAACATTCGAGTATAGAACAACAAGTGGAGGAACAAGTACAAAGAGAGAAAATTACCCTACAAGAATCCCAACCGGAAGTGCAGAGTACACAAAGGCAAATAATATCTACGACCTAGCCGGAAACGTGTACGACTGGACCCTAGAGGCCAGCTCTACCGGCAGCAGGGTCTTTCGTGGCGGCAGATACAGCGGTTCGGGTAGCGACAGACCAGCAAGCTACCGCGACGTCAACCTTCCGACCAGCGACGGCAGCTACTATGGTTGCCGCTCCGCACTTTACATAAAGTGACGTGTGTGTCCTGAACCACTGTATCCTGACACCCAAGCAAGAACAGGAGGGGAGAAGATTAAGCATACCCAAACCAAGTAATTACTGGACGAAGGTATATATACTAGCTCACACGAAGGTTGGTCATAGGTGAGAAACCTATGGTCAACCTCGCAACAAACAGTAGTTTGCAAACAAATACCACAATATGTAAAAAAGTTATGTAATATAGAACAAATAAAATTAATCCAGACCGGTTCTTTTTGAGGCAGAGGCGCCAAAAAGAACCGGTCAAAATGATCCAAATTGTGCAAATACAAAAAAATATATAAAAATTCAAAAAAAATATTGATATTTTTTTTCATTTAAGCTACAATAGAAAAAGTTTACAAACAAACAATTAATATACAAAATTTTAAGGAGGAGAATAAAATTGAAAAAATTAAGATTAATAACAGAAATTTTAGCAATAATCATAGTGTGTTTAGTAGCATTTGTAGGTGTATATGCTCAAAAATACAATAAAATGGAAAATCAAGTAAAAGGATATGATTTAAGTAAAGATCTAAATGGATATAGGGAATTAGTATTTAAGGTAAGTGATGCAACAGAAGTTACAAATTCAGAAGGAACACTTGTAGGGTCAACAGATGACTATGACGATACAACAATAGAAACAAACTCTTACCAAAAAACAGAAAATAAAGTAAATACAGACGAAGAATTAACAGAAGAAAATTTCGAAAAAGCCAAAAAAGTAATAGAAGATAGACTAAAAAGCTTCAATGTAGAAGACTATAATATAAGTTTAAATCATGAAAATGGTTTAATATATTTACAAATACCAGAAAACACAGATACAGATCACACAATAAGTAATGTTCTACAAGTTGCAGAATTTAAAATAAGAGACTCTGAAGATGCATCAAATGTATTTATAACAAATGATGACATAAAAAGAGCATCAGCAGTATATAATACAACAACATCAGGAACAACAGTATATTTACAAATAGAATTTAATGAAAAAGGAAAAGAAACATTAAAACAACTAAGTACAGGAGAATATGCAACAAAAGAAGACTCTGGAGATAGTAGTACAGAAAACACAACGAATGAAACAACAAATACTACAACAGAAGAAAATGCAAACGAAACAGAAAATGAAAACGATGTTGAAGCAGAAGCAGAAGTATCAAGTGAAAATGCTACAACTGAAGAAAATACAGAAAATTCAAGCGAGACTGAGCAAACAGAAGCAAATGAAAGCTCTGAAGAATCAACAGAAACAGATGCTACAGAAGAAAGCGAAGAAGATAATCAAAAACAAATTATATTATCAATAGACAATAGTGATATGATAACAACAAGTTTTGATGACCCAATAGAAGATGGTATTTTACAATTATCAATGGGAAGTGCAAGTACAGACACAGATTCAGTATCAGATTCACTAGAATCTACAGCAACAATTAGTGCAGTAATTAATTCTGGAAAAATGCCATTAGCATATACAGTTACAGAAAATAGATATGTAAATACAGATATTTCAAATGAAATAATCAAAAATGTAATAATTGGAGCAATAATAGTTATAGCAGTAGCAATCTTAGTATTAATAATAAAACACAAAGGAAGAGGAATAATAGCAAGTATTGCATATATAGGATTTATTGCCTTATACTCATTAATTGTAAGGTATACAAATGTATCTATAACATTAGAGAGTATAGTAGCTGCAATTATAGTACTAGGAATAAATTATATTATTGTATATAAATTATTAAAAATAAATGAATCTGACGAAAGCCTAAAGAAAATAAGTTATGATACAGAATTTAAGACAGTGATTTTAAGATTATTACCTATATTTATAATAGGAATAATATTTGCATTTATAGCTTGGAATAAAATTGCCACATTCGGAATGTTTTTATTCTGGGGAATACTTTTAAGCATAATATATAATTTTGTAGTAACTAAAGATATGCTAAAATAAAAGAAAGGGACGGTAACTTATGAAAGAACAAAAAGGAATATATAAAATATTATATATCATTATAGCAATAATCATTATAATAGGAGCTATTGTTTGTTGGAAAAAGGGATTCAATATAGAATTAATGTATTCAAATAGGCAAGAAATTGTAATAGCAAATCATACAGGATTAGATATAGCTAAAATAGAAGAAATTGCAAAATCAGTATTACAAAACAGAAAAGTACAAGTCCAAAAAACAGAAAGATTTGGAAATTCTGTAGAAATAGTATCAACATCAATCTCAGAAGAAGAAAAAGAAAATATAGTGAATAAAATAAATGAAGAATATGGTGATGATATATCAAATGAAGATATAGACATCACAACAATCTCAAATACAAGAATAAGAGATACACTAAAACCATATATATTGCCAGGAATAATTACATTTATAGTAACAATGGTATATTTTATAATTGTATATCATAAAATAGGTTTAAAAAAAGTATTATTAAAAGGTCTATTTATACCTATAATTGTAGAAATATTTTTCTATTCTATAATTGCAATAACAAGAATACCATATGGTAGAATAGTAAATGCAATAGCAATAGGATTATATATTATAAGTATATATGGATTAACAACATATTTCCAAAAAGAAAAGGAAAATTTATTAGAAAATGACAAAAAGGAGTTTGATGAGTAATGGAACAACAAGAAGTTATTTTAACACAAGAAGGATATAATAAATTAGAGGAAGAATTAAACTATTTAAAAACAGAAAAAAGAACAGAAATAGCAGAAAGAATAAAAATAGCTAGAGGATTTGGAGATTTATCTGAAAATTCTGAATATGACGAAGCAAAAAGTGCCCAAGCTGAAAATGAAGAAAAAATAGTAGAATTAGAAACTAAAATAAGAAATGCAAAAGTAATAGATGCAAAAGAAATAGATACAAAAATAGTTCAAATAGGAAATACAGTAAAATTATTAGATGTTGAATTTAATGATGAAATAGAATATACAATAGTTGGTTCAACAGAAGTAAATTTGGAAGAAAAGAAGATATCAAATGAATCACCAATAGGAAAAGCATTGCTTGGAAGAAAAAAAGGAGAGACAGTTGATGTAAATGCACCTGACGGTGTTGTTCAATTTAAAATTTTAGCTATAAAAAAATAATAGTTATAAGATAAACAAAACTTGCATATATTTCAAGAGGTGAAGTATATGCAAGTTTTTTTAATCAAAAAATCTTTAATAAATAACATATTTGAATTTTTTACTAAAAAGGTAATTGTTGAAGAAGATATTATATCAATCAAAAAAGATTGGCGAAAAATTAAATTTAAAGATAAAATAAAATTTGCTAAAGAGATAAGTAATATTTTAATTGAAAATAATAGTAACAAGGTAATAGTTGAGAATGATTTAAAACAAGATAAAGAATTTATAAATCTATTATATAGTAATCAAATTGATGTAATAAATGGTAAGATACTTTTTAAAGAGCTTATCGAAAAAATAATAGATAAAATTATTAAAGACAATAAATTAAAAAAAGAAGAAATAACAATTTCAATAACAGCAAATAATAGAGATATATTTATAGATAATTTGGTAAATAAATTAAGTGGAAATTTTAAAAGAGTCAATATTGTAACTAACAATATAAACAAATTTATAGCTTTGGAAGAAAGAATTTTTAATGATAAAGGTATTATAATTACAGTTACAAATAATAAAAGAAAATCATTACTAAAATCTGACATTATTTTAAATATAGATTTTCCAGAAGAAATGATAAATAGATATAGCATATATGATAATAGCATTATAATAAATATAGAAGAAAGTATAAAAATAAAAAAGAAAAGATTTAATGGTAAAATTATAAATGGTTATAAAATAAAATTAAAAAAAGACTCTCAAATATATAATGATTTAAATCAAGAAAAATATGAAGAGTTTGATTTAAAGGATTTAGTAGAATGTTATATAATAAATAATAATAGTGAAATAGAAAATATATTAATTTGTTAAAATAAGTATAAATTTCCCTGAAATGTAAATAATATAACTAACTTGAATTTTAAGGAGGATTATATGGGAGTACATTTTAGGGAAAATGAAGAAAAAATAACTTTGGGTATGATTATAGCAGGTGTTTTTATAATTGCTATACTTGCAACTATTTTGATAGTATATTTAGTAAATACAAATAGTGAGTCACAAGAAGACTTAGCAGTGCAAGAGGAGGTCATAGGAGAAGTTGAACCAACAGAAGACGAATCTGAAGCAGTAAGTATTGATATTGGTAAATCTGTAAATGAAGCAGCAAATGAATTAAGCAATACGACTACAACTACAAATGCAACAAATTCAACCAATACAACAAAAAATAGAAATACAAATAATACAACTTCATCAACTAAAAATACAACAAACACTACCACAAACTCTGCTAGTGGAAGTACAGGAGAAACTCCAAAAGAAGAAAGTAAAGAAATAAAATTTGCAGCACCAATAAAAGGTGAAGTGCTAAGGGACTTTACGCCAGATTCTTTAGTGTATTCAGAGACACTTCAAGAATGGGTGACTCATAATGGAGTTGATATTAAAGCTGATAAAACATCTGTAGTAACTGCAGCGGCAGAAGGAACGGTTTATGCAATAAAAACAGATCCAAGATATGGTCTTACTGTTATAGTAGAACATGATGGGGGATATAAAACAGTTTATGCTAATCTTTTAACTGCTGAGTATGTTGTTGAAGGTGAACAAATAGAGTCTGGACAAACTATAGGTACAGTTGGAAATTCGGCTACTTTTGAAATAGCAGATGATTATCATTTACATTTTGAAATGTTAAAAGATGATGAATATGTTGATCCTAACAATTATATGACTTTTTAAATATGCAAAGAGATAAATAAAACCTAAATTATTAGACAAAAATGTTTAATAATTTAGGTTTTTTGCCTTTGCAAAAATAGTTTGTTACGAAATTGTAAATTTTTCGTAAATATACTTGAAAAAAAATATATTTATTGTTATGATATTATAGATGAAGTACTGATAAAGAAAAAACAAAGGAGATTTGTATAAAAATGATAGAATTTAGAAATGTTACAAAAATATATGATACAGGCACAAAAGCTGTAAAAAATGCCAACTTTTTAATAGAAAAAGGTGAATTTTGTTTCTTAGTTGGAACATCAGGAAGTGGAAAATCAACATTAATAAAATTAATCTTAAAAGAAGAAGAGCCAACATCTGGAAACATCATAATAAATGGCAAAGACACAACATTTTTAAAAGCACGTAGAATTCCATATTTACGTAGAAGTATGGGAGTAGTATTTCAAGATTTCAGATTACTTCCAGATAAAACAGTTTATGACAATGTAGCATATGCAATGTATATTGTACGTGCGACACAAAGACATATTAGAAGACAAGTGCCAATGGTACTTTCTTTAGTTGGTTTAAGCCAAAAAGCAAAAATGTATCCAAATGAATTATCAGGAGGAGAACAACAAAGAGTAGCATTAGCAAGAGCATTAGTAAATAACCCATCAATGTTAATTGCTGATGAGCCAACAGGAAATTTAGATCCAGATACATCATGGGATATAATGAATTTATTAAATGATATTAATTTAAGAGGAACAACAGTAGTAGTAGCAACACATGCTAAAGACATAGTAAACAAAATGAAAAAAAGAGTAATACACATCGAAAAGGGCGACATAATAAGAGATGATAAAAAAGGTGGTTATGATGAAATATAATGTATTAACTTATTTAATTGGAGAAGGTTTTTCAAACATATTTAAAAACAAAAAACAAGCAGCAACTTCTTTTGGAACAATGTGTGTAATAATGATATTTTTTGGTGTATGTTTTATATTAGTAGGAAATTTTAACCATTTTATAGAACAAGTAGAATCAGAACAAGGAATACAGGCGTTTATAGAAAATGATGCAACAGATCAAGAAGTCACAGAAATCGGAAATCAAATAAAAGATTTACAAGGAGTAAATACAGTAGAGTTTGTATCAAAAGAAGAAGCACTACAGCAAATGAAAGATAGACTAGGCGAAAAATCATATTTATTAGATGGGTATGAAGAAAACAATGTATTTCCAGCTTCGTATGTAGTAAAACTAACAGATTTAACACAAACTTCAAATGTTAAAAGTCAAATTGAAGGAATGAATAATATAAAAAAAGTCACAAGTAGTGATGAGACAATAGCGGCATTAGTAAAAGTTGCTAATGGAATAAAAATAGGAAGCTATATAATTATCGCAGCATTAGTTTTTATAAGTATATTTATAATTTCAAACATAATAAAACTTACAGTATATGCAAGAAGAAAAGAAATTTCTATAATGAAATATGTTGGAGCAACAAATAGTTTTATAAGATGGCCATTTATAGTAGAAGGCGTAATAATCGGATTAGTTTCTGGAGCAATTTCTCTAGTAATAATTGCTAGTATATATTTGTTAGTAGAACAAAATATAGGCTTTATAGGATTTTTATCAAACTTAGGATTAACATTGCTAGAATTTAGCGAAATGTTCAATTTAATATTAATTGTATATTTAGTATTAGGTGTAGGACTAGGTGTTCTTGGAAGTACTCTTTCAATGAGAAAATATTTAAAAGTGTAAAGGAGGGGGAAAATAATGCGCAAAATATATAGACTTATAATAATTAGTATATTAATTTGCGCTATCTCTTATGTTTCATATGCAGCAGATTTGAATGAATTACAAGATCAAAGAAATGAAATACAAAACCAAATGAATGAAAGTAATACAGAGTTATCTGATGTAAATGATGAACTAACACAAAACTTACAACAAATACAAAAATTAGATGAAAATATTCAAACAACAGAAGAAAATTTAAAAAATTTAAACAAAGAAATTTCAGCTAAAGAAGAGGAAATATCAAAAATACAAGAAGAAATAAATGAATTAACACAAAAATATAACACTCAAAAAGAATTATTAGATGCACGACTAGTTGCAATGTATGAAACTGAAAATACTAATTATTTAGATGTAGTTTTAGGCGCAGATAGTATTTCAGATTTTATATCTACATATTATTTAATATCAGAGATTACATCATATGATATAGACTTATTAGAACTGGTTGAAAGGCAAAGACAAGAAATTGAAGAAAAAAGTCAAGAAATCAACAACAAAAAAGAAAGTTTAGAACAAGAGAAAAATAATCAGCAAAAAACACAAATAGCATTGTCAAATACAAAAACGTTAAGAGAAAATTATATTTCAAAATTAAGTGAAGAAGAAAAAGCTTTACAAGCAAAAATAGATGAATATAATAAACAAATAAACGAAATAGAAGCAGAAATAAAGAGCTTAGCTGCAACAATTACTTTTGGAGAAGACTATAGAGGTGGCACAATGCAGTGGCCAATATATGGTCATTATACAATAACATCAAATTTCGGAATGAGAACACATCCAATTACAGGAATATATAAATTACATACTGGAGTTGATATAAGTGCTGGAATTGGAACAGATTTTACGGCTATGGCAAATGGTATTGTTGTAAAGGCAGAATATAATGGAGCATACGGAAACATGGTAATAATAGATCATGGTGGAGGTGTTCAAACACTTTATGCACATGGATCTGAAATTATTGCTCAAGTAGGACAAGAAGTAAAGGCAGGAGATGTAGTTTTAAAGGTTGGGTCAACAGGTTATTCGACAGGACCACATGCCCATTTTGAAGTTAGAGTTAATGGAACCCCTGTAAATCCTTTAGATTATGTTTCAATCCCAGAACAACAAGATACTTAAATTAAGAAAAAAGAAAGGAAAATTATTATGGAGAAATTTTTAAGAATACTAGGAATTGTACTAATAATTATGATAGTTATAACATACAATAATATAAGTATAGGAGCATCAATAAGTGACTTGCAAGATCAACAATCGTCAGTAAGTGATAAAATAGAAGAACAAGAGCAGAAATTAGAAGAAATAAATACTGAAAAATCAGAAACACTAACTTCTGTAGAACAATTGAGTTCTCAAATATCTTCGTATGAGAGTGAAATAGAACAATTAAATGAACAAATTGCATCTTTAGAAAATCAAATAAAAGAAGCTCAAGAGCAAATAGCAAAAGATGAAGAACAATATAAAAAAGATCAAGAAGCATTAAATGAAAGATTAGTTACAATATATGAAAATGGTGAAACATCATATTTAGATGTTTTATTATCTTCAAGTAGTTTGACAGATTTTATATCTGGTTATTACATAGTTTCTGAACTTACTGCTTATGACACAGAAATGTTAGAAAAGCTAGAAGAAGAAAAGCAAAAAATAGAAAATGAGAAGAATCAAATGGAAGCTAATCAAGAAGAGGTAAAAACAGCTAAAGAGGCACAACAAAGCAAACAAGAAGAATTAAAAGTTGCAAAAGCAGAAAAAGAAAAATATTTCTCAGAACTTACAGAGGAAGAACAGAAAACACAAGAAACAATTGAGGAGTTAGAAGAAACCAATAAAGATATAGATAAACAAATAGAAGCAGCTCAAGCTGCAATAGAAGCTGCAAAAAAAGCAGCTGCATCAAAGCCAAATAAAGGATCTGGATCAAGCTCATCTGTGCCATCAGGTACACCAGGATCTAGTCAAAGTTCATCTGGATTTATTTGGCCAGTAAATACTCAATATAGAGTAACAACAGGTTGGTATTATTCAAGCGGAAGCTTACATGGTGCAGTAGATTTTAGTGGTTCCGGAATATCTGGTTCTCCAGCATATGCAGTTGCAGATGGATATGTAGTAACTTCAACAGCAGTAACAGACGGACATGGAAATTATACAAGTTATGGAAATTACGTATTGATAGCACATTATAATGGCTTATATACTTTATATGCCCATTTAAGTTCAAGATCAGTATCAACAGGTCAAACAGTTAGCCAAGGTCAAGTTATTGGAGCTGTTGGTTCAACAGGAAATTCGTCAGGACCACATCTTCATTTTGAAGTACGTACTAGTCCAGGTAAATATGCAAATAGAGTAAATCCATTAAATTATTTACCTTAATTAATTACAAAAAAAGGAGGGGCTTATGCTAGAAAAGTAAACTAGCATAAGCTAGATATTATGAAGGAAGAAAAAAAACAGAGAGTTTATAAAACAGTAATGTTAGTTATTTTAACAGCTTTTATAACATTTATGATAACAGCATTTTCAATGTATACTTATTTTAGTAATAATTCAGAAATTTCATTTTCAAATATTACTGATTCTATAGGAAGTATAAGTACAGGAAATAATACTGATTTAGAAAAATATTTGAAAAGAATAAAACAAACAATTGACAAGTATTATTTATGGAACGATGATATTGATGAAGAAAAATTATTTGATGGTGCAGTAGAAGGATATGTTGCAGGCTTAGGAGATGAATATACTGAATATATTCCAGCAGATGAAATGGAGGAATATACAGAAGAGATTACAGGAAATTTTGTGGGAATAGGAATTTATATGATAGCTGACGAAGAAGCTGGAAGAGTAGTAGTTTATTATCCAATTCCTGAGAGTCCAGCAGAAAAAGCAGGTATTAAAGCTGGAGATTATATAATAAGTGTTGATGGAACAGAATATACATCAGATGATTTTGATAATATTGCAAATTACATAAAGGGAGAAGAAGGAACGACTGTCCATCTAGAAGTAGAAAGAGATGGGGAGAGATTATCATTTGATATAACAAGAGAAAAAATAAATACAAATCCAATTACTACTCGATTAATTGAAGATAATATTGGGTATTTAAAATTACCAAGTTTCGATGAAGAGACATCTGAAGATTTCAAAACAAAAGTAGAAGAGCTACAATCACAAGGAGCAAAAAGCTTAATAATAGATTTACGTAACAATGGAGGAGGAATTGTAGAAGAAGCAACAGAAATAGCAGATGATTTGCTGGATAAAGGGAATACAATAATTTCAACAGTTGATAATGCTGATAAAAAAGAAATAACATACTCAAAGGAAGATCCTATATTTACAATGCCAGTAGTTGTGTTAGTAAATGAAAATTCTGCTAGTGCATCAGAGATTTTGGCATGTAGTCTGCAAGACAATGAAAGAGCAAAAATTGTTGGAACTAAAACTTATGGAAAAGGTATAATTCAAACTTTACTTTCATTAACAGATGGAAGTGGATTAAAAATTACAACAGAGGAATATTATACACCAAAAGGAACTCAAATACACAAAGTAGGAATAACACCTGATGAAGTAGTAGAACTTCCAGAAACAGTTGAAACTATATATGCAGTTAAAGAAGATCAAGATACTCAACTGCATAAAGCAATCGAAATTTTAAAATAGAAGGGAAATATGAGATGAATTTACCAAATAAATTAACTATATTAAGAATAATCTTAGTACCAATAATGGTGATAATACCATATTTAAATATACAAGGAAAATTTTTAGGAATACCAATTACATTTCTTATAATAGACTTAATATTTATAATAGCTTCGATAACAGATAAACTAGATGGAAGTATTGCAAGATCTAGAAATTTAGTAACAACTTTTGGAAAATTTCTAGATCCAATTGCAGATAAGATTTTAGTTTTAGCAGCTTTAATGTTATTAGTTGATTTTGGAAAAATACCAGTATGGATTCCGGTAATAGTATTATTTAGAGAATTTATTGTTTCAGGTTATAGACTAATAGCATCACAAAATGGAGGAAAAGTAATTGCAGCTTCTGTTTGGGGAAAATTAAAAACTGTTACTCAAATGATAGCTATAATTTTATCATACATTGATATTGGTGTATTTTTCGAATGTTTTAAAGGAGGGCTTTCAGGAATAAGACTTGTAATTAATTTTTTAGCTACAATAATGATGTTAATATCAGTAGTAGCAACTATATTTTCAGGAGTTGATTATTTGAAAGGTAGCAAAGATTTGTTAAAAGATAAATAGAGGTGATAATATGACAATAAAGCAACTATTAAATCAAGCAGTAATAATGTTAAAAAATGAAAATATTGAATTACCAAAGAATAAAGCAAGAATGCTATTACAAGCTACTTTGAAAAAATCAAGAGAATATTTGATGATATATGATAATAAACAAGTTACTCAAAAAGAGAGAGAACAATATATAATAAATGTAAAAAAACTAATTTCAGGAATTCCACTTCAATATATAACAGGAAAACAAGAATTTATGAAAATGAATTTTTTAGTAACAAAAGATGTGTTGATTCCAAGACCAGATACAGAAATTTTAGTAGCAGAAGTAATAAAGATAGCATCAAATATTCAAAATCCAGAGATATTAGATATAGGTACAGGAAGTGGGGCAATAGCAATTTCTATTGCTAAATATGTAAAAAATACTAAAGTATATGCAACAGATGTATCTATGAAAGCGATAGAGATAGCAACAAAAAATGCAAGATTTAATGGAGTTTTAAATAATATAGAATTTATACAATCAAATTTATTTGCAAAAATAAAAGATCAAAAATTTGATATAATAGTGTCAAATCCCCCTTATATAGAAACAGATGTAATAAAAACACTTTCAAAAGAAGTACAAAATGAACCTAAACTTGCATTAGATGGTGGAAAAGATGGATTAGATTTTTATAGAAAAATTTCCCAAGAAGCCTATAAATATTTAAAACGTCAAGGCTATTTATGTTTAGAAATAGGTTATAATCAAAAGCAATCAGTTAGGAAAATTTTAGAAAATCAAAAAAGATATGTAAATATATATTGTAAAAAGGATTTATGCGAAAATGATAGAATAATAGTTTCACAAATAGGATGAATAATTATTAAAATATTTGCCACAATAAAAAAAAGGACTTTTTTAATAGTTCTTTTTTTAAAAAATAAGAAAGGTGGTAAGAAAATGAAAATAAGTGAATGTATGTGCCAAGATGTTTGTTTTGTAAAGCCAGATTGCAAAGTATATGATGCAGCTAGAATAATGAATGAAAATCATGTAGGATGTATTCCTGTATGTGATGATAATAAAACTATTGTGGGACTTTTAACAGATAGAGATATAGTATTAAGAACAGTTGCATGTGATAAAAATACAAAAACAACACCAGTAAGTGAGATAATGACAACCAATGTATATACTTGTGGATATGAAGAAGATATAACTAAAGCTCAAGATACCATGTCTAGAAATCAGATTAGAAGAATACCAATTGTAGACAATCAAAATAAAATGGTAGGAATTTTAACAATGGGAGATTTAGCACATAATAACAAGAAAATAGGAGAAGAAAATTTTAATACAACACTAGAAAATATTTGTGATTGTAAAGGATCTATAAAAAATTATTGTTAAAAAATTCTGAAAATGAATCATAAAAAACAAGCCTCTTAATATAATTAATAATAAATATTATTAAATTATATTAGGAGGTTATTTTTATGAAAATTGAAGTTAGTAAAGAGAATATATCTATAAATAAATTAATCACACAAAAAAAAGAAATAGTTTTTGTACATAATGATATAATAGTACCAGACTCGAAACCAGATATTTTAAATACAATAAACGTAATGGGAAATATATGTATTTTTAAAAAAGAAGTATTAGAAGGAAGAGTAAAAGTAGATGGTAATATCGATAGTTATATAATGTATTTGCCAGATAGTAAAGATGATAATTTAAGAGGATTAAATTGTAATCTAGATTTTTCAGAAAATATTCAAATTCCAAATCTGACAGACGATATGCAAGTTAATATAAAAGCAGAAATTAAAGATATGGAGTGTAAAGTACTGAATGGAAGAAAAATTAGTATAAAAGCTGGTATAGAATTTAATATAAAGGTATATTCAAATGATAATATAGAAATTATCAATGAAATAAAAAATGTTGATGATATACAAATATTAAGACAAGATTTTAATACTGATTTATTAATAGGAAATGGAAAAACATCAGTATATGCAAAAGATACGTTAAATATAGAGGCAAATGATGAATTGGCAGAAATTTTAAAGGTGGATATTAGTCTAGTAAATAAAGATTTAAAAATAAGTTATAATAAAGTTCTAGCAAAGTCAGATATAGATATAAAAATAATGTATTTAACAGAAGATAATAGAATAGGTACTGTTGTGGGAAGAATTCCAGCAGTAGGATTTATAGATATACAAAATATAGCAGATGATAATATATGTGATATAAATTATGAGATAAAAAATAATATAATTAGGCCAAATCCTGCTGAAGAACATTCTATTTATGTAGAATTAGAACTAGAAGTATTAGCAGTGGCATATGAAAAAAGAAAAATTAAATTAATAGAAGATTTATATAGTCCAACTCGTAACCTAGAATATACACAAAGAAAAATTGTTTCGCTATCAGATAGACAGGAAAATAGTAGGCAAATTACAATAAAAGATAATGTAAAAATTGCTGAAATACAGGAAAATAATATTTTAGATGTTGAAGTAAGGCCGATCTTAGCAAATACAAAAATAACAAATACGAACATAGTATATATAGGTGAAATAAATTTGAATTTCATATTTGAACAAGAAAATACAATAAATTCAAGAGTTGCTAAAATACCATTTGAAATTGATTCTGAAAATACAGCATTAACAGATAAAATAGATGTAGAAACAGAATGTTTTGTTGAAAATAAAAACTTTAATGTTATGGCAAATGGAGAAATTGGATGTGAAATAGAAATGGGGGTTTTAAGCAAGACTAGTAAAAATATAGAGATGAATATAATAGACAATATAGAAGAAATAGAAGCGGAAAAAAATGAAGAGGATTATGATAGCTTAATTCTATATCTAGTAAATCCAGGAGATTCATTATGGAAAATAGCTAAAAAGTTTAATAGTACAGTAGAAGAAATTTCTAAAATAAATGGTATAGAAGATATAGATAAAATTAATGTAGGCCAAAAATTATATATTCCTAAATTTAATTATATAAAGAAAGATAGAATTAATGCAAAACAACAACCAATCAATGTATAAAATTTACTCTAGATGTAGAATGAATCTGTTTAGATCAAATCATAAAGATTCAAAACAAAATCAAAAATTAAAATATATAGTTTTAATAATTTTGATAGCTATATTAATATATATAATAATATCTAAGTCATTTAATCCGATTTTTCAAAATATATGTAAAGATAAAGCCAAGTCAATAGCTACAAAAATCGCGAGTGAAGAAGCGACAAGAGCAGTAAGTGGATATAAGTACGAAGATTTATTTACAATAGAGAGAGATACCAATCGGAAATATACAGATGATAAATGCCAATATTTTGACAATAAATGAAATAACATCAAATGTATCAAAATACATTCAAGAAGCAATAGATAATACAGAAAAATCAAAAATAAGTGTTCCATTAGGAAGTCTTTTTGGGGTGCAATTTTTATCTGGTGAAGGACCCAATATTAATATAGATATTGCTTCTGTTGGAAATATAGATACAGAGCTTAGGAGTGAGTTTATAGCTCAAGGGATAAATCAGACTCTACATAGAATTTATTTACAAGTAGATTGTGAAGTTGCTATATTAATACCATTTGAAACATTAAGTCAGGAAATTTCAAATCAAGTTCTTTTAATTGAAAATGTAATAATAGGTCAAATTCCTGATAATTATTATAACTTTGAAGGAATACAAGATCAAACAGAAACACTTGAAGTAATAGATTAAAGCTTGTAATATTTGTGATTTTGTGGTACAATGGTTCCCAAGGAAAGGAGAAAGTTTTATGCTAGAGATATTACTAGATGCATTAATAGACACAATAAAATTAATACCATTTTTATTTATAACATATTTAATAATGGAATACATAGAACATAAAACAAGTGATAAAGTAAAGGAAAAAATTGAAAAAACAGGAAAATGGGGTCCATTATTTGGAGGAATAGTAGGAATAGTGCCACAATGTGGATTTTCAGCTTCAGCTACTAATTTATATGCGGCAAGATTAATATCTATTGGAACATTAATAGCAGTATATTTATCAACTTCAGATGAAATGATACCAATTTTTATATCTGAATCAGTTCCGATAAGTACAATGATTAAAATATTATCTGCAAAATTAGTTATTGGAGTTATATTTGGTTTTATAGTAGATTTTGTATGGAATAAAATGATGAAAGGCAAGAAGGCAGATGCTGTTGATATATGTGAGCAAGAGCATTGTCATTGTCACGAAAAAGGAATTGTAAAATCAGCATTAACTCATACAGTAAATATAACAATATATATTTTTATAATAACATTAATAATAAATTGTATAATTAATTTGGTTGGAGAAGACGTTATAGAAAATTTTATTAAAAACAATGTAATATTAGGTCCAATAATATCAAGCTTAATAGGATTAATACCAAATTGTGCTGCATCTGTTATTATAACTAATTTATATCTTGAGAATGTCATAAATGTATCATCTTTAATTGCTGGATTATTAACACGGTGCAGGAGTAGGATTAATAGTATTATTTAGAATTAATAAAAAACATCTAAAAGAAAATCTTACAATAGTTGGAATAATATATTTTGCAGGTGTAATTTCAGGTTGGTTCCTTCAATTGATGGGATTTAGTGTGTAATAATAAATAAGCCCAATATTTAGTAAACTCTAAATATTGGGCTTTTATAAGGTGTTGATGCTAATTTGTGCTAATTATTATCATTATTGTTATTTGGATTTAAGTTAACAACAATAGCATCTTCATTATCAAATAAGTATTTTGATGAATTAGATTGTATAGGATCTATATCACCATGTTTATCATTAAATCTTACTTTTCTTGGATTAAATTTCTTTTTGTTAGATGAATCATTGTCTGTGTTTTCAATTGCATTTCCAACCATAAATCTTGAAAAGTCATATTTTTTGCCTTTATGCTTTTCTTTATATTTAGAAGGCATAAAGTTTATAATACCGTCACTGTTTTGTGGTTTACCATTATCTCCGATAATCTTATATGCACAAGTATTATCTGCATAAAATTGCATATTTCCAGCTTGTATTTTATCTTTGTAATCAAATTTAACACCTTTTAAATCTCCAAGAGTACCCTTTGAAGTACTAAAGTCTCTACTATATTGCCATTGTTTCCATTGTCCAATTTCTTTTTGCCACCATTGTAATTCATCAATAGGAGCAGCTCCACCTGTAAAGATTTTGCTTGAACAATTTGAAAGAATAGTACTATTAAATTTGGCCATAGCTGAAGACTTATCTTTGGAAATATCTACATTTGTAACTCCAGAAGTTCCAAACATAGATATACTTTGTGCAGAAATTGTTGTTCCAACACAATATTTTCTATACATTGTAAATATTGTTTCTGTATCTTTTGATAAATAATCTGGAAATTCATCAATATAAAGGTAATGAGGAATTCTAGAATTCTCAGTACCAGGTCTTCTTAAAACAGCATTTTGCATTGAAAGTAAGAAGAATAATCCAAATGCTGTACTTGCAAATCTTCCGGAATCACCACGGCGAGTACAAACAAAAATGAATTCACCATTTGCTAAAGACCCATCAAAATCTATATTATTATATCTCTTACATACTAAATTCCTTATTTTAGAAAAACGAAGTAAATTTACTAATCTCATAGAGATATTGAATGAATATTTACCCATACTT
>CALXCB010000022.1 GCA_944386695.1 uncultured Clostridia bacterium | reverse complement strand
AAACTTGATAATCTTCTTTATAGAGAAGATACAAAAAAATATTTTAAAGCCAATTAGAGGCTTATCACATAAATTTAAACAAAAAATTGAAAGGAAAAAAATTATATGAAAAATTATAATAATAAAGAAGTAAATCAAGATATGACGGTTTCTGCTTAAATACTTTTAATTAATTTCACAATTTTATATTTTACAATTTAAGCAGAAACAATTTATTTTATTTCAAATAGAATTTAATCAAATATACTTTTAAATATCGAAAATTCAAGGTTTACCAATAGCCTTTGTACATAGATTTGTGCCCAAATGGTGCCCAATTCATTTTATGTAACTTCAAATGGGCAAAAAATAAGAGTCCACAATCTCTTGCGACTCTAAGTTTAAATCTTGGTTGCGGGGGTAAGACTCGAACTTACGACCTTAGGGTTATGAAATCAAAGTCTAAGAAATCCCTACTTTTTATTATCCATTCATTAATCTTACATCTATACATTAATACATTTTTCACTTATTTCAACAAATCATTTATCCAATCAAACACAAGTAAACTTACTTCTTTTTCTTTTCCAACATAAAAATGATTTGTTTCTTCTATAATTTTATATTTAAAATTCCTGCAACTTTTAGCCTTATTTTTTAGCAAATCTAAATGTAAATAATTATCTGTTTCTTCTGAACCTGAAAATGTTAATATTGGCACATCTATACTTTCAAATTGAAACCAATTATCTGAATTAGCCATAACAGGTAAATTATCAAGGTTTGAATCTTTTCTAAACCAATTATAATATGATTATGAGCTCATATACATATTTTAATATATTTTCCCACAATACACCCCTGCATTTTTCTATTTCTGAGCCAAACATTCAATAATTGTATTTGGAAATTCTGTCTTTTCTGTCCTTTTATAATCCTTATAGCATTCTTCTTTATATTCTTTTATATATTTTATTTTAAAATCTTCCTTTTTCAAAAACTCTGTTAAAGATTCCATTGTATGCAATCTTCTACATAAAAATTTCACATTATTAGTACCCAAAGTTGAATACACTGGATATTTAGTAATTCCTGTTTCTTCATCATAAGTTGTACCTTCAAGTTTTGCTTCCCATTCATTTCTACTTCTCACTACTATATAGAACAATCTATCTGGTTTTAACACTCTTTTTATCTCTTTTAAAGCTTGTTCTAATTTTTTATTTTCTAAATAATGTAATACTAATCTTGCATACACAAAATCAAAATAATTATCACTATATGGCATTTTTTCAGAGACATCTTCAAGCTTCAATTCTATCTGTTCTTCAAATCCCTTTTCTTCTATAATTTTCCTTGAAAATTCCAACCCATCTTTATCTATAGTTGTTGCTATGATATGGCTATTAGGTGCTCTTTTTGACATTTCAATTTCTGCAGACCCTGCTGTACTTATTCCTATTGACAATATATTTTTGTATGTATCATTTACTAATTTTACACCATTTTCTTCACTTATACTTGGTTTAAATATTTCATTTTCTTCTAACTTTCCTTCAGCCATATTATAAGCCTCTGCCTTTCTTATACCATTTTTCATAAACTTGTACTCCAACATTTTATTATCATTAAATTTATTTTACATATTTGTCAAAAACTTTTTTAAAAAGGTTATCACATTTTTAGAAAACTTACAATAGCATTTTTTCACATTTTTGAACAAAAATCTTTTTTCTTACATTTTTCTGGCTATAAACTGTAATAACATTATATGTTAAAATTAAAATTTTTGATAGTTTTTGTTGTTTTATTTAGTTTAAAAGTTTATAATATAACTATGAAAAGAGAGGGGGATTTTTTTATGAAGAAAAAAATTAAATTTATAATTACCTTTTTGGTAATCCTAATTTTCTTTATCACTTTTTTAATATTCTTTCAAAATAATACAGAATTAAGAACAATAAAGTCAGATAAAGAATTAACAAGAATATATAATGGTGATGATTCAGATTCGCATCATATATTTTCTAGTATTTTTACATTACCTTTTAGTCTTATATATGATATTGTTTTTTATAATCATGTTTCACATACTGGAGCAGCCTCAGACAATATTGATGTCAATTCCACTTATGCTACGGTATCAGAAAGCTCAATTGAATCAACTTCATCAAAAGACTATTCAACTACTAATATCCAAGTAGAAAATGTAGATGAAGCTGATATTATTAAAACTGATGGTGATTATATCTATTCAATATCTGATGATAATGTAATAATAACAAATGTAATGCTTCCAGAAGATATTCAAATTGAAGCAACAATAGAATTAGATGATGGAAGTATTCCTGAAGACTTGATATTATATCAAGATAAACTAGTAGTTATTGCAACTAAAAGCAATAGTACCGGTTCTTATTCATATTACAATTACAATAGTAACACTATCGTAAAAATCTATGATATAGAAGATAAATCAGATCCACTTTTAGTAAAAAGCTATGAACTTTATGAACCATATTATACATCAAGATGTATAGATAATAAATTATATGTCATTGCTTCAGGAAATTTAAGAGAAAAAGATGATAAAGTAATCAGAACATACAAAGAAGATAATATCGAACAAGAAATAGCTCTTAATGATATTAAATATTTAAAAGATGTCGAAACCACAAAACAAACTATTTTTTCACTAGTTGACTTAGATAATGCAAGCGAAGATATAGACATAAGCTCTTATCTTATTGATATTTCAAATGCATATGTATCAGAAAACAGTATTTATTTGTTAGATCAAAAATATGATTATGATATATCTATACGTAATATATTTGGTTTATATGGTATCTTAGGTGCATTTCAAGATGATATTTATTCAAATGGTATTACTACCGAAATATATAAATTTAATATTTCAGAAGATGGTAGTATAACTTATAAAAATAAAAGTAAAGTAGCTGGAAAAACAATAAATCAATATTCCTTAGATGAGCAAAATGGACATTTACGAGTTGCTTTATATAATTCTGATGGAACAAGAATTGTTATATTTGATGAGCATTTAAATCAAATTGGATCCTCAGATTCTGTTGCTGAAGGTGAGCAAATGTATTCATCTAGATTTATTGGTAATAAAGCTTATCTTGTAACATATAAAAACACAGATCCGCTATTTGTAATAGATTTAAGTGATGAATCTAAACCAAAAGTTTTAGGAGAATTACATATACCAGGATATAGTACATATTTACATCCATATGACGAAAATCACTTAATTGGTATTGGCATGGAAACTGAAGAATCTATTACAAAAAATTCAAGTGGAAAAGTAACTAGCTCCACAACTAGAATAGTTGGAATGAAAATGGCTTTATTTGATGTAAGTGATGTTAATAATCCTGTTCAATTATCTCAAACTATAATAGGAGATCGAAGAACAACATCAGCAATTTTAACTAATCCAAAAGCTTTACTATTTTCTAAGGAAAAACAATTAATAGCAATTCCTGTAAATAATTATAGCGAAGATTTTGAAGTTGATGCTTCAAATAGTTCAAATTCATCAATGGTAAATGCATATGCAAATTACCGGAAAATCATTTGTTGCAGAAGGTTATTTAGTATATAATATAAATATCGATGATGGATTTACTCTAAAAGGTGTTATCACTCATAGCCCTTCTAATAAATCTATCTCTTACTATGGTAATTTTTATTCTAAACTATTACGAGGTTTATACATTGATAATAATTTATATACTGTATCTGAGACGGCAATAAAGGTAAATGATCTTGATACATTGGATTTAATTGATGAAATAAATATAAAATAAATGGGGGTTTTAATTATGGAAGAAAAAAAGGTAAACAAATCTATTGCACATGTGGCTTCTCTTGTTTTTGGTATTATATCTATTGTAACAGCTTTATTTTGGTACCTTGCTTTACCAACAGGAATTCTTGCAGTTGTATTAGGTACTATATCAGCTAAAAAAACTGGTAGCAAAATTGGAAAAGCCGGAATTATAACAGGTATAGTCGGACTAGCCTTATTTGCATTTATGTATATAGGAATGATATTAATATTATTTCTAATGAATATGTAATTTATAAATAATGTAAAATGAGACCAACTATTTGTTTTAATAGTTGGTCTCATTTACATTTTTCTCAAACTAATCTTTCCTTGAATTTATAATAAATATCTATTATGCAATCCCTTTTAATTGGTTTATTTTATTTTGTTTTTCCATTATTTCTTTATCATAGATTTTTTGTAATTCATCAATTTGTTCATCTGTTAAATCTATTGCTCTGATTTCATTATTTTCCAACTTTACTTTCAAATAAATTATACCAGAATCCTCTTGTATTTTTATATTATTTAAAAATTCTTCTTTTCTCTTGTTTACTTTTGATTGATAATTATAATTTGTTGGTATTTCTTCAATATTATTTTCTTTTGAGCTCTTATTTTTTGCAAAAAAGCTTTTTATTTTTTTAAATATTCTTATAAAAAAATTTTCTTTAGTTATTATTAAATCTCTTTTTTCATTCATCTGATTAACTCCTATCATTTTTTCCTTTTTTATTTTCTAGTTCTGCAATCACAAAGTCTAATTGATGTGATTTATTTATACTATCTTTCAAATGCTTTGCTTTTTGTTTATGTATATCTTCTGACGAAGATTTTACTTTAACTGATCCGAGTTTTTCATCTTCCTCTTTAGTTGATTTAGTTCCTGAAATTTCTAGTAATTCTACTTCTTCTTGTTTTAATTTTGCTATTTCTGCATCTATACTATTTATTTTTTCTTCTTTCTCTTCTTGTGTCATATTATTCCAAATATCAATTTGTTTTTGATTTACTATTCTCCCTTTCTTTTCGATTGGAGCAGGTCCGTTTTTTGTTTCTCTTTTTTGTTTTTCTAATTTTGCAATTTCGTTTTCTTGTTTTAATATAATTGCTTCTGGTAAGATTTCTTGAATTGATTCCAATCTAGCTATTCTATCTTCTTGCGTATCAATTACTTCTCCATTTCTTTCAATCACTTTATTTTGTGCCATTGCATCTCCTTTACATAATGCAATTAATTTTTTATAAGAAGAAATTGTTGGCGTATAATTTTCTGCTCTTTTAGCTATTGATGTTAATATTTTTGAGATTCTTTCTTTTGTTACATCTTCTTTTTTTGCAATTGGAATAAAATCATCATGACTTTGGATTAAAAAATTTAATTCCGCCATTTCTTGTTCACTATATCCTAAATTTTCAAGTATACTTGTGGCTAGTTCAGCAGATTGTTTTGCATGACCAATGTATTGAGTTTGTCCTGTTTTTTCATTTAGTTTTGCAACATTAGGTTTTCCAATATCATGAAAAAATGCTGCAATTTTTACTTTTAGCAAATCTTCTTGTGAAAGTCCATCTGGTTCTATGCTATCAACAGTCCTTAATATATGTTCAAATAATTCATATTGATGGTTATTGTTGTTTTGTCCTCCGAAATCAACAGTTTTTAAAAATTCACTTCCAAATCTTTCTTCTAGCTCTTCTCTTGACATATTTAAATATTTTTCAGTAACATTTTGACTTAATAAATCATTCTCAAACTCTTTTCTATTCATACTTTACCTCTCCTAAATATTAGATTTTTTACGATCTTATTATATATTTTATCATATTTTTTTCAATACTTATTTTAAATTTTTCTTTAATCTCTATAATTTTCTATATTAAATATTTATATTAAGTTCTAAAATTTGTTTTTTGCCATCATAATTCACAGGAAAAATCAAGTTATGTAAACATTTGTAATTTCTCAAAATTTTACCTTATGTTTACTTTTATTACTATATTCTATAAAAAATTTTTTTCTGGTATTTCTTTTATAACTCTGCATGGGTTTCCTACTGCAACTACATTTGAAGGAATATCTTTTGTTACTATACTTCCAGCTCCAATTACAACATTATCTCCAATAGTTATACCTGGTAATACAACCACATTTCCACCAATCCATACATTATTTCCAACTTTTATAGGTTTTGCATATTCTAATCCTTTATTCCTTCTCTCAAAGTCTATTGGATGTCCTGCTGTATAAAATCCACAATTTGGAGCAATAAATACATTATCTCCAAATTCAACTTTAGCTCCATCTAATATAACACAATTGTGATTCATATAAAAGTTTTCTCCAACAGATATATTATAACCATAATCACATTGGAAATTAGATTCTATTCGTATATTCTCTCCTGTTTTTCCTAACATACTTTTTATTAACTCTGTTCTTTCTTTTATTTTAGAAGGCTCCATATTATTATATTTAAAACATAAATCTTTTGTTTTTTTCATTTCATCTAGCAATTCCTTATTATAATTTGCATCATACAATTCTTGATTATCTCTCTTTTCTTTTTCTGTCATATGTTTTTCCTCCTATTCTTTAAATATTGCAGCTATATTTTCTGCAACTTTTATACCATCAATTGCAGCTGACATTATTCCTCCTGCATATCCTGCTCCTTCTCCCGCCGGAAACAAACCTTTTATTTTACTTTCTCCATTTTCCTCTCTTTTTATTCTTATTGGAGATGATGTCCTAGTTTCTACTGCAGCAAGAATTGCATCTGTATTAGAAAATCCTTTTATCTTTTTTTCAAAAGCTGGAAATGCTTCTTTTAATGATCCTACTATAAAGTCCGGTAAAATTTCCTGTAAATTTGCAAACTGAAAATTTCCTTTAAATACTGGCTTTACATCTCCAAACATTGTTGATTTTTTATTTTTTATAAAATCACCTAAAAGTTGTATTGGAATTTTTCCGTTTCCTATTTCATATGCTTTTTGTTCAAGTTTTTCTTGGAATTCCATTCCTCCAAATAGTTTATTCTCAAAATCATTTGGAGATACTGTCACCACTATTGCAGAATTAGCATTTTGTGAATCTCTTTTAAAATCACTCATACCATTTATAACAAGTTTTCTTTCTTCAGATGACGCATTTACAACATAACCTCCAGGGCACATACAAAAAGAATATACCCCTCTACCGCTTCTAGAATGAAATGTTAATTTATATGATGCTGGTGGCAATTTATTTTTTTGCTCACCATACTGTGCAAAATTTATCATATCTTGATCATGTTGT
Organism: uncultured Clostridia bacterium; assembly: GCA_944386695.1. Taxonomy (GTDB): domain Bacteria; phylum Bacillota; class Clostridia; order TANB77; family CAG-508; genus CAG-269. The sequence goes on along the minus strand of CALXCB010000022.1, from coordinate 16,653 downwards.
ACTCTTACACCTACTGCAAAAGGCTTTGCTTCCATTGGAATATTGTTTTTATTTAACATTTTAAATGTATCTCTTGCACTATGACCTATTGCTAAAATAATAACTTCTGCATTTAACTTTTCTTGATTATTTATTTCTATATATTTTATTTTTGAATTTTCAACTTTTATATCAGTTAAACATGAATTATATCTAATTTCTCCTCCCATTTGAATAATTTTATTTCTTAAATTCTTTACTACTTCTCTTAATTTATCAGTACCAATATGTGGCTTACTCGTATATAAAATTTCTTTTGGAGCTCCAACCTCTACAAAAATTTCTAATACCTTTTTCTTTCTAAATTCTTTATCTTTAATTAAGGTATTTAACTTTCCATCTGAAAATGTTCCAGCTCCACCTTCTCCGAATTGCACATTAGTATTTTTATTCAGCTTACCTTGTTTCCAAAATTCTTTTACAGCTTTTATTCTATTTTCAACACATTCTCCTCTTTCTAAAATAAGTGGCTTATATCCATATTTAGCAAGCATATATCCACAAAATAATCCGGCTGGACCTGAGCCGATTATAATAGGTCTATATTTTAACTTTTTTGTTCCTGTTATTTTAAATATATACTCTTCATTTGGCGAATGAAAAATATCTTTTGATCTATTTTTGTTTAATACTTTTTTCTCATTTTTTACTTTAACATCAACCTCATAGCAATAAAAAATTTCTTTCTTGTCTCTTGCATCTATAGACTGTTTTTTTATTTCTATATTTTCAATTTGTGATCTGTCTATTTTTAGCTTATTAGCACATTTATTTAATATCTCTTCTTTTCCAGCATCAATATCTACTTCTATTTGTCTTAATCTTATCATCTAATTCTCCTATTCTACATTTATTCCAGCTATCATTCCTGTTATCCAAGCCCATTCTAGATTATATCCTCCACAATCTCCATCTACATCTAAAAGCTCACCTACTATATATAATCCTTTTTGTTTTTTAGATTCCATCGTTTTTATATCTATCTCATTTAATGGAATACCACCTGAGCAAACTTGAGCTTTATCAAATGAATTTGTTCCTATAATATCTAGATCAAATTTAATAACATTTTTAGCTAATTTGATTTTTGATTTCTCATCGATTTCATTCCACTTGTCTTTATCATTTAGCTTAGCTCTTTTTAGCAAAACATTTACTAGTTTATAATTTAAAACTCCTTCTAGCAACTCTCCTATTGTTCTATTTTTAATATTTTGATTTCTTAAAGTAAACCACCTAACAAATTCGGCTTCAGATTTAATATCTAATCCATCTAAAAAATTAATTTTTATTTTTTCTTTTTTTCCGTCTGCTAATCCTCTTGCTACTCTCCCACTTAAATTAAATATACAAATCCCGCTTACTCCATAATTTGTAAGTTGTATCTCTCCTTTTTCTTCTGCTAATTTTTTATTATTTTCGATTAAAGTAATTGCTACATCTGCTCTTACTCCTTCCCACTGTTTTAAAAAAGATTCCTTTGCTTTTAATTGAACTAAAGCTGGTAATGGATTTATTATTGAATGATTAAAATTTTTACTTATTTTATACCCTATTCCATCAGACCCTGTTTTGGGTGCTGCCTTTGAACCTGTTGCTAATATAATTCTGTCAGCTTCCATATTTGCTCCATCTTCTGTTAGAATTATAAATTTGTCTCCTATATTTTTTATATCCTTTATAATCATATTAGTTTTTATATCAATATTTAATTTCTCAGCTTCTAATACCAAAGCTTTTTGCATAGTTATTGCTTGATTAGAAAATGGATAATAATATCCATTTTTTATTTTTGGTAATATTCCAATTTCTTCAAAGAATTCTAAAATCATTTCTTTATTTTTATTACTTAAAACTTCCTTAACCAAATCTATGTTGTTACTTCTATAATGCAATATTGATTGTTCTTCATTCCAGTAATTACACCTGCCATTTCCAGTAGCTAAAATTTTTTTCCCACATACATTATTTTTCTCTATTATACAAACTTTTTTTCCACTCTTTGCTGCAAATATTGCAGCCACTAATCCTGAAGCTCCTCCACCTATTATAACTATATTCTTCATTTCTTTTCCTCTTTTTAATATATTTAAAACAATAAATATCTTTCCGAATTTGCTCGAAAAGATATTCATCTTCTATACTTCTTGTGCTTTTACTACCACTCTTTGTTTATTATCATTTGTACAAGTAATTAGTGTCACTATTTTTTTACCATTTGTAATTTGCGTTGTACAACTTACATCTGTTGGATCAACAGTATATTTATCATAAACTGAATATTTCAATGTTTCTCCTGATAAATCTGTTATTTCTATTGTGTCTCCTACAACTAAATTTGGCACTTTACTAAAAAATCTACTATTTCTATAATTGTGACCAGCTATACATAAATTTCCTACTTTATTAGGATCACTACCCCAAAATTTACATACAGATACTTTTAAAAGTGCATCACTAGTCTCAGATAGTATCGGATAAGTAACATTTATTGATGGAATATTTATAGTTCCTATTGATTTATATGTATTTCCATCAGCAGCTGTATATATGTCATAATCGTTAACAATTTCTCCTCCATCTAAAGGTATTATCCATGCTTCATTATCACTACTAATAGTTGTAGTATCCTTTTGATTCATACTTGCTAATATATCTTGAGAAAGATCACTCTTATTTCTATCGTATTCTGCATATACATATAAAGAAAAAAGTATTAAGATTATTACCAATGATATAATAAAATTGACTTTATACATTTTCTTTTTTCTTTTTAATTCTGGAGTTATATATAATTTTTCTGTTATAAGTATTTGATTCATATATTTCTCCTTTTCTCTATTATTTTCTCATATAATTCATATTCATATAATTCGCTTTATCTATTATAACATATTTTTTTTGAAATTAAAATAGTTTTTGCAAAATACTTTTTATTTTTATGTTAACTAATTCTTTCGCAAAACACATTAGTAAGTCTTGCAAAATCTTCTATGGTAAGATTTTCTGCTCTAATATCTTCTCTTAAATTTAATTTTTTTAATATTTCCAATCCCTCTTCTTTATTTTTAAATACTCCTGTATTTACTAGAGCATTTAGCAATGTTTTTCTTCTTTGCATATATGCACTTTTTATTATATTAAAAAATACTTTTTTATTTGCTACTTTTACTGCCGGTTCTTTTCTCAATTCTAGGTTAATAACTTCAGATATAACTTCTGGCATTGGTATAAATGATGTATTTGCAACTTCTCTTATTTTTGTTGATTTACAATAATAATAAACAGTATATGTTATTGCTCCTGTGTTTTTTCCACTTGGAATTTCTATTAATCTATCTGCAACTTCTTTTTGTATCATTACTGTTATACTCTCAATATCTAAATTACTTTCTAATAATTTCATAATTATTGGTGTCGTTATATAATATGGAAGATTAGCTACAATCTTTACATTTTTTATCTGATTATTTTCTTTTTCCTGTTTTATCAGTTCTTTTAAATTTACTTTCAATACATCTTGATTTATCAATTCAATATTGTCATAAGCTATAAATCTATCATTTAAAATTTTTATCATTTTTTTATCTAATTCTATACATATAACTTTTTTTGCTTTTTCTACAAGTAAAACAGTCATGGTACCTAATCCAGGTCCAATTTCAATTACCAAGTCTTCTTTAGATATATTAGCTCCATTAACTATATCTTGAATAACCTCATCATCTATTAAAAAATTTTGACCAAGATTTTTATTTGCCCTTATTTTATATTTTTTCATTAAAAATTTTGTTTCCTCTAATGTATTCATAACTCTACCTCATATACTTTTTCTTCTTATTATAACATAAAATCACTTTTTCACAATATTTTTACTGTATTTTTTGTTATTTTATATCAACTGCCTTTAAGTGTTGTATTTTATACTTATCTTTCTTTAAATAAACCTCTATTACATCAAACCTAATAAAAGCATTTTCAATACTATTTACATGTATATAATATTTTGTACTTTTATAAATATGTTTTTGCTTATGATCATTTACAGATTCACTTGGTCTTCCAAAACATAAATTGCTTCTGGTTTTCACTTCAATAAAAACATATTCTTCTTTATCTATAGCAATTATATCAATTTCTCCCTGCTTGCAATTAAAATTTCTTTCTACAATTTTATAACCTGTTTTTTGTAAATATCTACAAGCTATATCTTCTCCAATTTTACCTAATTGCTTTTTATCATAAAAAATAAATTATCACCTCATATTTTCATATATTTATTTCCATAAACCTTTTGTATTTTTCCTTCTAATTCCAAAGCTGTTAACTTTGGCATCAATTCTTTTAAATCTATTTTACTTAATTTCATTATAGTATTTATATCTAAAGGATCATTTGTTATAACATTATAAACCTCTTTATATTCCTCTTCAATATCTATTTCATCAAATTTCATTTTATTAATTGGCTTTTCTATTTTTCTTAAAAAATTATAATTTGATATTATATCTTTTGGCGATAAAACTAATTTGGCACCATCTTTTATTAATTTATTTGTACCTACACTTTTAGAATTGTCTAAACTTCCGTGGAATACAATATACATCTCTATTTTGTGCTTTAGCCAATCTTGCTGTAACACTCGTCCCGCTTCTATGTGCTGCTTCTATAACCAAAATTGCAATAGATAACCCACTTACTATTCTATTTCTCTCTAAAAATTTATTATATCCAGCCTTTGTTTTTGGTGAATACTCTGAAATAACAGTTCCTCCTGTCTTTAAAATATTTTTATATAATCCTATATTTTCTTGTGGATATATATTTTCCAAACCAGATGGTAAAACTGCTATTGTTCTTCCACCTGCAAAAATAGCAGCATTAAGTGCTATACTATCAATCCCCAAAGCCATGCCACTAACTATTGTTAAATCATATTCGACTAATTCTCTAACAAAAATCTTACACCATCTTTCTCCATATTTAGTGCAACTCCTAGAACCTATTACAGCTAAACAATTTGTGTTCAAATTTTCGATATTTCCATCTACATACAGCATTTTTGGACTATCAACAATCTGTTTTAACTTTTTTGGATATATTTCATCTCTCAATTTTATCTTTTTCATCGTTTATTTTTTCCTCCTAATTCTCAAATTTGTTAAATTTTATCCCTTTTCCAATATTTTCTGTCTAAACTCCTATATTGAATCGCCTCTAAAATATGATCTCTTTTTATATTTTCTTCTCCATCTAGATCAGCTATAGTTCTTGCAACCTTTAAAATTCTACCATAGGCTCTACCACTTAGACCTAATTTTTCAAAAGCTTTTTTTAAAATATTTTTACTTATACTATCAAGCTTACAAAACTTTTCTATTAAACTTGGAGTTAAGTCACTATTTGAATAAAGTTTTAAATTCTTATACCTTTCAAGTTGAATTTTTCTTGCACTATTCACTCTTTTCCTTATATCTTTTGATGTCTCTACAACTTCATTCGAACTTATTTTTTTATACTCAACAGGTTTAACCTCTATATGCAAATCTATTCTATCTAAAAGTGGTCCGACTCACATGACTAATATACCTTAAAATTGATTTTTCTGAACAATTACATTTATTATCATCAGTGCCATAATAGCCGCATGGACACGGATTCATGCTAGCAATTAACATAAATTTTGAAGGATACGTAATAGTTGAATTAACTCTACTTATAGTAACACTCTTATCTTCTAATGGCCCTCTTAAAAGCTCTAATGTACCTTTTTTAAATTCTGGAAATTCATCTAAAAATAACACTCCAAAATGTGCTAAACTAATTTCTCCCGGCTTCGGAACTCTTCCTCCTCCAATTATGGATATCGGTGAACTTGTGTAATGTGGTCTCCTAAAAGGTCTTTTAGTGATTAAACCTGTACCACTTTCTATCTTTCCAGAAACACTATGAATTTTTGTTATTTCTAATGCTTCTTCAAATGTTAAATCTGGTAAAATGGTCGGTACTCTTTCTGATAGCATTGTTTTTCCAGAACCTGGGCTTCCGAACTAAAAGGCAATTATGTAATCCGAGCTGCTGCAATTTCTAAAGCTCTTTTTGCATTTTCTTGTCCTTTCACTTCTGAAAAATCCACATCATAATATTCTCTATTTTCAAAATCCATATTTCTATATACAATTTGCTTATCTATTTGAATTTTACCAGAAAGATAATCTATTACTTCATTCAGATCTGATACTGGTATAATATCTAAATCATTTATAATCGATGCTTCCACACTATTTTGACTCGGAATAATTACTCTTTTTATTCCTAAATCAACTGCCTCTATGCACATTGGTAAAATACCATTAACTTCATTGATTTTACCATCTAAAGAAAGTTCTCCTAAAAAAATTGTACTATCAAAATTTTCTATGGCTGTCTTTTTTATTTTACCTATTGCAACTAATATTCCAATAGCAATAGGCAAGTCAAAAAAAGTTCCTTCCTTTTTTTTGTCCGCTGGTGCTAAATTAACAACAATTTTTCTACTTGGAAATTCAATTCCCGAATTTTTAATTGCTGATCTAACTCTTTGTTTAGCTTCTTTTACTCGTATATCTGGAAGACCGTACAATATCAAAACTAGGAAGTCCTCCAGTTACATCACTTTGGATTTCAATTAAATATCCACTTATGCCTTCTAAAGACATACTCTTTACTATTGATAACATAATTCTCTCCCTTATATAATATTTTTTTATAAATTAGTTGATTTTTAATTTAATTTACTATAAAATATTCCTAAAAAAGTATGGTGATTTTATGAATAAGAAAAATAAAAAACTCGCAAAAAAAGTAAGAAATAAAATTATAAAATCTAAAACAGATGACAAAATAGCAAAATTAAAGAGTAATTTAAATATTGAAAATGTAATATCAATTAAAAGATTAAGAACAGTTTTAATAATATGTTTTCTAATATTATTTTTATTAATCGGAAGACTTTTCTTTTTACAAATAATTGATGGTTCTTATCTTTCAAGTCTTGCTACCAAACAACAAACCACAAGTTCAGAAATAACTAGTAAAAGAGGAAACATTTATGACTCAACCGGTGCTTCTTTAGCAATTAGCGAAAACGTTGATACTATTTCAATAAATCCATCTAAAATTGTTGGAAAAAATGATGAAGATACTGCTAAATTAAAAGAAAGTATAGCTAAAGCTTTTTCCGAGATATTTAATTTAAATTACGAAGAAACTCTAGCAAAAGTTAACAGCTCGTCTCAAACAGAGACAATTATAGAAAAGGTTGAAGAAGATAAAGTAAATAAATTAAAATCTTGGATGGAAGAAAATGACATCTCAGCAGGCATTAACATAGATGAAGATACTAAAAGATATTACCCTTATTCAACTTTAGCTTCGCAAGTAATTGGTGTTTGCGGAAGTGATAATCAAGGTTTAAGTGGAATTGAATATTCTTATGATTCTATATTAAAAGGTACTTCTGGAGAAATTGTAACTTCTACAGATGCTTCTCAAAGTGAAATCCCTAATTCTCAAGAATCTTTTATCGAAGCAGAAAATGGATATGATTTAACACTATCTATAGATATAAATATTCAATCAATAGTTGAAAAATATTTGAAAGAAGCAGTTGAAATAAATTCTTGTTCTAAAGGTGGCAATTGTATAGTTATGGATCCTAAAACTGGAAATATTTTAGCAATGGCATCATATCCAAACTATGACTTAAATTCACCTTTTACCCCAACATCTTATTATTCAGATAATTGGAATTCATTATCTTCTTCTGAGAAATATGCTCGAATATATGAAATGTGGAAAGTTCGTTCAGTATCAGAAACTTATGAACCCGGCTCTGTTTTTAAACTAATTACTGCATCTGTAGCTCTTGAAGAAAATATTACTCAAACAGATAAAGAAAATGATTTCTTTTGTAAAGGATTTGAAGATATAAATGGTACCATAATTCAATGTTGGAGATATCAAGCACCTTATTTTACAACACATGGTTCTGAAACATTAAGACAATCATTAATGAATTCTTGTAACCCTGCTTTTATGCAATTAGGTCAAAGAATTGGTGTTAAAACTTTATATAAATATTATGATGCTTTCGGCTTTTTTGATAAAACTAATGTTGGATTATCTGGGGAATCTTCTGGGATCTTCTATGACATAGATGATGTTAATTCTGTTGAACTTGCAACTATGTCATTCGGTCAAAGATTTACTATCACTCCATTACAAATGTGCACAGCAGTTTGTGCTATTGCGAATGATGGCTATTTAGTTCAACCCAAACTTGTATCATCTATGAAAAACACTGATACTGGTGAAATAACAAAATTTGAAACTAACACTATTAGACAAGTTATTTCTACTCAAACCTCAAATAACATGAAGTCTATGATGCAATCTGTTGTAACAGATGGTACTGGTAAAAATGCTCAAGTACAAGGATATTCCATTGGTGGAAAATCTGGAACTTCTGAACCAATTGCAAGTGATCCAAATGCAGGATATACCACATCTTTTGCAGCTATCTCTCCTATAGAAAATAGTCAAGTAGTTATTCTTGTTACTCTTTATGATCCTACAGGTGATAGCCATCAAGGTGGACAAACTGCCGCTCCAGTTGTTTCAAAAATACTTTCTGAAGTATTACCTTATCTAGGTATCGAACCTGACCAGCAATAACTATCAGAACATATTAATTAAGATGGCAATATAATTCAATTGCCATCTTTTTTGTTTTTCTTTATAACGGTTTTTAGACTTTATATTTTTCTTTATATTCTTGCAAAGCTCTAGCAATTTGATCTGGACAAGAGGTTCCCTTCACCCCACATGGTATTCCTTTTAGCATAGATATTACTTCATCAATATTTTTTCCCTTTACTAATTTAGAAACTCCAATTGTATTCCCTGGACATCCTCCAATAATCTGCAAGCTTTTTACTATATCTCCTTCTATTTCAAAAACCATTTTCATAGAACAAACACCTTTTGGTATATAAGTATATGTCATTAAAAATCCTCCTTAAATATTTTTTATAATTATAATAAAAATTTTTTAATATATCAAGTCTGATTTTTTATACCTATAATTAAAATATATTTTTGATTTATTTCTATATCTTCTCTACTTCCTTTCGTAATATTTTTTTGATTTTTGATTTGTTCTATTAAATATGATCCTTCAATAAAGGTTATCTCTATACTTACTTCTTTTTTGTTTAGATTTCCTTTAAATAAATTTACAGATACCTTGCTAATATATTGTACTTTCTCTTTTTCTTCTAAAATAGTTATTTTCTTAGGTTCTTCTATAGATTTTTTTGGATTACTATTAAAATATTTTTCATAAACTAAATCACAGATACAAAATAAAGATTCTTTTATTTTCCCTTTCTTTATTTTTTTTATAAAAAACTCTTTCTTTATATTTTCATCTGTAATCCCAATAAAATTAATTAAATAAAAATCATATTCAGCTATACTTTGAAACTCTTCTATTCCACAAAATATAATATCTTTAAACTTTACGTCTATAACTTTATCCAAAAAATTAATTACTATTTCTTTAGTTTCTTCATTTTGCCAAAAACTTGCAAAATTTCCGAATACTATTATCTATTACTTAGACCTCCTTTTTTACATAAAATTTATTTATTACAAAGGTTTTCTTTATGTGGATTTATATAGTTTTGTTTTAGAAAGTTTCTATATCTTTTCTTATGCAATTAATCATATTTATTTCGAAAAACACTGTTTTTTTAGATTATACACCTCCTATTTAACTCCTAACTTTTGAATTTATAATTAAATGAAAAAAATTAGAATAAAATAAAAAATAAGTTATAACTATTTTTGAAAAAAGTAATATTTATAAGTATGCATGCAAAAAATATTACACATAAAAATTATATAATTAATAACTAAATTATAAAACCATTTACATAATTTGTCAATACTTTTTTTCAAATTCGATTTATTTTTCATCGCAAAATTCGACAATTTTATTATACGACTATATAGTAAAATACAAGTAGTTACACTTTTTTCACACAATCTTCACAAATCTATTGTATTATAAATAAGAATTGATTTATAATATATATATCATATTAGGAGGAAATCATTATGGATAAAAATGAATTTAAAAATGTTATTACAAATTCTAAACCAAGTCGTTCTCACACTTTTACTAGAAACATACTTACACCTTTTATAAGTGGTGTTCTTGGATGTGCTTTAGTACTACGGTACTTGTTTTACTGTTCCTACTATAAAGCAAAAATTAATTGGAGAAACAGGAACATCTTCTTCAACTATTAATAATTCATCTAATTCAGGTGTTGTAAACAATGATTTAGTATCACTTTCAAATTATTCTGATACAGCAGTATATGCTGCAGGTAAAATATTACCATCAATTGTAGGTATCACTATTTCCTATAATGTATCATCACCTTCTTTTTATAGTATGTTCGGAATGAATCAAGGAAACACTTCTTCAGAAGTTACAGCATCTGGCTCTGGAATCATTATTAGTGAAGATGGATATATTGTTACAAATAACCATGTTGTAGATTCTTCATCAGAATCTACATATTATGATATCTCAGAGGCAACTTCTATAAAAGTTACTTTATATGGAGATACAACTCAATATGATGCTAAAATAGTTGGCAAAGATTCTCAAACTGATTTAGCTGTTCTTAAAATTGACAAAACAGATCTTACTGCAGCAGAATTTGCTGATTCTGATAATGTTCAAGTTGGAGAATTTGCAATGGCAGTTGGAAACCCTTTAGATCTAGGAATAACTATTACATGCGGAGTTGTAAGTGCTGTAAATAGAGAAGTTCAAGACTCTGAAGGTTCAACAACATATACTTGCATCCAAACAGATGCTGCTATTAACTCTGGTAACAGTGGTGGTGCTTTAGTTAATAGTCAAGGTCAAGTTATAGGAATAAATACTTTAAAAGTTTCAAGTACAGGTGTTGAAGGAATCGGATTTGCAATTCCAATTAATTCAACAACAGATATAATTGATCAATTAATTACGTATAATAAAGTAAAAAGACCTTATATAGGAATCTCTGGAAGAGATCTAGATGAAGCTACAGCTCAAAGATATAATCTAGTTCCTGGTGTATATGTAGTATCTGTTGATGAATATTCTGCTGCCGAAAAAGCTGGCTTACAAATAGGTGATGTTATAATAGCGGCTGATGGTCAATCTATTACAACTATGGATCAATTAAATGAAATTAAAAATTCTCATTCGATTGGTGATACTATGACTTTAAAAATTAACAGAGATAATGAGGAAAAAGAACTCACATTAACATTAGGTGAGCAAAATTCTTAAAAATTTGTTATTATTTTCACACCATATTCACAAAATGGACAAATTTGTATAGTATACTAATTCTAAGTTAGTTGACAGACAATTAACTTTAAGAAAAAAACATCCCCTTTTATTTTCAAAAATAGAGAAGTTTATCACTTCTCTATTTTTTATTTTATTCAAATATTACTATATCCATTTCGCTTGTATATTCGCTATTTCCATATGCATATACTATATATAATTTTCCATTATCACCAATGAAAAATTCATTCACATTTTCTATTTTATACATATCTTCATTAGAATCTCTTATATTTGTATTATATCCTAAATCTGACAGTTTTATATTTTGTTCTTGCGATTTATCTATTTCATCTTTAATCTTGTCATTTGCATAACTTGGATCTATTTGCTTTTGCTCTAAAATTTCATCTATTGTAACTAACTTATTTTCCTTTAAATTATAATTATATGTTTGGATTATAATTCTTTGACTATTATTACCTTCTTTCAATTCTGATAATACAATCAAAGATAGAATATTATTATATTCATATGCTTTATATTTTACATTATAAATGACACTATTTTCATCATTTGAATTTCTTATACTCTGAGATTTAGCATCAAATGTATCTCTAATTTCATTATTTAATTCTCTTGCGACACTAGAATTTATATTAAAATATGGTATTCGTATATCAAGAGTATAATTTTCTGTCTGTTCTTGAGTATTATTAGTATTTATTATTATATCTTCATCTTTTAAAATTTTACTTACATTTCCATCATAGTTTGCTACTATAGTTAAAGTATTATCAAAAATATTTAGGAAATTTTCCTTTTCACTATTATCTTCTTCCTCATTATTTGTTATTCCTAATATTACTCCCAATTTTTCATCTCTAAAAAATTGCATATAAACAGCAATTCCAATAGCTACTATACAAATAATAATCACTACAATATAAATTATATGTCTAATTTTAAATCCTTCTTTTTCTATAACAGGTCTCATATAAAGTTATCCTTTCCTAATTTTTTCTCATTGGTGACAGTTCTTTTCGCAAAAGGGTCTGTCCCTAATGAGAAATTTTCTGTCTTACATATTCATACAAAATAATTCCTGTTGCAACAGATGCATTTAAACTTTCTGTTTTTCCTAACATTGGAATAATTGCCCTTTCATCTGCTAACTCTAAACTTTCTTTTGAAACACCATTTGCTTCGTTTCCTATTACTATTACTTTTTTCTTTAATTTTAAATCATAAATTGATTGTTTACTTTCTAAAGATGTCACTATTATCTTATAATTATTTTCTTGGCACATTTTTAAAGTTTTAGAGAAATTATCACACTCTATAATATTTACTCTAAATATAGCACCCATTGTAGAACGTATCACTTTTGAATTATATGGATCTGCAGTTCCTTTTGAAATAAGAATCTGAGTCAATCCTACACTGTCTGCTGTTCTAATTATTGTACCTAAATTTCCAGGATCTTGTATGCCATCTAAAGCAAGTATTATATCTTGTGAATAATCTATCTTAATATCTTCTAAATTTTTTCTAATAACTGCTAAAACTCCTTGTGGTTTTTCTACTTCAGATATTAATTTAAAAATATTATTAGGTACTTGTATATATTCTGTTGATTGTAATACATTTTTTAAATATTTTGCTACTAATTCACTAGATTTAGCTTCTTCGCTAATTATGATATATTCAATATTTGCATGTTCTTCTATTGCCTCTTTTACTAATTTTACTCCTTCAATTAAATATTGATTATATTCATTTCTATACTTTTTTTCTTTTAATTTACATATATGTTTTATTAATGAATTTTCTTTACTAGTTATAGTTTGCATATTATCTCCTTTTGGGAACCATTTGGACTGGTTCTTTTTGGTTTCTAATCCATTTCTTTAATTTTTGTCAAAATATTGACTTGTTTGCTGCAAATTTTCAAAATTGTGTTGTCTTAATATTTCGTATGTTATAATTGCAACTGAATTTGACAAATTTAATGATCTCAGTGTAGGAAGCATTGGTATTCTTATTGTTTTCGTATTTAAATATTTTTCTAATAGCCACTCTGGTAATCCTTTTGTTTCTTTTCCGTATAATACAAATATTTCTTCCATTTTTGAATAGTTTATATCTGTATATTTTGTTTTTCCTTTTGTTGTTGCAAAAAACATGTTATTATCTTCTGGTTTGTATTTACTTAAAAAATCTTCTAGTGAATTATGTTCTTCTATATCAAGCTTATCCCAATAATCTAAGCCTGCCCTTTTCACTGATTTTTCATCTATTTTAAATCCTAATGGATGCACTAGATGAAGTTTTGCACCTGTTATTGCACAGGTTCTTGCAATATTTCCTGTATTCTGTGGTATTTCTGGTTCTACCATTACTATATTTAATTTCAATTGATGTTCCTTCCTTCTACTACTAGTTTTTATCATCGTCTAATTTTAATACTGACAGAAATGCTTCTTGTGGCATTTCCACTTTTCCTATTTGTCTCATTCGTGCTTTACCTCTTTTTTGTTTTTCTAGTAATTTTTTCTTTCTTGTTATATCTCCTCCATAACATTTAGCTAACACATCTTTTCTTAGAGCTGAAATAGTTTCTCTTGCTATTACTGTTCCTCCTACTACAGCTTGAAGAGGAATTGTAAACAAATGCCTTGGTATTACAGTTTTTAGTTTTTCTACCATTTTTCTTCCTCTATTATATGCCATATCTTTATGAACAATAAGAGAAAGAGCATCTACTGTTTCTCCATTTACACGAATATCTAATTTTACAAGCTTTGATGCTTTATATTCTTTAAATTCATAATCAAATGATGCATATCCTTTGGTTCTTGATTTTAAATTATCAAAAAAGTCATAAATGATTTCATTTAATGGCATTTCATATATTAAATTCACTCTATTTTCGTCCAAATATTTCATATCTATATAATTTCCACGTCGATTTTGGCACATTTCCATAATTCCACCTACATATTCTTTCGGCGTTAAAATATTTGCTGTAACCATTGGTTCTTCCATAAAATCGATTTCTGCTTGTGGTGGTAAATCTCCAGGATTATATATATCTAAAATCTCTCCATTTGTTTTATGAACTTTATAAATAACAGATGGTGCTGTTGTAATTAAACCTAAATCAAACTCTCTGTCTAATCTTTCTTCTATTATTTCTAGATGAAGTAATCCTAAAAAACCACATCTAAATCCATAACCTAAAGCTGCTGATGTTTCTTGTTCATATTCTAATGATGCATCATTTAATTTAAGTTTTTCTAAAGCTAATTTTAAAGCTTCAAATTGACTTCCATCTATAGGATAAATTCCACAATATACCATAGGTTGTACTTTTTTATATCCTTTAAGTGGTTCATCTGCAGGAGAATTATTTAATGTAATTGTATCTCCAACATGAATTTCTGATAGACTTTTAATACTTGCTGCAATATACCCAACCTCTCCAGCTTTTAATTCATTAGCAGGCATATAATTTCCTGGTGCAAAATATCCTACTTCTGTTACTGTAAATACTTTATTTGCCTGCATAAGTCGAATTTCATCTCCTACTTTTACGACCCCATCCATCACTCTTACATATGCTACCGCACCTTTATAATTATCATAATAAGAATCAAATATCAAGCATTTTGTCCTAGATGTTTCATCTCCTTTAGGAGCAGGTAAATCTGTTACTATTCTTTCTAATACTTGTTCTACATTTAAACCTGTTTTTGCTGAAATACATGGACATCCTTCTGCCGGTATTCCTATTATATCTTCGATTTCTTTCTGAGTCTCTTCTGGCCTCGCACTTGGCAAATCAATTTTATTAATAACAGGTAAAATTTCTAAATTATTATCTATTGCTAAATATACATTTGCAAGAGTCTGTGCCTCAACTCCTTGTGTACTATCTACAATTAAAATTGCTCCATCACATGCAGCTAAACTTCTTGATACTTCATAGTTAAAGTCTACATGTCCTGGAGTATCAATTAAATTAAATGTATATTCTTTTCCGTCTTTTGCCTTATATTTCATTCTTACAGATTGGGCTTTTATAGTTATTCCTCTTTCACGTTCTATATCCATATTATCCAATATTTGCTCTTCCATTTCTCTTTTTGATAAAGAACCTGTTAATTCAATTAATCTATCTGCAAGTGTTGACTTTCCATGATCAATATGTGCTATTATACTAAAATTTCTTATATATTTTTGATATTCGTTCATATTACCTCCGATTTTTTTCTGCATATATTTTATCATATATTTTCAAAAAGCTCAACTATATTTTCCTTGACAAAGTAGAACCAATTTGGACCGGTTCTTTTTGGTTCTAGAACCAAAAAGAACCGGTCCAAATGGTTCAAATAGTTACTAATAATTGTCTAATCCTCCATATAAATTATATACATTACTATATCCCATGTCTCTTAGTTTTTTATATGCTCTTGTACTTCTAAATCCGCTTGAACAATACACTACTATTGGCTTATCTTTATTTTTCACAATATTTTTAAAATTTTCATCAATTTCATATTCTGGAATATTTATACTTCCTTTTATATGACTTTCTTTATACTCTCTACTACTTCTTACATCTATAATCTCAGCACCTTCTAATTGTTTTATTCTTAAGTCTTCTAATGTTATATCATTATCTTTCATATGTCTAAAAAAGTGTTTCTTTAATTTATACTTTATTTCTTCAAACATTTTCCCCTCCATATTTAAGTTCGTTTATAATATTATATGTTATTGTTTTTTCGATTGTTTTTTATTTCATATAATATTTTGTCGAACTTTGTAAAATACTTTATCTTTATAGATTATTTTGTAGTCAAATATTACAAATCTTTTACTTTTTCATAGTATTATTTCATAAATATTACAATTATGTCTATTTCTTTACATTATGTTTATCTTTTTATGTCTTCTAAATTATCCACACTAACTGTGGAAACTGTGGATAACTTTGTGAATAACTTTTAATCAAGGGTTTTAAGTAAAAAGTTATTCACAATTCATATGTTGATAATTTGTGCATTAGATTTTTTCTGTTCACCTTAAACTTTATGTCTATTGCATATTTGTTTTTGATCTCTTCCATTTCAATTGCTAAATGACAATTTCTATTTGGTCTAAATCCATATGAGTTATTACTAAATATATTTTCATATATTGGA